>JBDSUW010000185.1:0-22228 GCA_039927535.1 Chitinophagaceae bacterium | reverse complement strand
ACTACTGAAGCTATCAATATGGCCTTATTGGGCACTACCACCTCCCCCATTATGTCTGTAATCCTTGCCAGAATATTTTTGAAAGAACCTATTCCGTTAACAAGAGTAATTGGTATATTAATCTGTATTTCGGGAATATTATTATTGCTGAGCAAAGGAAGTATCGACACACTCTTATCATTCTCTTTTACAAAAGGCGATTGGTGGATGCTTGCAGCGGCTTTTACATTTGCTATCTATAATGTTTGTGTAAGAAAGAAACCTCCAGCAATGAGTTCAAGAAATTACCTGTTCACCATTTTCTTAATTGGAACTGCTCTCCTTCTCCCTTTTTATTTATATGAGTTAAATACGAAAGGTGGATTTGAAATAAACTTTCAAAACATAGGGGTTATTATGTACCTCGGTCTTGGCGCATCTGTAATTTGCTTTCTACTATGGAATAAGTCAATTGCATACTTAGGTGCTGGAAGAGCTTCTTTATTTGGCAACCTGATCCCTGTTTTTAGCAGCATAGAAGCTGTCCTGTTCTTAAATGAAAGTGTATCGTTGATTCATTTATATAGTTTTGTTTTAGTAATTGCTGGTTTGATAATTGCCAATCTCCAGATCAAATCGTTTATTCAGGTGTTAAATAAAAAATAGTGTCAGCATCAGTTCCCAAAAAAATACTGCCGGTCATAGTAATGGCTCAATTTGCGGGCACATCACTTTGGTTTGTGGGTAATGCCGTATTACCAGAATTGAAGCAAACACTTGGCTTATCACAATATGCAGTAAGCCATGTTACAGCTGCAGTAATGTTGGGATTTATTGCAGGCACTTTACTTTTTGCTTTCTTCTCATTAGCAGACAGATACTCTCCGGTTAAACTATTTTTTATATGCTCTTTACTGGGAGCATTGGCTAACTCTTCTGTTGCATGGATTGCAAGGGATGCTACATCTCTTTTTTCATTACGTTTTATGACAGGCTTTTTTATTGCAGGTATCTATCCTGTAGGGATGAAAATTGCAGCCGACTGGTATGAAAAAGGTTTAGGCAAAGCATTGGGATTTTTATTAGGCGCATTAATTCTGGGTACAGCGTTTCCCCATCTTTTAAAAAACAGGGATTTTGCTTTACCCTGGAAATCCGTTTTGTATTACACTTCCACTTTTGCTGTAATTGGTGGGTTCCTCATGATTCTTTTTGTTGGTGATGGCCCATACAGAAAAAAAATTGGTGGCTTCCAATGGAATGCTTTTGGAAAAATTTTTTCATCTAAGAAATGGAGACAATCAGCCTACGGATATTTTGGTCATATGTGGGAGCTATATACTTTCTGGGGTTTCTTACCGGTAATACTTGCATTATATGCTACAAAACATAAAGATGATTTAAATATTCCTTTACTGAGTTTTCTCATTATTGGTATTGGCAGTATTAGTTCAGTACTGGGGGGATATCTTTCAAAATATTGGGGCAGCGCAAAAGTGGGAATGACAGCTTTATTTATTTCAGGCATGTGTTGTTTTCTTTCTCCTTTTATTTACAATCTTCCGCTGCCTTTCTTTCTTTTAATTCTTTTCATATGGGGATTTACAGTTAGTCCGGATTCGCCACAATTTTCTACTTTAGTAGCTCAATATGCACCAGATGGTTTGAAAGGAACCGCTTTAACAATATATAATTCAATTGGATTCTTTATTACTACACTCAGCTTGATTATTATTGATAGACTTTTTTATAATGAGAGTTTTCTTGCTAAAGAAAACACAATGTTCTTGCTAGGATTTGGTGCTATATTCGGGGTAACTAATATGTTAAGGCTTATTAGGCGCAAATAATTAGTTTTTTATAGCTATCATAATCATTTTAACATTTAATAAATAGGTATTTATGCAAGTTGCATGGCGTTTGCATCGTTATTAACGGGTGTGAACAATAATAGTTTGCTCCCCGAATCATCAAAATGTAAATTTGTATGAATAACTATTACACTATGTCGGCATCTCTTGAAGCAAAGAATCGTAGGCAGGCAAGCCTGATTACGATTGGTTTTGCTATTTCAGCAATATTATTGATGATTCTGCTTAAGTGGAAATTACCAGAGTTTACAAAAACACTTTATGAACCTGGTATTGAAGTTGAGTTAAACCTTCCTGATGAGCCTGAATTGCTGGCAGATGGGGGTGGCGGTGGTGGAAATCCAGTTCAAGCTGCAGGTATTGCCGGCATAGCGGATTATACACCTCCAACACCTGGTGAGAATCTTGATTCAAAAGATATTGAGGATTTTAATGATCCTAATAGCCCTGCAATTACAAAACCTGTTGCTACAAAACCCAAGGCAACAACGATCACCAATACATCTGTTGTAAAAGCTGACCCTAAACCCGTTGTGGAAGTTCCAGCTCCAAAAGTTCCAAAAGCTGTTTTGGGAAAAACCACAACGGGTACTGGCCGTGGTGGAGGATCTGCTGATGATTATGACAAAGCTGGAGGAAGTGGAACCGGAAGTGGTGTTGGTACTGGAAGTGGAACTGGTGGTGGAAGCGGTACTGGCAATGGCGGTGGAAATGGTTCTGGCAACGGAAGTGGCAGCGGCCCTAAAGTAACGGGCGGCGACCGGAAAATTATCCGTCATTATTCTTTCCAGGGTGATTTGGAAAAAGCAAAAATCTACGCCAATATCAGCGTTTCCCCGGAAGGGAATGGAAAATTTATAAGCATAGCAAGAGGTTCTTCGAGCAGTAACAATGCATATAAAACAGCTATCATGCAATATCTTCAGAATATTCGTTTTGATAAAAAAGATCATGAATCCATGGTAACTGTGCAGTTCAATTTTGAAGTAAACTAATAAGAAATAATATTTTGTTGAAGGGATGTTATGATTACAAATCATAGCATCCCTTTCTTATTTTTGTTCAATATGGATTATCAGCAAACAATTGATTATTTATTCAGCCGCTTACCTATGTTCAGCAGAATTGGTGCAGCAGCCTATAAAGCAGATCTTTCCAATACCATTGAACTTTGCAATGTTCTCGATAATCCTCAACAAAAATTCAAAACGGTTCATATAGCCGGCACTAATGGCAAAGGATCCGTAAGCCATATGCTGGCAGCCATTTTACAAACTGCAGGCTATAAAACCGGCTTGTACACCTCTCCGCACTTAAAAGATTTCAGGGAAAGAATTAAGATTGATGGCAACATGATTAGTGAAGAATTTGTAATTGATTTTACAAAAAAAATAAAGCCAAAAATTGAAAAACTGGAACCCAGCTTTTTTGAAATTACTGTAGCGATGGCTTTTGACTTTTTTGCACAAGAAAAAGTTGACATTGCCATTATTGAAACTGGAATGGGGGGAAGGCTCGACAGTACAAATATTATTACTCCCGTAGTATCTGTAATCACAAATATTGGTTTCGATCATATGCAATTTCTGGGTGACACATTGGAGAAAATTGCATTCGAAAAGGCTGGTATTATAAAATCTGGAGTTCCCGTAGTAGTGGGAGAATTTCTTCCGGAAACTAAACCTGTTTTTGAAAAAATTGGAGCAGAGAAAAAAGCACCTCTAAGTTTTGCATCACAAAAAAGAATGATTGCAGATTTTTATTGGGAAAAAAATGAATTGATATGTGAAGTTTCAGAAACAATCCAAACAGATCATAAAAAATATCACCTTGAACTTACGGGAATCTATCAGAATAAAAATCTTTTGACTGTATTGGAATCATGTTTTCAATTACAAAGAAAGGGCTGGAAAATATCTGAAAATGATATATTTAATGGTCTCCGATATACAAAAAAAATAACTGGACTTCATGGGAGATGGGACATGATTCAGATTTCACCAACGGTAATACTGGATGTTGCTCACAATACAGATGGAATACAACAATTAATAAATCAAATAGAATTAACTGAACACAAAAATCTGCACCTGATAATTGGAATGGTAAAAGATAAAGAAGTTGACAAAATACTTGAATTACTCCCTCCTTATGCCATTTATTATTTTACAAAATCCCAAATACCAAGAGCAATTAATGAAAATGAATTAAAAAAATCCGGGACTTTACACGGTCTTAGAGGAAATTCATTTCCTGATGTAAATACGGCCTTACAATCAGCATTGTCGCAATCACATCAAGATGACCTAATAATAATTTCAGGAAGTATTTTTCTGATTGGGGAAGTTAATACTTTAATTCATTAAGACTTTCCAAAGCATATAGAATACAGGTTACATGCATTGCCTGTATAATCTTATTCTCTTTTATTAATTTTTTCAATTCATCAATACTTAACAATACAATTTCTATTTCTTCATTCTCGTCCAGTTGCTGCTCAGCAATTTTCTTTCCGCCTGTGGCAAGAAACATATGCAAAAGGTTGCTGTTTGTAGACGGATTTGGTGAAATCCTGCCAAGGTATTTGTAGTCCGAAAAAAAATACCCTGTTTCTTCCAGTAATTCCCTTGCCGCAGCTTCTTTGAAATCAACATCCGTTTCATCTACACAACCACCAGGTATTTCAATACAGGTTTCGCCTAAAGCATGGCGGTATTGCCGAACCATAATTATCTTCCCATCTTCAGTAACAGGAACTGCCCCAACCCATGTTGGAAAATCATAAACATAATAAGGATCAACAATTTTTCCTCCGGGAGTTTCGCAAACCTCTTTTCTAACCTTGAACCACCTATCGTTAAAAAGCTGTTTGGAGGAAAGAGTTTTCCATTTAAGGTCTGCCATAAAGTTATTCTACACTATTTTAATAATTACATTTATATCACCAACCCATTCTTTCTCTTAAAGCAGTAATATGTGCTACATGGTGTTTACTGTGCCAGGCATACATTCCCAGTAAATACCATAATCGTAAGGTCTTTTTATGCTCCGGATGAAAAACAGTCCGGTTATTCCATTCGTGATCGCTTACATATTTTAATGCTTCGTACCAACGGGTATGCAAAGCATGCAATAAAGTAGTAGAAATATTTACCGGAAGTTTTTTCACATCATTCATTTCTGCCCACAGCTTTTCATCGTAAGTTTTGATAGTGGGGTTATCCTCCGTTAGTGCTACTTTAAATCTGCAGTATGCATTCATGTGGCTATCTGCAACATGATGTACTAATTGATGCACCGTCCACCCTCCCTCTCTATACGGGGTTTGCAATTGTGCTTCATCAAGATTTAATATTGCATGTTCAAGATGAACTGGCAAAAACTTTATTTCAGCCAGCCATTCCACTTTTTGCTCAATAGAAAAAGGCTTTGGCTCATATTCACCTATCGGATATCGTAGATCAATTTCTGCTGAAGGCATATTAAAGTTTTATTTTACAATTTCTAATAACTCTACTTCAAATACAAGAGTAGCACCTCCGGGAATATCACTTCCTGCACCTCTGTCGCCATAAGCTAATTCTGATGGAATCCATAAACGCCAATGACTTCCTTCCTTCATCATTGGTAAAGCAATTTGCCAACCTTTTATTAATGCTTTTAATGGAGCAGAAAATGGCTGACCTCGTTTAAATGAATTATCGAACTCTTTTCCATCCAACAAAGTTCCTTTATAATGGGCTTTTACGGTTTCACTTGCATCAGGAAATGCACCTGTTCCTTCTTTTAGTACGAGATATTGAATACCTACTGGTAATTCAACAACTCCGTCGGCTAATTTATTCGTTTCTAAAAATGCTGTTCCTGCTTTTTTTTGCGCTTCAATTTTGTCTGACATATATTATTTAATTTATTTTGAATACTCATGGCTAATGGAACTCTGTTCCGTGTTTTAACTGAACAGAGTTCAGTTAACCTTTACCCCTCTCTCAACGAATGACCTGTTAATCCGATAAATACATCTTCAAGGTTTGCCAATTTCATTTCTTTCTTTCTGTCAAAACCGGATGCAATTAAATTATCTATTAACTGATCTGGTGTGTCTAATGCAATAATATTTCCATCATCAATAATAGCAACTCTATCACACAAATATTCTGCCTCATCCATATAATGTGTGGTAATGATGACAGTTGTTCCTCTTTCTCTTATTTTTTTTACAAGTTCCCAAAGATTTCTTCTGGCCTGTGGATCTAAACCAGTTGTTGGTTCATCCAGAAAAACAACTCTGGGTTCATTAATCAAAGTTGTTGCAACAGAGAACCGTTGCTTCTGTCCGCCACTCAACTCTTTTACTTTTGCTTTAGCCTTATCTTTCAGATTCACCATATCCAGCAATTCCATCGGGTCTACTTTCCTGTTATACAAGCCGCAGAAAAGTTCAATCAATTGTGTAAGATTTAATCCCGGATAATAACCACTGGACTGCAATTGAACACCGATTATTTTTTTTATCTCCCCCGGAGATTTATCAAGATTAAGCCCATCTACAATAACCTCACCACTTGTTTTCATTCGTAAGGTTTCAATTATTTCCAATGTAGTTGATTTGCCTGCACCATTTGGCCCAAGCAAGCCAAAAATCTCTCCTTCATACACATCAAAAGAAATCCCTTTCACGGCATTAAAGCTGCCGTAATTTTTCACAAGATTTTTTACAGAAATAACTTTATTTTTCATATAATAAAATTAATCAAGATAGGTTTCTAATTCCTCCATCATCAATGTACTTCCAATAAACATTGGCGTACGTTGGTGTAATTCTGTTGGCACCACATCCAGAATTCTGATTTTTCCATCAGTAGCTTTTCCACCTGCTACAGCCATTATAAAAGCAAAAGGATTGCACTCGTACAACAAACGAAGTTTTCCTTCCGGTCTGTCTGTTGTTCCGGGATACATAAAGATTCCACCTTTTATTAAATTACGATGAACATCGGAAACCATGCTGCCGATATAACGTTGTGTATAAGGACCGCCGTTCGTTTTATCTTTTTTCTGACAAGAAGTTATATATTTTTTTACGCCTTCATCATACAGAAAGTAATTTCCATGATTCACAGAATATATTTTTCCTGTATCGGGGCATTTAATATTGGGATGGCTAAGTTCCCATTCACCAATGGAAGGATCTAATGTGAAACCATTTACTCCTCTTCTGGTAGCATACACCAACATGGTGGATGATCCATAAACGATATAGCCTGCGGCTACCTGCTGATTTCCTGGCTGAAGAAAATCTTCTTCTTTAACCACAGTTCCTATTGGCGTTAGTCGTTTATAAACTGAAAAAATAGTACCGATAGAAACGTTCACATCAATATTACTACTACCATCTAATGGATCGTAGAGGCAAACATATTTCGAGTTCACACTTTTTGCATCATCAAAAGCTACAAATTCATCCAACTCTTCACTGGCAATGCCTGCACAACTTATCCCATGCTGCAGAATTCCCGTAAACTGATCGTTAGCATATACATCCATTTTTTTAACTTCTTCTCCCTGAACATTTATAGTGCCATAATCACCAAGAATATCAACGAGTCCGGCTTTATTCACTTCAACATTTACTCTCTTTGCAGCTAGGCCAATATTTCGCAATAAGTTAGAAAGCTCACCAGTTGCCTGAGGAAAATCTCTTAACTGCTGAATGGTAAATTCATCAAGCGTCTGTACTTTCCGGTTTATATCCATTTTTAAGTGATTTAGATACTAACAAAAATAAGGGATTGGGAGATAGTTAAAAAAGCTACGAAATAATAACGATTATGCATCCCGTAACCTTGCCTACCGGCAGGCAGGTAGCCCAATTGCATAGGCGTAAAGGGTGGCAGCATCGGCATTATACAAGAAATATTAGACTAAACTGATAAATACTTATCGTATAACAAGTAATAACCTGAGAATTCTGAAAAAAGCAAACATTTTGGCGACATTTGTACACTTATCATCAAATCAGTAATTAAAAGTATGCAGGTTTTCAAATTTGGAGGAGCATCCGTTAGCAGTGTGGAAAGGATTTTGAATCTGGGTCATATAATGAAACATTGGGACAATGAAAAAATTGTCGTTATAGTTTCTGCCATGGGCAAAACAACAAATGCTTTGGAAAAAGTAGTAGCCGCATTTGTTGGAGACAGAAAAGAAGAAGCCTTACAGTTATTCAATCAAATCAAACAACAACACCTTTCCACAGCTAAATACGTTTTAGTTACTCACTATCTTGCTTGTGAAAAACAGTTAAAAGATTTTTTTACTGAGGTTGAATGGCTTTTGCATGATAAGCCTGTAAGAGAGTATGATTACTACTACGATCAAGTTGTTTGCGCCGGCGAGTTGTTATCAACTACCATCATCAGTGCTTACTTGAATGAAATAGGAATAAAAAATACCTGGCTTGATGTTCGGGATATTATCCGAACGGATGACGATTTCAGAGATGCGGAAATTGATTGGAACTTCACTAAGCAAAGAGTTGAGGAAATTGTAAAACCATCTTTAGAAGAAAATAAAATTGTGTTGATGCAGGGTTTCATTGGCGCCACGGATGAAAATGAAAGCACCACACTTGGCAGAGAAGGAAGCGATTATACAGCAGCAGTTTTTGCAAATATGCTGGATGCTGAAAATGTAACTATCTGGAAAGATGTAGAAAGTGTGATGAATGCCGACCCAAAACAATTTGCAGATGCAATACCTATTGCCGAGCTGAATTATAAAGAAACGGTGGAAATGGCCTATTACGGAGCACAGGTTATTCATCCAAAAACAATTAAGCCATTACAAAACAAAAATATTCCACTGATTGTAAAATGCTTTATTGATCCAACACTTCCTGGTACATTAATACATAATAAACCAATTCAAAATCTTCCGCCAATAATTGTATTAAAAGAAAAGCAAGTAATGCTGAAAGTAACTACAAAGGATTTTTCATTTGTGGGAGATCATCAAGTGAGACATTTGTATGAACTCTTTGAATCATTACATATAAAACCAAATCTTACACAGATTGGTGCTATTAATTTTACCTGTGTATTGGATAGCTGGCCAGAAAAGATTGAGAAGCTGGCACTACAAGCATCTGAGTTTTTGAATGTAGAAGTAACCAAAGACCTTTCGCTGTTAACAATAAGGCATTACACAAAAGAAAAGTTTGAAGAATTGACCAGGGATAAAACTATTATTCTCCGACAACAAACAACAGATACTATTCAGGTATTGCTTAAATAAAAAGCTAAGGCTTTTCTACTGTTATTGTTTGAATCATTTTTTTAGCAACAGGTTTTCCGTGGAGTGTAGCTGGCTTCCATGTACCCATGTCTTCCATACGAATAATCAGTTCATCTTCCAATTCCTCTCCGTCTTTTACCCCTTTCAATATTTTGAAGTTAACCGGCACTCCGTCTTTATCAACGATAAATTCTAATTGCACATATGCTTTCGCAACTCCTTTTGGCAAAAATATGCCAACTTCTTTACCCACTTTATCAAGGTATTTCATAAATACATCACCACCTCCGGGAAATTCCGGCCATTGATGTACGGCATCAACTAAAACGCCAACATTTCTGGTACGATGTTGAACAGGAGGTCTTTTAACTTTAGTCTCTTCCACTATTTCTTTCCGCTTTTTAGGTGGCGCATCATTTATTATATATTCTCCATTCTCATTAATTAACACAATCGGCAACTGCTTATACTTTTCAAAGTAATCATAAGCATTTTCCATCCTATCTGCGAAATCTTTCAACTTGGTATCAGTTTTAGTAAGAGTCTCAAGGTACTTAACACTTTTATCCTTGTCGAATCGTACCGGGAAAATATGAACAGGTATAAAATCCTGTCCCTGACTTTTACTAAATGCGGCCAGCACATACAGTTCATCAATCTGCTGATCGGTAATAGGTATGCAACCAACCGTTACACAACTGCCATGAATATAAATTGCACTTCCCGGCCTTATCGCATCACTAAGAATTTTATCTGAAGCATTTGGATAATTTAAGCCAAGTGATAAATAATAACTGCTTTTGGGGTTGAACTCGTTGATATAATAAAACCCTTCCGGCACCTGAAAATCACCTTCCATTCTTTTAGGGCCGAGTGTTCCGGCAAGGGCACAAACTTTATATGTTTTAAATAATTGAAATTTGTCTTTCAAATCATTCTTCACCCACACTTCTAACTGGCTGTCATATTTAAATGACCGGACATACATATACTTAGCCGGCCACTCCAGTTTTTTTGCTTCGAACTGCTTTTGAAGCGTATCCTCCTTTTTTTGAAAGGCTTCGCTTGGTCTTGGAAAGTTTCGCTGGTAATCAATAAATGAATAGGAATTTGTACCGCCTTTGGAAGGTGGTTGAGCAATCGTTGTGATTGTAAATACAGTACTTAAAAAACAAATAATCAGGTTTTTCATAATATATTCAATAAAATTAACGGCAGGTGATTAATAATAGTATCATCCTGTTCATAAATTATTGATAAAGATAATCAAAATGAAAGAAGCAAAATGAGTGTAATCCGGGTTATTAACAGTTCTAATCAGATGTTTATAAATTCCCTCTTGCATCCTGTTCTCTTTCCAATGCTTCAAATAAAGCTTTAAAATTTCCTTTACCAAAACTTTGTGCACCTTTTCGCTGTATGATTTCGAAAAATACCGTAGGTCTATCCTCAAGTGGTTTGCTGAATATTTGTAGTAAATATCCTTCATCGTCCCGGTCAATTAAAACGCCTAATTGCTGCAGAGGCTTCAGGTCTTCATCAATTTTTCCTACCCGGTCTAGCACCGTTTCATAATAACTGTCAGGTATGTTCAGGAATTCAATTCCCCTTTTTTGCAGTTCCGTTACAGTGGCTACAATATCAGCCGTTGCAATGGCAACATGTTGCACTCCTTCGCCGTTGTAGAATTCAAGATACTCCTCTATCTGGCTTTTCTTTTTTCCTTCTGCAGGTTCGTTGATTGGGAATTTCACATAACCGTTACCATTACTCATTACTTTACTCATTAATGCAGAGTACTCAGTGGAAATATCTTTGTCATCAAAACTCAGAATATTCCGGAAGCCCATCACCTCTTCATAAAACTTTACCCAGGGATTCATTTGATTCCAACCCACATTACCAACACAATGGTCTACATATAATAAACCCGTTGAAGCAGGGTTGTAATTCGTTTTCCATTCTTTAAATCCCGGCATGAAAACACCAGTATAATTTTTTCTTTCGACAAACAAATGTACAGTCTCCCCATAGGTATGAATACCGCTTAATATCACTTCACCAGCATCATCTTTTAAAACATCTGGTTGCATGTATGCTTTTGCCCCTCGCTTAGTAGTTTCTTCAAAAGCACTTCTGGCATCATCCACTTTTAAGGCGATCACTTTTACTCCATCTCCATGCTGATAAATATGATCTGCAATGGGGTTTTTAGTTCTTAGCGGTGTGGTTAAAACGAATGTGAGTTTGTTCTGACGTATCACATAGCTCACTTTATCCATCATACCTGTTTCTGGTCCAGCATAAGCCAGCGATTGAAAACCAAATGCAGTTTTATAAAAATGAGCGGCTTGTTTGGCATTGCCCACATAAAATTCTACATAGTCGGTACCATGCAATGGAAGAAAATCTGTTTCCTGATCCGTTGTATTATTTGAAAGAGTTGTTGTACTCATAATTTTAAATTAGATGTGAAAAATTTAGTATGAAAAAAATGCCAAAACTCCCCTTTAGTGGATGGGGGAAAATCAATTGCTATCCATAGCCAGTGCCTCCATCAGCAAACTGAAATGTCTGCGATGATCAGTGAAAAGTTTATGTGGATAGTCGGGAAGCATTGGGCAAAGGTAAAAAGTCCTGAGCGAAGTCGAAGGGGTTTTTTGCAAGACATTGAGCGAAGTCGAAATGTTCTATGAGGATAGTAAATTTATACATGATTTATCCAAACCAGCCTCAAGAATTATATTATGTATATATAATCGTCTGCAAAGACGATTCGTTTTATATTGGACTGACAAATGACTTGATTAAAAGATTCGAAGAACATTGTGAAGGAATTTATGAGACCTGCTACACTTTCAAAAGACGGCCATTAGCTCTGGCATACTATGAAACAATTCCATTCTTACAAGATGCAATCAACAGAGAAAAACAATTAAAAGGGTGGACAAGGGCTAAAAAAATTACCCTTATAAAGCAGGATTATTACAACCTTCAGTTGTTAGCACAATGTAAAAACCTTTCTCATCACAAGTATAAAGACCTGAAATAATAGTATCAGCACTTCGACTTCGCTCAGTGCAGGCTAAATACTACTCCTTCATTCCTTCGACTACGCTCAGGACACCATACCTTATCTTTGCGCCCATGCAAAGAATAGGAATCCTCGGCGGCGGCCAGCTCGGCAGAATGTTATTACAGGAAGCCGCCAATTACCCGGTTGAAACATTTGTGCTTGAAAATGATGATGAATGCCCAGCGGCACATCTTTGCCACCATTTTACCAACGGAGATATAAAAAATTTTGATGCCGTATATAATTTCGGAAAAGGATTAGATGCAATCACTATTGAGATAGAAAATGTGAATGTGGAAGCTTTGGAAAGATTGGAGGAGGAAGGTGTAAAAGTTTTTCCAAAACCATCGGTGCTGAAAACGATCAAGAATAAAATTCTGCAAAAACAATTCTACGAACAACATCAGATACCAAGCCCTAAGTTTATCGTCACAAATAATACCGCAGAATTAAATCAACAGGAAGAGTTTTTACCTGCTGTGCATAAAATTGGCGAAGGCGGGTACGATGGTAAAGGTGTTCAATTATTGAATACAAAAGAAGACCTTGAAAAAGGATTTGATGCTCCATCTGTGCTTGAAAAAATGGTGAACATCCACAAAGAGATTGCACAAATGGTAGCTATCAACGCAAAAGGTGAAACCGCTTTATATCCACCCGTTGAAATGTTGTTTAATCATCAACTCAACTTATTAGATTTTCAACTTTGCCCTGCGGAATTAGAACAAAAAACTTTATGGAAAGTAGAAGCAATTGCACTTGCTGTAGTCCGCAATTTTAAATCGCCAGGCATATTTGCTATTGAAATGTTTGTTGATAAAGATGGAAATGTTTTAGTGAATGAAACGGCTCCGAGAGTACATAACAGCGGTCATCATACTATCGAAGCACATTATAGTTCGCAGTTTGATATGCTTTGGCGCATCATGCTTGGTTATCCCTTGGGGAATACTGATGCTATTCTTCCCTCCATCATGGTCAATATTATCGGTGCCGAAGGCTTTTCAGGAGAAGCGAAATATGAAGGTCTAGAGGAAGTATTGAAAATTGAAAATGCCTTTGTTCATTTGTATGGGAAAAAGCAGACCAAACCGGGCCGCAAAATGGGGCATGTGACAATTCTTAGCAAAGAAAGGCAGGAATTAATCCATCAATCCAACAAAGTGAAGAATACTTTATTCGTAAAATCCTAAAAACCATTTATCCAATTATAAAACCGTTGATACTTAGCCGGTTTTTAAGCGAAATGAATCAGCGGCTTTGACGTCTAAACTTGACCCAATATCCGGTATCTTTAGCCTATATTTTTTTTACCATTGCACCTATTCATTTATGAGAATAATCATAGTATTTTTTTTAATAATATCTTTTTTCTTAGTTAGTTGTAGCGGAAAGAAAAAAAAAGACGCTTCAAAGCCTATTGGAGGACCGCAAAAAACTTCGGTCATGCAGGTTGACGGTTACATCGTAAGACCTCAACTTTTTCAGGAAAATATTGAAGTGCCGGGAAATATTGTTGCGAACGAAGTGGCAGAAATACACCCGGAAGTTTCGGGAAGAATTGTTCAACTAAACGTAGCCGAAGGAAAATATGTGGGCAAAGGAACAATGCTTGCAAAATTATATGACGGTGATCTGAGAGCTCAGCTTAATAAAATTCAGATTCAACTGGCTTTGGCACAAAAAACAGAAGATAGACAGGCCCAGTTGTTGAAGATTCAGGGCATCAGCCAGCAGGATTATGATATAAGCTTGTTACAGGTTAATAGCCTGAGAGCTGATATTGGTATTTTGCAAACCAGCATTTCAAAAACTGTAGTAAGAGCACCATTCAGCGGAAAATTAGGCTTGAAAAATATTAGCCCCGGTGCTTATGTTTCTCCCGCCACCGTAATTGCAGTCATCAACCAGACAGATATACTAAAACTTGATTTTAGTATCCCAGAAAAATATATTGATAAGATTAAAACAGGTCAATTAGTCACTTTTACTTTTGAAGGTTCAAAGAAACAATTAGGTGCAAAAATAATTGCAACCGAATCAAATATTACAGAAAATACCAGAAGCCTTACCGTTAGAGCAGCAGTTATTGGAAAAGATGCAGGATTACTACCTGGTTCTTTTGCCAAAGTGCAGCTAAGTTTTGATCCAGATCCGAATGCATTATTAGTACCGTCCCAAGCAGTATTGCCTCAGGCAAGAGGAAAGAAAATTATTTTATATAAAAGCGGCACAGCCATATTTGCTGAAATAACAACTGGTGTAAGGGATTCATCGAGAGTGCAGATAATTGATGGAATAAGTGCTGGTGACACAGTAGTTGTAACTGGCTTATTAAGTGTAAGACCGGAGACGAAAATTAAGATTGGGAAGATTGTCAATGGGCAATAAACAATTAGCAATTAGCAATTAACACTTGTCAATGAGCTATAAATAATAATTTAAAATTCTCCTTTTGGGGTTTGGGGTATGAACATTTCAGAAATAAGTTTAAGAAGACCGGTTCTCGCCATTGTGTTGAACATATTAATCGTGGTATTTGGCATAATTGGTTTCAGATTCCTTGGCATCAGAGATTATCCGGCAATTGATCCACCAAATATCAGTGTACGTACCTCCTACCCTGGCGCCAATGCCGATATTATTGAAACGCAAATTACCGAACCTTTAGAAAAAGCGGTGAATGGTATTGCGGGAATAAAAAACATAACATCGAGCAGTAGTAATGGCAGCAGCAATATTAATGTTGAGTTTGATCTTGGTATTGATCTGGAAGCTGCGGCAAATGATGTGCGGGATAAAGTTTCACAAGCAAAACGTTCACTTCCTAATGATCTGGATGGAGATCCCGTAGTTTCAAAAGCAGATGCAAGTTCCGATGCCATTTTATCAATGACGGTGCAAAGTGTTACCCGGAATCAATTGGAAATGACTGAGTACGCCAATAATGTATTGGTAGAAAGACTGCAGACAATTCCCGGTGTAAGCGGCATTCAAATATGGGGAGAAAAAAGATATGCGATGCGAATCTGGATCGATCCGGCTAAATTAAATTCTTACAACATTACAGCAAACGATGTGCAATCAGCCTTACTTCGGGAGAATGTAGAATTACCTTCAGGAAAAATTTCAGGAAACAATACTGAATTGACGGTAAGAACATTTGGAAGACTTAATACAGAAGACGAATTCAATAACCTGATCATTAGAAATATAAATGGTGCAGATATAAGATTGAGAGATGTGGGTGAAGCTGTGCTTGGTCCGGAAAATGAGGAATCTATTTTAAGAGGAGATGGCATTCCGATGATTGCATTAGCCATTGTGCCGCAACCAGGCTCAAACTATGTTTCTATTTCAGATGAATTTTATAAAAGATTAGAAGATATTAAAAAAGACATTCCGGAGGATGTAAAGATCAACATCGCTTTGGATCAGACAAAATTCATTAAGCAATCTATTCTTGAAGTAGAAGAAACCTTGATGATAGCATTTTTGTTAGTAGTGATGATCATCTATTTATTTTTCCGTGAGTGGATAATTGCAGTTCGTCCGTTGATAGATATTCCTGTTTCATTGATCGGTGCTTTCTTTATCATGTATCTGGCGGGGTTTACGATAAATGTACTTTCCTTATTGGCCATTGTGCTTGCCACAGGTCTTGTGGTCGACGATGGAATTGTGGTAACTGAAAACATTTACAAGAAAATGGAGAAGGGAATGAATAAATGGCAAGCTGCAGTAGAAGGTTCTAAAGAAATTTATTTTGCCGTAATTGCCACTTCCATCACCTTAGCTGTAGTTTTTCTTCCTATTGTTTTTATGCAGGGCTTTGTCGGCAGATTATTCCGTGAATTTGGAATTGTGGTGGCCGGTGCTGTTCTTATTTCTGCATTTGTATCGCTTACATTAACACCAGTATTAAACGTAATGCTTAGTAAGAAAAATCCGCATAAGCATTCATGGTTTTATAATAAAACGGAACCTTTTTTCCGCTGGCTGGAAAACTCTTACCAATCTATTTTGAAAAAATTCATGGGTGTAAGAAAAATGGCCTGGATACTTGTTGGCCTTTGTGGTGCTGCCATATTTTTTGTAGGCAGAACATTAAAATCTGAATTGGCGCCTATGGAAGATCGTAGCCAGTTCAGGTTACAGTTATCAGCTCCGGAAGGAACTTCCTTCGATGCGATGGACCAATTCGTATCCCGCCTGTCTGATTTTGTAATGGATTCTGTTCCTGAAAATCAATTAGTCCTTACAGTAACTTCTCCAGGTTTTACAGGTTCTGGGAATGCAAACACAGGTTTTGTAAGAACAACACTTGTTCCACCTAATGAAAGAAGCCGGTCGCAAAAGGAAATTGTGGAAATGGTGAATAAAAATCTTCCAAAATTTAATGAAGGCCGTGCATTTGCTGTTGAAGAACAAACGATATCTGTTAGCCGCAGAGGCGGACAACCTGTTTCATTTGTAGTGCAGAATAATAACTTTTCAAAACTCACCGCTATTATTCCAAAAATGTTGGAAGAAACAAGACAAAGTGTAGTATTACTAAATGCCGACGTAGATTTAAAATTTAATAAACCAGAACTGAGAGTAATAATTGATCGTATAAAAGCAGCAGAGCTTGGTGTAAGTGTGAATGATATTTCACAAACATTACAATTAGCTTATAGTAACCGACGGCTTGGGTTTTTTACCAAAGACGGAAAACAATATCAGGTACTAACGCAGGTGGCCAGAAATGACCGGGATGAACCAAATGACATGAAAACATTATTTGTTCGTAACAGCAGGAATGAAATGATCAGTCTTGATAACCTTGTTACTACAACAGAATCGAACACACCACCAACAATATATCATTTCAACCGTTATAAATCATTTACTGTTTCTGCAGGATTGCAACCAGGCAAAACAATTGCAGAGGGCATAGTGGAAATGGAAAGAATTGCGGACAAATTGCTTGATGAAACATTTGCAACATCTCTCTCCGGATCTTCCAGAGATTTTCAAGAAAGTAGCAGCAACACCAGTTTTGCATTCATCTTAGCATTGTTGCTAATATTTTTAATTCTTGCTGCGCAATTTGAAAGCTTTGTTGATCCTTTGATTATTATGTTTACAGTACCTCTTGCAATTGCGGGTGCAGTTCTATCGCTTTGGCTTTTTGGGCAAACGTTGAACATCTTTTCACAGATAGGCATGATTATGCTGATTGGCCTTGTCACAAAAAATGGGATTCTTATTGTAGAGTTTGCGAATCAGAGCCAGGAAAAAGGAATGAATAAAACAGAAGCAGTAATTTTTGCGGCTACACAACGTTTACGACCTATTTTGATGACGAGTTTAGCCATGTCATTAGGTGCTTTGCCCTTAGCATTATCGTTAGGGGCCTCTTCCACCAGTCGTATGCCCTTAGGTATAGTTATCGTTGGCGGTATTATGTTTTCTTTGGTATTAACTTTATTGGTTATTCCAGCCATGTATTCATTCCTTTCTACCAAAAAGAAAAAAAGTTAAATTGATAAATACGTTGGTGTTAATTCAAAAAAAGAATCACACATTATTGAAGAGGTCTAAATTTTTATAAATAGAATGAAAAATATTTTATTACAGACTTTATTACTTGTTACACTTTCATCATCAGCACAAAAGATACTGACGATTGAAGAAGCTATTGCAACAGCTTTACAAAATAATTATGCCATACAGCTTTCAAAAAATGATTCCGCAGTGGCAGCTTTGGATTACAGTTTCAGAAATGCGGCTTTCCTCCCTAGGATAAATGGCAGTTTCGGAGGAACTTATAACAACAATAATCAACGACAGAAATTTGCCGACGGTACTGAAAGAAAATTAAATGATATCAAATCCAATACCTATAATGGAGGCTTACAATTAAATTGGGTAGTTTTTGATGGGTTAAAGATGTTTGCAACGAGAGATAAACTTGAAGAATTTGTAAAACTAGGTGAACTGGGAATAAAACAACAGATTGTCAATACCATTGCCAGTGTTATTACAAACTATTATGCGATTGTAAGACAGAAGCAACAATTAAAGGCTCTTGTTGATCAGATACTATTAAGTGAGGAAAGAGTAAAACTTTCCCAATATAAACTTGATATCGGTGTGGGCGCCAAGCCCGATGTATTGCAAAGCAAGGTGGATCTAAATGCTCAAAAGGCAGCTTATCTGAGTCAGGAAACATTAATGGGGCAGTTGAGTGAACAATTAAATCAGGTAATTAATATTGAACCTGAAAGTAAATATCTCGTAAGTGATACTATTCTCATCAATATGAATGTTTCGCTTGGAGATATTCAGGAGAATTTAGAAAAGAACAATCCTGATTTATTAATGTCGCAGAAAAATATTGATATTGCAAGACTTGTATTGAAAGAAAGAAAAGCTGACCGCTTCCCCACAGTTTCGCTTAATTCTGGCTACACATTCAACCGCACAAATAATAAAGCAACTGTCAACCCGTTTCAACCTTTATTCAGCAGAAATTTCGGTCGCAATATTGGCTTTTCAATTGCGGTACCAATATTAAACAACCTTACTACAAAAAGGCTTATTAAACAATCCGAACTTGACATACAATACCAACAATTATTCTTCGAAAACCAAAAATCACTTTTAAGTTTAAGTGTTATTAATGCATACAAGGATTATGAATTACAAAAAAGATCACTGGCTCTCGAGGAAGAGAACATTGTGTATGCAAAAGAGAATGTTGCAATCGTTTTTGAGGTTTATAAATTAAATTCAACTACACTTATTCAATTGAAAGAAGCACAAAAAAGCCTGGAAGATGCGCAAACCAGGCTCATCAATGCAAGGTATAATACCAAACTTGCGGAAACCGAATTACTAAGACTTAAAGGGGAAATAATTAAGTAGTATTTTTGGCAAAACAATCTACATGAATCCATTAGTTGGGATAATAATGGGCAGCGATAGTGATTTACCAATCATGCAGTCTGCTTCCGAAATACTTAAACATTTTGACATACCGCATGAAGTAACCGTTGTGTCTGCACATCGTACTCCGCATCGTATGATCGAGTATGCTGAAACTGCAAAGACAAGAGGACTGAAAGTTATTATTGCAGGTGCTGGCGGTGCGGCTCATTTGCCTGGCATGGTTGCGGCGGTTACTACATTACCTGTAATTGGTGTGCCGGTTAAATCTTCTAATTCCATCGATGGCTGGGATTCTGTCTTATCAATCTTACAAATGCCAAATGGAGTTCCTGTTGCTACGGTAGCTTTAAATGCCTCTAAAAATGCAGGTATACTTGCTGCTGAAATTTTAGGAACAGCTGACGAATCAATCTCTCAAAAAATAACTGACTACAAAAATTCCCTGAATACTGAAGTGATAGAAAAAGTAGAGAAAATGAAGAAAGCTGGTTGGGAAAATAAGTTTGATTAGCCTATTCATTTGAACCACATAGTATCATAGGGACATAGTTTTACACATAGCTAATGAGTATGACAAAGAAATATCTAAACGAACTAACCTATAAAGTTATTGGCTGTGCAATTGAAGTTCATAAACAACTAGGACCTGGTCTTTTAGAAAGTGTATATGAAAAATGCTTTTTGAAAGAATTATCACTTCGAGACATATCATATAAAAATCAGTTGTGGGTTCCTTTGAACTATAAAGGACTTGAACTTGACACTGAATTAAGACTAGATGTTCTTATAGAAGACGTTCTTTGCGTTGAACTGAAAGCTCAAGAAGGTATTTTGCCGGTACATGACGCAATACTACTTTCTTACATGCAGATGCTGCAAAAACCAAAAGGAGTTTTAATCAATTTTCACTGTGTAAACATATTCAAAGAAGGCCAAAAGACCTTGGTCAATAATTTATTTGCTCAATTGCCGGATGAATGAAGCTTCTAATGTGCCTTTCTATGTATCTATCTGCCTATGTGGTTCAAATATTTCGAATATTTTTTCTGCTATACATATTAATTCCAATAACTTCCTGCGGAAATAAAAACGTATTGGAAGAAGTAAAAATATTCCCCTCCTATCCATCTGCATCTGGTATAGAAAAACTCTATAATAAATTCTATATCATTGGAGATGATGCAAAATATTTATTAATTCTAGACAGCAGCTTACATCAAATTGACTCAATCTCTCTTTTCCCATTTTCAACACAACGGATCTCAAAATCATTAAAGGCAGACCTTGAATCCATCAGTATAACAAAAGACAATAAACTACTGCTTTTGGGTTCTGGTTCTGCTTCTCCCTATCGAAATGTGGGGTGGCTTATCTCTCCATTTATAAAAGAAAAAACATTTATTCATCTTGATACTTTCTACCAACGATTACACCTAAATGGAATAAAAGAATTGAATATCGAAGGCTCCTGCACTATTCCCGGAGGCTTCTTGCTGGCAAACAGGGGAAATAAAAATTACCCAAATAATAAACTAATAATAACAACTGATAATTTCTGGGAAAAACAAAGAGATGCTCCCATTTCTACAATAGCAATCGGCACAAATAATGACAGTTCAAAATTCAGCGGTGTATCGGGAATATGTTATTCAAATAAAAGCGACCAGCTTATTCTTTCTGTTTCGACAGAAGAAACTTATAATACGGTAGATGATGGAACTATTGGTAAAAGTTATCTATGGATTGTAAAAAATCTATCTTCCAAAAAAAAGTGGAAAGCTATTAACCCCGAAAAGATTATTGATCTTGAAGGTCTTGATCATCAATTCAAAGGACAAAAAATAGAATCCGTTTGCATTGCAAAAGAAACATCAGGTTTTCTCCATTTAATCCTTGTAGCTGACAACGATAATGGCGCCAGCACAATCTTCAGAGTAGTTGTTGAAAAAGATTAGGCTTAAAACAGGGTGCATTTCAAATTGCCGCTTTTGCCCCAACCCGAAGGGAGATAAAGTTATTTTAATCAACTATTCCATTTTATTCATTTAGTTTTTAATGGATTGAAACTGCGACAATTGGAAATACACACTTAAAACAGAAAAGATTAAAAATTGTAGTATTTTACTACCGAAATTAAGTTTTCAGTTTTACCATATCAAACCTGAACCATGAAATCTATACGCTGCATCGTTTGTTTGCTGTTATTAATTGGCACTTTCACTCATATTGAAGGACAAACACCATTAAAATTCAGAGACACGACTATACAAGGACCACAAACATTTGCAATTGTTGTCGGCGTATCTGAATATAAATATGTGAAGCCATTAACTTATGCTGATAAGGATGCAATACTCTTTAGCGATTATTTAAAATCTCCTGGTGGTGGAAGTGTAAATAGCGATAATATTTTTATGCTGCTTAATGAAGAGGCTTCAAACTCAAATTTCTGGACAAAAGGATTTCAATGGCTAAAAGCAAAACGTTTGCAAAAAGGTGATAAACTATTTATTTACCTGGCGGGCCACGGCGATGCTATAGATCAGGATCAGTTCTTTTTTCTTGGCTATGACTGTAATCCCGAAGGCGATAAAAACAATTATCTGGTAAGCGGAACAATACAGTTATTTAACCTGAAAAAGAAAATCTCAAACGAAACAGCAAAAGGTGTTGAAGTTTTTTTTATTATGGATGCATGTCGCTCTAATGAATTACCTGGAGGTGTATCTGGCCAAAGTTTTTTAAACACAGCCATATCAGAAAAGAAAGTTGGAGAAATTATTATGCTTGCTACCGGTGCCGGGCAGGAATCGCTGGAAGATAAATCAATCGGGACGGGACATGGTCTGTTTACATATTACCTTGTAGATGGATTAAGCGGCGTTGCAGATACAGATGGCACACCTGATTTCAAAGTTACTTTTAGTGAGATTCAAAAATATGTTGATAAGAATGTTCCTTCTGTCGCAATGGAACGATTTAAAAGAAGTCAGGACCCTTATTTCTGCTGCAATGAAAACAGCGATAAAGTAATTAGTAATGTAGATCCGGCTTATTTGCAAAAATGGCT
>JBDSUW010000184.1:0-41100 GCA_039927535.1 Chitinophagaceae bacterium | reverse complement strand
ATTGTTTATCTAATATGGCATTTCAACAAAAGGGTAAAAAAATCACGAATTTTTGAAGCGGAATTAAAAAGCAAAAAATGGGGTAATTGTAATATTGTAAAAATATTACAGCCTTTCAGTTAATTCTATAGTTGAAACAATTTAATGAAGCTTTAAAATATGTCCAAAAAATCAATTGAAGTAAAAAATTAATAGGTGACAAACGGGGATTAGGCAATGCCGAACAAACGCTGGGTTGCATCTATTTGGGCTTAAAAGAATATGACAATTCCTTGGTTACTCCCCCATTCTCGGTATTGTTTGCCTTTTTATATTGAATTAAATTTGAATTTATAAAACCGAATACTTACCTTGTTTCAAAACACCAGGGAATTTCTGATTAATCAATAAACCACCATGCAAAAATGGATCATTTCTTTGTCAATCGCATTCATTAATTGCAGTTATGGTTCTGAATAATCAGATATGAATTATTAATATAGATGGTACAGGTTCAATTGCCGGTTTGAATGATGAACTAAAAAGCTATTATTAGAAAATTTTATTTCGTTTTAATATTTAACCAAAATTAATTACCATGAAAAAAGTTTCCCTTGCAATTTTCTTTATGATTATTGTGCTAAATGGTTTTGCACAGTCTCCAAACTGGAGCCGTGCCAATGTAGCTTCCGTTCCACAGGCTGTCTGGAAAGGACGGGCTATGCCTCAAAAATTTGAGATCTTTAAACTTAATCAGGCAGGCATGGCAGCACAGTTAAACCAGGCTCCTTCTGAAAAATCCGTAAGTGCCGCAAAATCCCGGCTAACAATAGATCTCCCTGATGCTGATGGTAAGCTGCATACTTTCACCATTGTATCAGCGCCTGTTGCAGCCCCCGGGCTGTTGAAGAAATTAAACGGAGCACAATCCTATTCTGGGAAATCTGTAACAGATCCCAATACGGTAACCAGGTTTTCAATATCCAAATTGGGCCTGAATGCTATTATAAGTACACCGGGGAAACCTACGATTTACATCCGTAGCCTTGATTCTAAAACAGGCTTGCATATTATTTTTACTGATGATGAAACAAGCCCGGATACTTTTAATTGTACCACCGGCGAGGGTGTAGCTACCCTGTTAAAAAATCAAAGTCGGTTATCTGCTGCCACAGCGCTCAAAAATGCCAACACGGGAAACATTCGTGTATTTCGTCTTGCATTGGCAGCAAGTGGTGAATTTGGGGATCAGTATGATAGTGACCCTGCAAACAGTGGTTCGGACGCGGCCAGGATCAGTGCCGTTCTAGCTTACCAATTGACATGGGTAACAGATGCTAATTTCTACCTGGAGCGGGATTTTGGGGTAAGGATGCAGGTAATTGCTGACAACGATAAAATAATTTACCTGGACGGCAGCACTGACCCATTTGTAGGTGTTGATTTAAATGCTGAAATACAAACGGCTATTGATACAAAAATAGGCACAGATAATTACGACATTGGCCATTTGATGAACTATACTCCAGGCGGCAATGCCGGCAATGCAGGCGCTATTGGTTCTATTTGTAACGCTTCTACCAAAGGCCGTGGATTCACAGGGAGGGCTGATTGGACTGCTTTTACTGGATATGCATCCATCATGTTCACCCACGAACTGGGACATCAATGTGGCGCTAACCATACGTTCACACACCAGGATGATAATGACAATGCCCAGGTAGAACCGGGTAGCGGATCCACCATAATGAGTTATGGGGGCAACGGGATTGCTGTCTCTCCATTTGTAATCGGCCTGAGAGATAAATACTTTCATGCCATAAGTATACAGCAGGCCACTGATTATGTAGCCTCGGTTTCATGTGGCTCAACTGTATCTGCCGGAAACACGGCCCCTACAGTAAATGCGGGCCCTGATTACACCGTGCCTAAAAGCACTCCTTTTACACTAAAAGGCAGCGCATCAGATGCTGAAGGGGATCCAATGACCTTTACCTGGGAACAGTTAGATAAACTAACGGCAGACGGTGATTTTCCATGGACTCTCAGTTCTACCAATACATATGGACCCGCATTCAGAAGCCGGGCTCCTTCAACTTCTTTGGATAGGACCTTGCCGGTGAATGGCATTTCTGATACATGGGAAGTATTATCGTCCGTTCCGCGAACTTTCAATTTGAGGTTTACTGCCAGAGATAATGCTTTAAGCGGAGCTCAGAATAATTCCGACGATGTAATTATTACAGTTGCCGATGCCGGGCCTCTCACCATAAATTCTCCAAATGGAGGGGAAACAATTTGTCCCGGAAATAAAACGATTACCTGGAATGTGAATGGTACCGATGGTGCTGGCTTGGCACCTAATGTCAGAATACTTTTATCGTATGATGGTGGAAGCTCCTTCCCCGTTACCCTGTTAGCTAACACACCCAATGATGGAACGCAACAGGTAACCATCCCCTGTACCTATAACAATACGGCGAGAATAAAAGTAGAAGCAGTCGATAATATTTTCTTTGATATATCGAATGCCAATTTCACCGTTGGAGATAATACCAAACCAACATTCACCGTACCTGCCGATAAAATTATTGCCAAGAATGCTTCGTGCGGTTATGATGCCAGTTTGACTATAACAGGCGATGTAACGGATGAAAACGACAACTGTAGTAGTGGACTAAATGCAACTTATGTAGATAACATAGTACCGGGAACTTGCACAGGTGAAACGAAGATTACAAGAACATGGACATTAACCGATGCTTGCCTAAATAGCACGGTGAAAGTGCAGACCATTACGGTTAAAGATATTACACCGCCAACCTTTACCGTACCTGCAGATAAGATTATTTTCAAGGATGCAACATGCGGTTATGATGCCAGTGTGGCTATAACAGGCGATGTAACGGATGAAAACGACAACTGTAATAGTGGGCTAAATGCAACTTATATAGATAACATAGGACCGGGAGCTTGCACAGGTGAAACTAAGATTACAAGAACATGGACGTTAACCGATGCTTGCCTGAATAGCACAGTAAAAGTGCAAACTATTACAGTTAAAGATATTACAAAACCAACCTTTACTGTACCTCCCGCTATAACCATCTATAAAGATGCGAACTGTAACCATGATGCGTCTGTAGCTGCAACCGGTGATGTGACAGATGAGAAAGATAATTGTGATAATAACTTAGATGCAACTTTTACTGATGTGGAAACACTCGGTACATGTATAGGTAACCTTACCATTACACGTACCTGGAGACTTGTAGATGGTTGTGGAAATGCGACAGTAAAGGTGCAGTTAATAACTGTTGAAGATAAAATGGGGCCGGAGATCACAAACATCTCTGCTTCCCCAAATTCTTTATGGCCGCCCAATCATAAAATGAAGGAAGTAGTGATCAATTATGATGTGAAAGATAATTGTTCAGATGCCGAACATATTACTACAACATTATCTATCGAAAGTAATGAGCCTGTAAATGGTACTGGCGATGGTGATACAGAACCCGAAGATTACAAAGTGATAGATAACCATAAAGTCCTTCTGCGTGCAGAACGGGCAGGAACTGGTGATGGCAGAATCTATACTATTACTATTACCTCCACAGACGATTGTGGAAATACAACTGTGAAAACCACGGAGGTTTATGTGGCACATAACATTACTGGTCCTTTCGCCGGCAAAGCTATCCAATTAGGCAACACAGTAAGCTTAAGTGGCGTATTCCAGGATTTGCCGGGCAAAAAACATACAGCCCGTTGGGTTATTGATGAAACCAATACAATAGGTGGAACGGTTACCTGCGAACCCCAGAGCCGCAAAAACGGAACTGTAACAGGCAGTTACAATTTCAAAGATGCCGGTGTGTATAAGTTAAAAATGGAAGTGATAGACCAGGCTGGCAATGTTTCCTACGCATCCACCTCTGGTGATCAGGAAGCAACTGTAGTAATTTATGATCCGAGTTCAGGAAATGCTTTTGGGGGAGGATGGTTCAGTTCTCCTGCAGGCGCTATAAAGGCTAAACCCACACTTACCGGAAAAGCGAGTTTTGGTTTTGAAGTCCATTATTTCAAAAAGGCAAAGCTACCTAAAGGTGAGACCCGGTTTGAAGTTAAAGTGGGCGATTTTGAATTCACTGCACTCAATTACGAATACTTGGCTATTAGTGGTAACAGGGCACAAATGAAAGGTTCGGGTAGGATTAGTGGAATGCAGAGTGGAGTTAATTTTGTACTTACTGTTATTGATAATGGAGATGCAGATTATGTGCGTATGAAAATCTATAATAAAAATACAGGTGAAATTTATTACGATAATGAACCTGGTAAAAGTGAAGCTGAAAATCCAACTACGGTTACCGGTGTAAATAGTGAGGTAAAAATTATTAATAACCAGCAAAGTAAACAAACTGAACAGGAAGTAGTGCAGACCACTGAACAACTCGATTTTTCTGTAACTGCAATGCCAAATCCAAGTCCTTCAGCCTTTACTGTTCAGGTAAATGCTCAACAGGATAAAGGTGCTGTACATATACGGGTATGGGATAATAATGGAAGAGTAGTGGAACAACATACTGTAGCTGCACGGAGCACCCTTGTAATTGGAAACTCCTGGGTACCGGGATTTTATATTTTGGAAATACAACAAAACAGTTCACGGAAAACAACTAAGTTGATCAGATATTAGGATAAGATTGTTTTTGGTGTAAGAAGCCGTCTCAAAATGATTGAGGCGGCTTCTTAAATTTCTCAAGGCGTAGCATTATTTAATTGGCGGTCTCTAAACTATAATTGCATTGAATATGTATGGTTGCTACAGACAGGTCTATAAATCTCGTTGCAATGTGTATATCTGGATGTAAAAAGCATCCGAAGTGTTGTTTTAGATTCACCATTTCTTCCCAATGTTCCCTGGCTCGATTTTGTTCGTCCGGTGGAGGCATTAATAGAAGCAATAATAGCTGAAACAGAAATTCAGGTCATCAATAACCAATTGCCTGGAGAAATTCCGTTTTTTTTCTTTTTGAAACATCAAGGGCAGCTCCGTCACGCATAATTACCTGGCCACCCTCGCCCCGGATATATTTTACAATAAAAGCAGAATTGATAATACTAGAATGATGGATTCGTATAAAGTTCTCAGGTGGCAGTAAATCCTCGAATTCTTTTAAAGTGCGGCTTACCAATATCTTTTGCGATCCCGCAAAAAAGATGTTGGTATAACTGTTACTTGCTAACAGGTAAAATATGTCTTCCACGTTGATAAATTGTAAGCCTTCTGCAGTAGGTATCGGAATTCGTTTGTGTTGCTTCTTTTTTATATACTCATGTAAAACTTCAAGTTGGCTGGCAGTTGATAATTTATTTTTATTCTCCACTGCTTTTAAAACAGCGGCCTTCAATTCATCTATATCTGCCGGTTTTACCAGGTAATCAATTGCAGAATATCTTATAGCTTTTATTGCATAATGATCATATGCGGTTACAAAAATCAACTGAAAATCTTTATAAGTAAGGTGCTTAAGCATTAAAAATCCATTCATCACCGGCATTTCTATATCGAGGAATACAACATCGGGATGTAAACTGTCGATGGCATTTATACCATCTTGTGCATTATCACACAAACCGATTATATCTATTTCAGGACAATGCTTAGTCAGTTTTTCTTTCATTGCATTGAGATTGCTCTCATCATCATCTATTAAAATCGCTGTCAGCATGTAAAGCTTTTAACTGTGTAGTCTAACCATTGCTCGGGTTCCTATAGAAATGCCTTTATCTTCAAGGTCAGTGATCTCAATATCATTCTGGCCGTTCATATTATAAATATTTACCCGCTCTCTTGTTATATCTATTCCATAAGAAACCTGATCGGGCCTGTTCATTTCCTTAATTCTTTGCGCTTGATTACGTCCTATTCCATTATCTGAAACATAATAAACAATGTGTTCATCCTGTAACTCTGCGGAAATATCAAGCTGACGGTTATTTTCCTGTTTGTTTAATAATCCGTGGTGAATTGCATTTTCTACAAACGGTTGAATGATAAGTGGTGGAACTTTAAAATCACCATTCATCAGTCTTTCATCTGCTTCCAGTGTGTAACTGAATTTATTATTGCAACGGAATTTTTCCATTTCAAGATATAATTTTAATGTCTCAAAATCTCTCTGAAAGGATACAACATTATTCTTTGAACTGTCTAGCACAGAACGGATCAGTTTTGCAAACCGCGACAGATAAGAGGTTGCCTTATCTGCCTGGTTAGTTTGTACCAGGTTATCAATGGCACTAAGACAATTAAAAATAAAATGTGGATTCATCTGCGCTCTTAAAGCCTGCATTTCCAATTCCAGCGCCTTTCTTTTTAAAGCTAACTGGATCTTCTCATTTTGAAGTCTATCATTTTTTCTTTTAAGTGTAATATTCCGGAAGATAAGTATTGTTAATACACCAAGAATGATCAGGCTGATCAATAATAAATTCTTTAACTGTGATGCCCTACCCAGTTCTTTTTGCTTTGCTGTAAGCTGACGTTCGTTGAAATTATTGATTTTAGCTAACGAATCTAGCTGCAACTTGGATTGTTCATTAGCTATATGAAGCGCTGCCCGTAATGCAAACTGATCTTCAGCCATCAGTTCTTTTGTGGCTATATAGGATTTAAAATAGTCAAATGCGCTGTCCTTTTGTGCTAATTGTTCAAAATTATTGGCCATCAAAGCATAACCTTCTCTAAGATAAAAGTTGTTATAAGAATGTTTAGCGAGTTGCAATAATTTTTTCCCGCTTTCCATACTTTTTTTATAATTTTTTTTTCCTGCATATGCATAACCAATATTCAGTAATGCATGCATCATGGGAAGCTGATTTTCTTTGAGCTGTTGATCTGCAAGCCTTGGTTCCAATTCAGCTATTACATCATCATATTTTTGCTGCTGTATTTTTTGATCTATCCTGAAATCAGGATATTGCCATACCCTGAATTTTCTCCTTACAGCAGTATCGGTCGTTAATGCCATCAGGTTATGCCGGTGCCTCTGCTGATAAATTACCGCTGAATCATTTTGTTTTAATTGCAGAAATGCGTATCCCATATCTTCCAGGTGAGGCCACATTAAAATAATACTGGTGTTTTGAAATTTCTGTCCTTCTCTGTAATAATGCAATGCAGTTTCGGGATCACCGTTTAACATAAAAGCCCGGCCTATCAGGTTTAACGAGTAACCACTAATCAACGAATCTTTTATTTCTCTAGCTAACCTGTCCGCCTCCTTCAGGCTCACAAATCCTTTCCACAACTGGCCGGATTTTACATATCCAAGGCCATTTACCTGGTAAAACCAGCTTAGCCCATGCTTATCATTTATTTCAGTTGAAAGTATTTTCGCTTTTACAAGTACACCAATAGCTTCATCATAGTTTCCCTGAAAAATCAAAGAAAGGGCTAAAGCATGATAGGCTGATGCTAGCTGAATATTATCTCCCGTCGATTTTAATTCTTCAATAGCCATAAGGCTATACCTTTTCATCTCTTTTATATTTCCCAGTAATGTTCCATATATTTTTGATTGTTGAACTAGGGCTCTGCCTTTAGCTGTTCTATTATTTAAAGCCGCAGCTTCATTGAATGCGATTCTGGCATATTTAAGGGCTGAATCAGTTTGGATATTCTGGTAATGGTATTCGTCTACAATTTTCCACAAGGTGTTTATTTTATCAATACCAAAAGCCTTTGAGATTACATTCTTGTAGCTTTCAATTTTTAGGCTTTGTGCACTTATATTAAAAGATAGTATAAGAAATAGTATTGAAAGCTTAACCTTCATTTCCGTTTATATAATCATCGTTAAAGTAGCAATTTTATCCTGAATATTATAATAAAGATCCCGTAACACGCAGCTACAGGATCTTTATTTACGTTTATTTAGTTGGCAGACCTTGCTACAAAGTTGCTCAGTGTGATGTTATAGTTTCCATTTTTCGGGTCTTTATAAATGTTGTAAGTAGTAGGATAATTGCCAGCTTCTGCAAATTTTGCCGGTTGCGGGTAATTGTTGATGCTCGGTGTATTGGTATTACCTACACTTGTCATGTACGCAACAGTTACCATTGGTTCAAGGAATGTAAATTCTCCATTATATGTTCCGTAAACCATAACTCTGGAGAAGGGCAAAAACGATGGTGGAGGAGGTATCCAATGTTGTCCCATTTGTGGCTCAGGGCCTGCCTGAAAATAGCTTAACGGCATATAATCAGCGGGTGGGGCTAGTGTAAAAAAGGGAAGTGTGGCAGGTGTTACTTCTGGAATTGCCAACCGCTCCTGATTGGTGGTCATGTAGAAGTGGGCATCAAAATGAGGCACGGAAAAGACACCCGCAGGCGGGTGGCCCTCTTCATTATAGCCGAAGTAGATGTGTTCGAATGGTGTTGTTTCCTGGGCTTTATGGTGTAAAGGAAGTACCAGATTTATATGATCAGGTAAGCTTGAAAAAGCAGACGCTGTTAATTCAATGCCTATCTCCAGAGGCATATCCAAATGATTAATTCTGATCCATGACCGGGCATGACCATTACCTATTGCCACGTTAGGCCCTTTAAAAACATTAGAGTTGTCTGAGGCCGCCCGGCCTTCAATGGATAATGATTCAGTAAGAGGTGAAATTGATTGTTCTTCTTTTTTACAACTGAAAAGAAGCATGATACTACACATGATGTAAAGTCCAGGTTTGATTAATTGTTTTTTCATTTTTGTTTATTTTATCTGATTAAAAATTGATATAATCTCTAAACTCGGCTGGCTTAACATTGGTTAATTGAATTGTAATTAACCGCAAACATACTAATCCAAATTAAAGATTTGTAGGTGTATTTAGTAACTGGGCTTGTTTAGTAGATATCTGGATGAAAATTGTCAAATTGTAAAACTTACAAAAGAGGCTGGACAGAGACAGTATAGAAAAATAATAGAGCCCAAATCTCCCTTTCTTTATGGTAGAATGAGGCAGAGTCGTTGTGCATATATTTTTGTACTTTGTATTTCATTAATAAGGCAAAAGATGGAAGGCCACAGTGAAAGACTCACTCTTGCGCCTTACGGAAAGTAACTCAAAAAAGTATTTTTATTTTACCGTAATCGGTAGACATTTTGTAACTAGAATTTGTTAAAGAATGACACGATTACTTATTTTTATTTTTATTTAAAAATACGTCAGCTTGTAAAGTCAAATCGATGATACTATGCTATACAACAAATTTAACTTGTGTTAGTGTCAATGCAAATCATTTTTATTATAAAAATCGTATATTACAACCATGACAATACAAATAAATACAGACAAGAACATTTCAGCAAAAGAGAAATTAGAGAGCTATTTAAAATCATTAATAGAAGATGAATTATCCCGTTTTAGTGAAGATATTACAAGAGTAGAAGTTCATCTTTCAGATGCAAATGGCAGTAAAGAGGGACAAGATGATAAGCACTGTACCTTTGAGGTTCGTTTGAAAAACAGACAACCGATTGCTGTTTCCAGTAATGCCAAGACCGTAGAAGGGTCAGTAAATGATGCTATTGAAAAAGCAAAACATTCAATAGATAAAATATTGGGTAAGCTAAAGCAACATTAAAGGCAAAACCTTTCAACTAGGTTATACAGCTTCCTTTTTATCACTATTGCTTTTATAATCAATTTGTTTCTGCCTTCTAATTAACCAGGCATTGATTAGCAAGCAACTTACCAATGGCAATAAAATAATAACAAAAAAACTGAAATAAGAAAGTACCACTTCCGTTTCCTGTTCTTGCTGGATAAAAATTTGCTGGCCAATTGTATCTCCGGAAAAAATAACCATGTAAACCAGATTCCAACCTAGGTGAATAGCTATAGGGATATAGAGTGAGAACGTTTTTGCATAACCATACGCCAATACTAAACCCATTGCTCCGGTAACAAAAAATTCAATGGCCATCTGTTCCGGGTTTCCCAAAAGCTCATGGGAGAACCAATGATAAATACCAAAAGCAAGGGCAGATATAATTATGCCTCTTGTGGCTCCAAGCTTTTTAATAAGTACATACAACAATACTCCCCGAAAAATAAATTCCTCAAAAAGAACAGATTTGATGACAAACCAAATACCATTCAATACAAGATTAGAACTCAACTCAGGATTAAGTGCCCAGCTTTGTTTTGCAATCAACATCCTTAATAAAAATCCAGAAGCGGCACAAGCTGCGGTAATAAAGAAAAAAAGTATAGAATTAAATAGCCTTTTCTTTGTGGGCATCAAACCCATAAAGGATAAATTACCTTTTTCGTAAAGCCAGATTATCAGCCATGAAATGGCCAGTTGAACTATGATACCAATCATTATAAAGTTTAAATGAGAATTATTTATTCCTCCAAAACAAAAACAGGATGCCAGTCACAAGCAGAAGAACTATTGCACAAAACACAAGTAATTCAAATGTAGTTTCCGGAAACCCTGGAGATTGAGCTATAAAAGCCAACGACAAAAAAATAATAGCAAAGCAAGTCCCTACTGATAAAATGATCAGTTGCTTCTTATTAATAGATAATGTTGGTGAATTATCAGTTTCTTTTGCATCCTTTTCAAATGATTGAGACTGTAAAATTTTCGAAAATCGTTCAAATGGTTGTTCTAATATTCCTGCAAGAGTTTTAAGTGTATATGTTCTTGGCAAAATATCCCCATTCTCAATTCGCTGTATGGAGCGGATACTTATATTCGAAAGCTCAGATAATTCTTTTTGTGTATATCCTTTGGCAATTCTTCCTTCTTTTAGCAAGGCAGCTATCATTTCCTTTTGATTTGATTTCATTGCAAAACTATATGAAGAATAAAGGTAAAACTAATTTTAAGCCTGCCACTCAGGCGACATTTAGGTGACATTAAGCCAAACATATGGCATTTCAGTAGTATGTTCTTATTATTGAGATCATAGGCTCCTTAAATTAAAGTTGATCCACATTAAAAATTACACCGCATCAACATCCGGCACAATCGTTACGCTTCTGAAACTTTTATTTTGATGAAGGATAGCAACCTGCTCCAGCAGGTCTTTCTTGCATTGTAGAATTGTTTTGCCATCTCTCGGTAGTTTTATTAATACTTCCATCAGGTATTGATTTCTTATGCGACCAATCACCGGTTCTGCCGGACCGACAATATAGTTGCTGTAGCTTCTCTTCATTGCTTCTGTGTAAATATGCGCCGCTCTCTCCACTACTTCTTTTAGCTTATGTTTGAAAGTAAGTTGAATAATTCGGGAGAACGGTGGATAGCCAAACTCTTTTCTTTTTTTCAATTCTTCAGCAAACATCATTTTATAATCATGTTGCTGTACTATCTGCAATAATGGATGATGAGGTTGCGAAGTTTGCACCAATACTTTAGCACTTTCTTTTTTACCCTCCGGAGTTTCAACGAAGGAGGGTTTTCTACCGGCACGGCCACTTACCTGTTCTATTAATTGAAAGGCTCTTTCATTCACCCTGAAATCTGCAAAATATAAAAGTCCGTCTGCATCTAAAATACCTACGAGGTCTACATTATCAAAGTCGAGACCTTTCACCACCATTTGTGTACCGACTAAAATATCAATCCGCTTTTGCTCAAACTGTTGAATCAATACATCATGTGCATTCTTTCCCCTCACGGAATCAATATCCATTCTCGCCACTTTTGCATCAGGAAATATTTCCTGCAACTGCTCTTCAATTTTTTCTGTGCCGAAATTTCGTTGTGTAAATGTATCACTACCACAAGCCGCACAGGTATTTACCGGCGGATAAGTAGTGCCGCAGTAATGACAAATTAATTTGTTACTCAGTTTATGAAATGTCAGTGATACATCACAATATTTACATTGTGGTATCCAGCCGCAGGTGCTGCAAAGCTGATAAGGTGAATAGCCACGGCGGTTCTGGAAAAGTATTACCTGTTTACCTCTTTCAACAACTGCATTCACTGCTTCAATAAGCGGAGGTGATAAAATTATTTTCGTTTTATCCTTTTGAATGATCTTTCTGGTGTCTATAAATTCAATAGCTGGCAATTTTAAATCACCATAGCGTTGAAGCAATTCTACCAACCCATATTTTCCAGAAGTACTATTATAATAACTTTCCACCGAAGGTGTGCCACTACCCAGCAAAACCTTTGCATTAAACAAAGTGGCAAAGTATATAGCAGCATCTCTCCCATTATATCTAGGAGCAGGTTCTTGTTGTTTGTACGATGAATCATGTTCTTCATCACAAATAATAAGACCAAGATTCTGATATGGAAGAAATACTGAAGATCTTGCTCCGAGTATCACCCTTAGATCACCATTCTTTACTTTGTTCCATATTTCTACTCTTTCATTCTGCGAAAACTTGGAATGATAAATACCAATATAGCCGCCAAAATGTTTTTGCAGACGCCGAATCACTTGTGAAGTCAATGCAATTTCCGGCAGCATATATAAAACCTGTTTTCCGGTTTTTATATATTTTTCAATCAGTTTGATATAGATATTGGTTTTGCCACTGGAAGTAACGCCGTGCAACAAACAAACTGGTTTCTCATTTAGTTTTTCTTTTACTTCAGTCAAAGCTTTTTGTTGTGCTTCAGTCAGTTCAAAATCAATCTGCACATTTTTGGGCAGGTATTGAATGCGGTCTACATTTCTTTTTTCAGCATAAAGAATATTTTTCTCTACCAATCCCTTCAACTGCGCATCCGATGCGCCGGATTTTTTCAGCAAAGAAGATTTTACCACTTCGCCTTCAGTTTTCATTAAATGCAGATAACTCAGGAGCAATTCCATTTGCTTTGGTGCTCTGGTCCAGTTGTTCAGCAGTTCGGATAATTTTTCTTCGTTATCATATTCCTTATTCAGCAACACATAAGTTTCTTTTTTTGGCGAATAGGTTTGCTTCAATGCTTCCCACACAAAACAAACTTTTTTATTTACCAACTTTGCAATAACCGGGTATGCATTGTGAGAATCCAAAACTTGTTGCACTTCCGTCAGCTTCAATTCTTTTTTTATCAGCAATGCTTCGCCCACTAAATATTCATCATGATCCAATGTAGAAAAATCATCGCCAAATTCTTCGTTGTAAACTAAAATTGTTTCACTGGATAATTTAAAATGTGCTGGCAATGCAGCCGCCATCACTTCGCCTTCACTGCACATATAATAAGAGGCGATCCATTCCCACAATTTCAATTGCTCCTCAAATATAACAGGCTCTGCATCGAGCACATTCAGAATATCTTTTGTCTCAATAAACTCCGGCTTTTCACTATGCAATGATTTTATAATTCCTGCATATTTTTTGCTCTTGCCAAGGTTTACTTCTACCCTGCAACCAAGTTTCACCGTTTCTCTGAATTGTTCAGGAACCGACCATGTGTAGTTTTTTGGTAACGCAGCAGGTATAATGATTTCGGCGTACATCTTCTCTCCGGAAGAAGAATTAAAAACATTAATATCGGATTTTGTTTCCTGCATCGGGGTAAAGATAACAATGAATATTTTGAACCACAGAGGCAGGGAGGCACAAAGAAATCACAGAGATTTTAATCAAATTTCTTCACAGTGCCACTCTGTGACTTTGTGTCTCCGTGGTTTAAAAACATCAGGCTTTCCGCCAACCCGCATCATACTCAATCAACTTCTTTTCCATTATGGCAAACACCTTCTCTTTTAATTTATCCAGATCAGCAATAGCATATCCGTCCACAGCAATTTCATCAAGGTAAAGAATCCTGTTACGTCCGGGAGTCATCCGAAATAAACTTTCATATGGCATTCTTCTGTATGCATCGAGAAACAAAACAGGTTTAATAGGAGTTTGTGTTTCAATTGCTAATCGAAAAGCACCATCATAAAATTCTTTTAAAGGAGACGTACCCATATTAAATGTTCCCTCCGGAAACACCAGAACAGAAATACCTTTATTAATAATTGATTTCAATAACATTACACTCTTAGCTCTGTTAACAGCACTGGTTCTATCAACCGTAACAATGGCATTACGATAAATAAAACCGAACACAGGCACTTTACTCATTTCCACTTTTCCTAATGGCCTCACCGGCTGACGATAAGCTTTTGGAATCATGGCGGAATCAAGATAAGAGATATGATTAGTGACAAATATGTATGGCCGTTTTTTATCATGGTCAGTTTCAACTATTTTTTTATGCCAGATAAAAATTAACGGAAACCAAATATCGGCCCAAACCATGCAGGAGCGCATCACCATATTGCCGCCTTTGATGCGGCCAAAAAAACTACTGATGATAACGAAGGGAAAGATCAGTAACATGATTACGACAAAAGTGAACAAGGCATACATACTATATATAAACTTCAGCAGCGTCAGCAATACCTTCATCATCACTTATTTTTATAGTTATCTTCATCGCCAGGACAATGACATTCATAATCCGTTTCCAGATCAATAACAGTGACTACAGTTGTTGATTCGTTACATTGAGCATAAACTATTCTTACCCGTTGATTATCTTTAGTTTTTCCTTCAAGAGCATACCTTGGACATCTAGCATTTTGAATATCGCTTTTGTTATAATTAATTTTTCCATCCGTCATTATTTTTTCCACTTCCGCTTTAGAAATTTTGCGGCATTCCATACGGCAGTTTGCATGATTGCTGTATTTTAAATAAGAAGTTCTTCGGTCGAATCCATGATCTCTGTTTACAGATGATGCAGGATCTTTTGGATTGGTAGTTGTAGTTTTTGGTTTAGTAGAACTAGTGTCATTCACTTTTACCAGTTTTATTACCACAATGGCCACAACCATCAGCAAAATCATTATGTAAGGAGCCCATTTCTTATTCACAATCATCAATTTGGATAAAAGTAACTGAATTTAAAAAATTATCGAAATCCTTTCGTCATGATTTATCTTTGACGCCTCTACTTGTGCGACGAAGCCACATTTACAATAGCGGCATTCCATTTAAGCAAGTAGGCGTAGTTGCATGGCAGCATCAAGATCAGTGGCATTTCATACCTTGGGTTGTAAGCTCAATTTTTCCGAAACTTCTTCTATTTCCCGCCTGATGGAAAATGAAGGCTTTGAAAAAAAAGAATTTACTGACCTCGCTGATGTTTATGTAATCAATACCTGCTCGGTTACTGAGAATGCCGATAAAGAATGCAGACAGTTAGTTCGTCGCATTCAACGAAAAGCACCTGAAAGTTTAGTGGTGATAACTGGTTGCTATGCACAACTTAAACCAAAAGAAATTGCAGAAATTCCCGGCGTTGACCTTGTACTCGGTGCAGCTGAAAAATTTAATATCGCACAACATATCAGTGAATTGACGAAAGGCGATTCTGCAAAGATCAGCAGTTGCGATATTGAAGATGTAACGGATTTCCATGCTTCCTGGTCGGTGAATGACCGTACCAGAACTTTTTTAAAAGTGCAAGATGGCTGTGATTATAATTGCTCTTTCTGTACCATCCCGATGGCAAGAGGTAAAAGCAGAAGTGATAGTATTGCCAATGTTATTGCTAATGCCGAACATTTAGCGAAACACGGTGTAAAAGAAATTGTACTGACAGGAGTTAATCTGGGAGATTTTAAACCCCCAAACCCCCTAAAGGGGGCTTTAGATTCTTTAAAGAAAGAAAATTTTTTTTCGCTAGTTAAAGAGTTGGATAAGGTAAAAGGCATTCAACGTTATCGCATTTCATCTATTGAACCGAATTTATTGACCAATGAAATAATAGAGTTTGTTGCAAACAGTGATAAGTTCATGCCGCATTTTCATATTCCATTACAAAGTGGAAGTAATAAAATACTTAGTTTGATGCGCCGCCGGTACAAAAGAGAATTGTATGCGGAAAGAGTAGCATTGATAAAAAAACTAATGCCACAATGTTGTATCGGTGTAGATGTGATCGTTGGTTTTCCGGGAGAAACTGATGAAGATTTTAAAGAGACATTTGATTTTCTTCATTCATTGGATATTTCTTATCTGCATGTATTTACCTATTCTGAAAGAGATAACACTCATGCATTGACATTTGATGAGGTTGTTCCAAAAAATATTCGTCACGAAAGAAATAAATCGCTTCGCAATCTTTCTTATATGAAGATGCAATATTTTACCCAGCAGCATGCGGGGCAAACTCGTAAAGTTTTGTTTGAAGGAAAAGATAAAACTGGAATGATTGAAGGCTACACAGATAACTATATTAAAATTGCTACTCCAGCAAGAAAGGAATGGGTGAATGAGATTGTGGAGTGGACAATTTAAACAAACCTCCTAAATTTACATTTTCGGAACGTTAGCTCAGTTGGTTAGAGTATTACCTTGACATGGTAGGGGTCACTGGTTCGAATCCAGTACGTTCCACATTTTTCTCCATATCTGATTATCTTTTTTTCGGTCAAATGCAACATTCCTACCTTTAATCTGTCTATTAATTAAATGCAGCAATACCAGGTTACCATAAAATTTGAGATGAATGATGATTTCATGGATTTAGTTCCACCTCATCGTACCTATATTAATTTCCTCATCAATAAAGGAACGATTGAACATTATGCGGTAAGCATGGAAACGCAACGTTCTTGGATAACAATGAATGCAGAAAATAAACAAGCGGTAAAGAAATTATTGGAAAAATCTCCTTTGTACAAATTCTGGTCATACGATATTGATGAATTATTTGTTTTAGATGGTCAGCATTATCGTTTACCTGAAGTAAATCCCAATTAGAAAACCTCACTATTCACCATTGACCATTCACATCCTGAGCCACATCGGCTTTTGTTTCAGGACTTTTTTATAGACCGGACATTTTTCGGAATGTGCCCCCGCCAAATAACCTGCACTTATTAAAAATTCATTTACAATTTCACCGCCAGTAAACCGGAATGTTTGCTTGAACAATTTCACCCATTCTTCTTTTGTTTTGGGATGATTTTTATCCAACCAGTTTTTAAAAGAGCCGAATTCCTTTTGAATAGCTTTTATACATTTTGCATTATGAATAGTTGCCTCAATTTTTAACCGGTTGCGAATAATGCCTGCGTTCTGCATCAGCATTTCTTTTCTCTTATCGTTGTAGCGGGCCACTTTATCGATTTTGAAATCGTCAAATGCCCTGAAGAAATTGTCTTTCTTTTTCAAAATAGTTTCCCAACTTAAACCTGCTTGATTGATCTCTAAAACGAGTCTTGCAAATAACAGGTTATCGTCATGAATCGGAAATCCATACTCCAGATCATGATATTCTTTATGTACAGTCTCCTTTCCTTTGTTTTGAACAAAATCGCAATAGGTTGTTGCCATTCAATGAATTTGATGCTAAAATAGATTAAAAATATTTTGTCTGAAAACTGCTACACCCCTATCTTTGCCGTCCTGAAAACCGATTGCTTCGCCACGTTTACAAGGGAGTTTAGCTCTCCCGATAGCTATCGGGATGGTTCAGAACATTCCGATTTATTATCGGAAGTGGTCGGCAGTTCAGAGTTTAAAAATATTTTGGGAGTTTAGCTCAGCTGGTTCAGAGCATCTGCCTTACAAGCAGAGGGTCGGCGGTTCGAACCCGTCAACTCCCACTAACGACCTCAAAAGAGGTCTTTTTTTATTTCATTATTTTGGCTTTTCTAACTCTAAATTTTGTATCAATATTTTATCCTACCCTATTTAAATACACTGAATATTTAAAGAATTGTATCAGAATTAAAGGAACCATAGCCTTTCTACAACGAAAATTACTCACAACGTAAAATAAGTGTCATTCCATTTTATACCTTTAAAGACTAAAATTCTTTTACCATGAACGAATTTGAACAAATCAGAGAGCAGCAAAAAGAATCCTGGAATAAGTTTTCCGCCGGTTGGAAAAAATGGGATGAGCTTACCATGAGTTTTCTATGGCCAATGGGCGAAAAAATAATTGAGTTTATAAAGCCACAAGGATCGCAAACCATTCTGGATATTGCAAGTGGTACCGGTGAACCCGGACTTAGCATTGCTACTATGCTTAATGACGGCAAGGTAGTAATGACAGATATAGCAGAGGATATGCTTGCAATCGCAAATGAAAATGCAGCCTCCAGAAATATTATAAATGTTGAGACAAAAGTAGCTGATGTTTCCAACCTGCCTTTTGATGATAATATGTTTGATGCAATAAGTTGTCGCTTTGGTTTTATGTTTTTTCCTGATATGCAATTAGCTGCTAACGAAATGTACCGTGTATTAAAACCTTCGGGCAAAATAGCTACTTCCGTTTGGAATGTTCCCGAAAAAAACTTTTGGGTTACGGCCACCATGGGAACTATTATGAAGCATGTTGATGTTCCCCAAAATCCACCCGGTGCTCCGGGTATGTTCCGCTGCTGCAAACCCGGTTTAATGAAAGAAATCTTTGAAAAAGCAGGTTTTAAAAATATTGCTGAAGAAGAGATTATAACCACTCTCGATTCTGGAACTCCAGATCGTTATTGGAGCATGATGACTGAAGTAGGTGCCCCAATTGTTGCAGCATTAAGTAAAGCAGATGATGATTTAAGAGAAAAAATTAAGGATGAGGTTTTTGAGCTTGTGGCTAAGAAATATCCTGGCAATAATTTGCAACTGGATGCGAGTGCAATCGTCATCGCGGCAGAAAAATAAATAAAATCAATTCAATACAGTAAGAGAAGGAAGTAAAATTTGCCTCCTCTAAAATAATTATAAATGCAAAAAATCGTTTTATTATTGTTGCTGATTTTCCCGGTTCTGGCCTATTCGCAGATCAATATCAATAAAACAAAGGGTGAAATAAAAAAAGAAGTAGCTAAATTTAAAAAAACAGTTACAGCATACACTTTTAGTTTTTCAGAAACAGACAGCACTTTGACTATGATTAAAACAGATGAGGATAAGAACCGGGAAGAAACGTTATTTGACTTCGACAAGACGGGCAAATGCCGATCAGAATTACGAACCTTCAACTGTGATCACTGCTACAAACAAGAATTAGCAGCATTACTTGGAATGGACAAATACAAATGGGAAAAAATCAATGAAAATCAGTATATCTCAAAGTTTGAAGAAAAGTTAATGATAGAGCTTCCAACGGAAAACAAAACAAATACAGTGAGTATAATCCGTACCGACTGGAGTAAAATGTTATACGATATGTTGAAAAGAAACTGAGCCTTTATTGAAGATTATCTTTCTGCCAACCCTTGGTCTCTCCATTTCTTAAAAACAGTAATTGTACTGTCGCTTAACTTTTCCTTTTTCTTAAATGGCATAAAACCTTTTTCACCCGGATTTAATTCAATCCTGCGAATCATTTCATCAATTTCTGTTTTAACATTTGCGTAGTTGTCAAAGCGTTTTTTATTACCTCCTTTTTCAGGAATATGACAAGGAGTGCAATTAGTGATAATTAACGCAGCGATATCGGTTTCATATGTCAATTTAGCTTCCGTTATAGATGTTGCTTTTTTTGAAGGGTTACAATAACTGAATATTATTGCTGCCGCTACAAGTAGTGAGAATATGTAATACTTTTTCATATAATAGTTTCTTTAAGTAATAAATATATCAAAAAAACTATTCAGGGAAAATTAAAATGTAGAACCGTATAAAATGGTTACTAACATGAATCAAAATATTATAAAAAATTATATTTTGTGCATCCATAGCAGCGTAAGATCCGTCTGCTTACCTGTATGACCTTGAACCCATTCAATACCTTATTTTTGTTGAAATAATATTTCATGCTTAGATTCTTATTATCAGCAGCCACTCTTTTATTAGCCATTTCAATTTCTGCTCAGCAAACTGTTCAACGACCGAAATTAGTTGTTGGCATTGTAGTAGATCAAATGCGTTGGGATTATCTCTATCGTTTTTATGAACGATATGATAAAGATGGCGGCTTTAAGCGAATGCTTAACCAGGGTTTTGCATGCGAAAACACTATGATTCCTTATGCCCCAACTGTAACTGCCTGTGGCCACAGTTCCATTTATACTGGCTCCGTTCCGGCTATCAACGGTATCACCGGAAACTTCTGGTGGGATAACGAACAGATGCGTTCAGTGTATTGTACAGAGGATAATACGGTAAATACGGTAGGGAGTAATTCTTCGCTTGGGAAAATGAGTCCATATAATTTGCTAACCACCACTATTGGTGACGAACTGCGGTTAGCAACAAATTTCAAAAGTAAAGTAATTGGAATAGCAATCAAAGACAGAGGTGCTATTCTGGCGGCCGGTCATAGTGCCAATGCAGCGTATTGGTACGACAATACAGTTGGCGGATGGATTACTTCTACCTATTATATGAAAGAGTTGCCTAAATGGGTAACAGATTTTAATGCTCAAAAATTAGTTGATAAATATTACAAAGAAGGTTGGAACCTCTTATACCCTGCCAATACATATGTTCAAAGTACCACAGATGATAAGCCTTACGAATCAAAGCCATTTGGTGTAAAATTCCCTTATGACCTGCAAAAATTTATGGGGAAAGACTTTTCAAAAATCGCATCGTTACCAATGGGCAATACTCTTACCGCAGAATTTGCAAAAGCGGCTATCGCCAGTGAACAGCTTGGCGCAGATGATATTACAGATTTCCTTACCGTTAGTTTTTCTTCTCCCGATTATATTGGTCACACATTTGGGCCCAATTCGATAGAAAGTGAAGATGGCTTTCTTCGTTTGGATAAAGACCTTGGAAACCTTTTTGATTACTTAGATAAAAAAGTAGGGAAAGGACAATACACTGCTTTCCTTTCGGCCGATCATGGTGTTGCGCATACACCTGAATTTATGATAGAAAACAAATTGCCTGGTGGCCGTGTGTTTATGGGTGATATTGTTAAGCTGCTTAATAAATCATTACAAGAAAAATATGGCATCAGCACAATTATTGTTAGTGATGATAATTATCAGTTACATCTCAATCATCCGGCACTTGACTCTGCAAAAGCTGATGTAAAGGAACTTACACAATGGATTGTTGACCATATAAAAGCTGAGCCTGGCATTGACAGGGTCTTTGCACTTTCAGATTTAAACATCGTTCCATTAAACAGCACCATTCGCAAAATGTTGAATAATGGATATTATCCTAAGCGAAATGGCGATATACAGGTAATTCTAAAGCCAAACTATATTGATGCATATAGCAAAACAGGCACTACCCATGGTCTCTGGAATCCTTATGATGCTCATATTCCGCTACTTTGGTATGGCTGGGGTATAAAAGAAGGCAAAACAAACCGGGAAACGTATATGACGGATATTGCGGCAACCATAGCGTCGTTGCTAAAAATACAGATGCCCAGTGGAAATGTAGGCCATGTTATTATTGAGGTACTAAAATAGAAGAATAGTAAATTCTTAAATGTTTTGTATATTCAAAATCAATTTCGACATAACCATCAAACTCCTAGTCATGAAAAAGTTTAATTTCTTTTTTTGTATCATTCTCCTGCTCTTTTCGCACATTAGCAGTGCTCAAAAAACAATTGACAGTCTTAAATTCTTTACCGATGAAGACATTCTTGAAATGACGTTGACCACTGATATCAGAGGTCTTCAAAGACAAAAAGGTGATGATGTGTTTCAGGATGGAACTGTAAAGATGAAATTTTCGGATAAAACGGAAGTAGCAGAAAAAGTTGCCGTTGGAGCAAGGGGGAAATTCCGCAGAGAGAACTGCCGGATACCACCCATAATGATAAACTTTCACACACCCGGCTCAGCTTTAAATAACCTTGGCAAATTGAAATTAGTAATTAGCTGTGGACCAAAATCAGGCGACGAAGAATTACTTTTTAAAGAATACCTGATTTATAAAATTTATAACCTGCTGGAGAAAAAAAGTTTCAGAGTAAGGTTATTAAAAGTGAATTACGAAGATGCAAGTGGTAAGAATAAGCCATTCACACAACATGCTTTTCTAATAGAAGATGATGGTGATTTGGCCAGAAGAAATGGATGTAAGAAAAAAGAACATCCGCCATTTATGACACAATCAACAGACAGAGAGTTAATGACGATGGTAGCCGTCTTTGAATATTTTATTGGCAATACTGACTGGTCTGTTCCCAATAATCATAATATAAAACTCATTTTTGACAGGAAAAATGATGCCGCTCTGCCCTTCCCTGTGGCGTATGATTTTGATTATTGCGGTCTGGTAGATGCAAGCTATGCCATCCCCAATGAAGTGATCGGAACTGAGAAAGTAACGGAAAGAGTTTACAGAGGTTTTCCAAGAACTCTTGAAGAAATACAGACGATTTTAAAAGTATTCAAAAATAAAAAAGAGAGTATATACAATTTGATAAACAACTTCACATTGCTCAGTGAAAAAGCAAGAAAAGTAATGACTAATTATCTTGAAGATTTTTATAGAACAATTGATAATAGTTCACAGGTAAAAACTATTTTTATTGAGAATGCAAGGAAAAGCTAATCAGTTAAATTGATAACAAATCAACATGGAATTAAAAGAACAATTTGAACAGGCCGCTGCAGAAAGCAAAGCATTGTCGTCAAAACCGAGTAACGAGACGTTATTACAACTCTATTCTCTTTACAAGCAGGGCAGCATAGGAGACATTGACACAGAACCCCCATCTAATCCATTTGATTTTGTTGCTAAAGCAAAGTATGATGCATGGGCCGCCTTAAAAGGGAAGTCTAATGATGATGCTATGAACGAATATGTGGGGCTGGTTAATAAATTAAAAGATAATTAATTTACTGCTTAAGTGTAGCCAGTATTTCTTCATACACAGCATCAATTTGTTTACCTATAACTGAATAGCTGAATTTGCCAATGGCATTTTCAGCTATTTTTTTTCTATCATAATTTTTGATTCCGCTGGCCATTTCATGCATTGCATCCGTAAGTGCTTCTTCATCTTTTGGTTTTATTATTAACGCATTTGACTGATCGACTAATTCAGGTATGCCGCCAACATTTGTAGTAATTACAGGTAATCCGCAACATAATGCTTCACCAATAACACAAGGGGAGTTTTCTATATTGCTGAAGAGAATTAAACAATCCGCTTTTTGCATTTCTGTTGCCACTTCCATATATGGTATTTCTCCAAGAAACTTCACTGACCCAACAGGAAAATCGAGGCTTATGGCAAAGTCCTTTAGTTGGATAGCATTATCTCCTATCATTATCAGTTCGGTATTTGCATTCTGCTGAATAAACCTTTTAAAGCTTCGCAAAATACCTTCTGCATTTTTTAATGCAACCATATTAGACACATGAATAAAACGGAAGACTGAGGTTTCCTTTTCTTTGTAAAAGAACAAATCAGTATCAACCGTATTGGGAATTATTTTATATTTTTTTTTGCCTATCAGGCTGTTTACGCCTTTTGCCAGGTAATCACTCACACTGATGAACCGGGAAGCCTGTTGAAATATTTTCTTTGTATATCGCTTAAAAGCAAACCCTCTTGATGCATAACTGTCTTCAACCACATCATTGTAAATTCCCCAATGCTCTGTAATTATATAAGGGATCTTATAATTTTTCTTCATCCAAAGTGCAAGTACTCCAGCCTTGATCGGAACATGTATATGTACAAGGTCTGGCTTTCCATTTTTTATAATATAATTACGAATTGCCTTTTTGTAAAGTGCCAGCCACCGTAACTGGTTGGTCAATTTTGCTTTAACCGATTTTTTCTTCTTAAAATAAATAATATGTTCCCTAAGTTGACCATTACTATTTAATTCCTGACCGGGATTTTCAGCAGCATTCGGGAAATCGTAAGTAACATGAATGACATGAATATTATTAAACAAGGCCGCTGCTCTTGCATGACGTTGGATAAAATCTCCATTGAATGGCTCCATTTTGGACGGATACCAACTGCACAACCAAAGTATTTTTTTATTTTCCATCAGATGCTAAAATAAACCAGCCGGAACAGAGCACAAAACATGATTTTAATAAATGATATATTTGACTATGGCAATTTTTAATAGATCAAAAAATCTGCGGGCGGATGCAGGCACTGGCTTTGGCACCAATAGTAACAGTACTGGTGGTCGTTTTGTAAACAAAGATGGACATGCCAATGTAGTAAAAAGAGGTGTAAACCTCCTGAATCGTTACAGTTGGTACCATACAATGCTTGAGATGAAATTGAGTAAATTCCTTTTATTGATTTTCTTAATTTACATAGTAGCCAATCTTTTTTTTGCCGGTATCTATTATCTTATTGGCATAGACCATCTTGCAGGAGTTAATACAGGTTCGCCTTTTAAAAATTTTACTGAAGTTTTCTTCTTTAGTGCACAAACTTTCACTACTGTGGGTTATGGTCGCATAAGTCCTGTAGGATTTCTGGCAAGTGCTGTTTCCACTTTTGAAGCCTTTCTTGGCTTACTGAGTTTTGCTATTGCCACAGGTTTATTTTATGGCCGGTTTTCAAGGCCACAGGCATTTTTAAAGTTCAGTAATAATGCACTGATAGCACCTTATCGGGAAGGAACAGCACTAATGTTTCGCATTGCGCCCTATAAAAACAATACACTATCAGAATTGGAAGTTACACTTACCATGGCCATTACAACTGAAGATAATGGCAAATTAACCGATCAGTTTTTTTCACTGGATATGGAAATATCCAAAATTAATGCCTTAGCATTAAGCTGGACCATCGTACATCCCATTAACGAGGCTAGCCCTTTCTATGGGTTGAGCAAAAAAGATATTGAAAGTACAGACATTGAGATAATGGTTTTTGTAAAAGCTTTTGATGAAGTTTTTTCAAACAAGGTAGTGAGCAGAACTTCCTATGTTAGCAATGAGATAATCTGGGGTGCAAAATTCAATATGATGTATCATCCTAATGAGGATATGTCTAAAACAATTCTTACGTTGGATAAATTGAACAGCTATTCTGCTATTGATATTGATATTGATATTGAAAAACAAAACGCTACTTTTTAAAATCAGTTCAAAACAGGTACCATGCGAATAAATTCCTTTCTGTTCAAATAGTAGAAAGCCAGTAAATAGATCATTGGTAAAAAACTGAAGATCTTTAACATTAATATTCCTGTTAAATATCCAGACAAATAAAAAGATGATAAAGTAATAAAGCCCCAGAACAATTGCCAATCACCGATAGCACATTTTACTTCAAAAGAACAATAGGTACCAACTTCCTTAAAATTTATTTTCAAAGGTTTTGTAATATGATACCCATCAGTGATTACCAGCCGCGGATTATTTTGCTGAACTGGTATTAAAACCGGTTTAGTATTCAATAGCGGATAAATTTCTTTGCCATTTACAATTGCCTTTATTTTCAGGAAACTCAAAAGTGCCTGGTTCTTTCGAACAAGAATAATATGATATGGAGCAGCAATAAGTAAATAGTTTAAATTAACTTATCCTGAATGCAATCTATTTCAGGGCCTTGATAATTTCAATAAAATCAGCAGCTACTAAAGAAGCTCCGCCTACCAAACCACCATCCACATCAGCACAGCTAAACAACTCTTTTGCATTATTAGCTTTTACGCTTCCTCCATAAAGAATAGGAATATAATCAGCAACAGCTTCGCCATATTGCCCGGTAATTACTGAACGTAAATACTTATGTATTTCTTGTGCTTGTTCTGTACTGGCAGTTTTGCCGGTGCCAATTGCCCAAATTGGTTCGTAAGCGATAACGATTTCTTTAACCTTATCTGCAGATAAATGAAATAGAGATTCTTTTAATTGAGCAGCCACATAATCGTTCTGCGTTCCGGCTTCCCGGATATCTAATGGCTCGCCGCAGCAGAATATTGGTGTTATATAATTTTCAAAACAGAGATTCACTTTATCGGCCAGCATTGCATTTGTTTCTCCATTATATTCCCGTCTTTCGCTATGCCCAACTACGCAATAATTAACATTCATAGAATGAAGCATTGCTGCTGAAACTTCTCCGGTGTAGGCTCCTGACTTTTTATCATGGCAATTCTGAGCTGCTACATAATAGTTTGGTGAGTCTTCCACTTCACTTCTGGTCATTAATAAATAAGGATAAGGAACGGCAAAAATGGCGAGTTGATGATTGGCTAATTCTACTTCTGCCCCAAGAATATCATCCATTAATTTTTCACCTTCCTGAAACGTACAATTCATTTTCCAGTTTGCTGCAGCGATTTGTTTTCTCATTTCGTTTATTTTATTATTTGTCCTGTATTGTAGTTATTAAAATTTATCAAATATAAATTTCAAAACACTTCTTTCATCATCCGACAATGTCATTCCTTTTAATTGTTTCCAATCTTCAATATCCAGCATTGCTTTTTCCAGTTCATACCTTTTAACTCCTTCGCTACCCCATGAAAAACTGGGAATATATTTTGGAGTAAGTCCAGATCCAAATACATTACAACTTACACCAATCACTGTTCCTGTATTAATGGAAGTATTAATTGCTGTCCGGCTATAATCTCCCATCAAAACGCCACATTTAATGCCTGCATTCATTTCGCCTTTCGAAGTCCATATTTTTACCTCGCTGGCATTGTTTTTAATATTTGAATTGGTAGTGCCTGCACCAAGATTGCACCATTCACCAATTACAGAGTCGCCAAGATAACCATCATGAGCTTTATTTGAATAGCCAAACATTACAGAATTTTTAATTTCGCCACCTGCTACACAGTAAGGACCAAGTGTAGTAGCACCATAAACTTTAGCACCCATTTTCAGGCATGACCTTTCTCCCATTACAAAAGGGCCACGGATAATACTTCCGTCCATCACTTCTGCATTCTTTCCGATATAAACAGGCCCTAAGGATGCATTAATAATACAATGCTCCATCTTTACTCCCTTTTCTAAAAAGATCTGTGATAGTTTTATTACTCTATTTGTTTTTGAAACAGGTTGAGATTTCTTCTTTTTTGTAAGCAAAGCATAATCCTGACGGATCGCCCAGTCATTCAAATGAAAAATATCAAAGGGAAATTGAATTGATTTAAAATCTTCTTTAATTGTAATGGCCTTTCCAATTTTTATTTTGTGTTTATCGATAATTTGGTTTTTAGTAAAACGGTATATCAACTCATTCCCATTTTTATCAGCAATGAATTCACCATTCTTCAGCTTTTGTATCGCCTTTACTAATTTAGGAGTGGGCAATACGTTTCCATGAATCATAAAGCAAACACCTTCTGCAGCTGCTTCATCCATAAGTAATGACCGGCTCATATCTTTATAATCATCTTCCTTCTTGTCAAAAGAAGGTAAGCCCAGCATCTTCTCCCATTTCTCCCGGATGGTTAATATACCAATACGGATATCTTGCATTTGCCTTGTTAAAGTAAATGGATGTAAATTTTCCGGCTGGCAAAACTTTTCTGTGAAAATAATTTTGTTCATAAGTCATTCGTTGTAAAAATAAAGAACCTCCCGAAGAATCGGAAGGTTCAAAAGTATAGCCATGAAAAACAAACTCATTGCCCGGTTACTACCAGGTTTTGAGTAGTTCCACAATTTAATAATATTATGCTTTTTTGGCGTATTTCTTCTTGTACTTATCAATACGGCCTGCTGTATCTACCAGCATATTCTTTCCGGTAAAGAAAGGGTGAGAAGTGCTTGAAATCTCCAACTTTATCAGTGGATATTCCTGGCCATCTTCCCATTGTACTTTTTCCTTTGAAGCTGCAGTGGAGCGGCTAAGAAAAGAATGACCGTTACTCATGTCTTTGAAAACTACTGTCCGATATGCATCGGGATGGATTCCTTTTTTCATAACTCTATGATTTTTAAGGCTGCACGCCTGCCCGACCGATAATTATTTTATTTTTTTGTGGTCAGACGGGGATTTTGCCGTACAGATAAATAGATAATTTTTGGGCGGCAAAGATAGGTCTGCAATGGATTGTAGCCAAATCTTATTGAAAGATAATGACTCAGTGCAAAACGGTCTTAAAAGATGAAAGCATCAAGTTAGTTCACTTTCCGGCTTGCGCCTTCTTGTTTACTTACCCGATGCTTTCTGGAGATACTCCACCGTTTGACTGGCTTCTGTTTCTCCCGGAGTTACTTTCACCTTTTAAGGGGCTTCCGTATCTCCTGCACTTCATTTTATTGCTAAAACTTCGTACAGTTGTATATCAAATATAGTTTATTAGACTACCGTTTTCCTAATTATTAAGCCTTTTGATATGCACCTGTTTTCCACTTCATTATCCACAAAAAATCAAGCTATCCGCAGGTTTTGAGGGCAATTAATCCCTCATATTCACATATTGTAAAGGAATTCCAAGATTTCCGTTGGTACAAAGTTCTATTACTTCTTGCAAGTCATCTCTTTTTTTACCTGTTACTCTTACTAAATCATCATTTATTGAAGCCTGAACTTTCAATCCGGCATCTTTAATCAACTTGACAACTTTTTTTGCATCTTCCTGTGCAAGCCCGTTTCTAACCTTTACAATTTTCTTCCAGGCCTTTCCAATCTGGCTTCCCTCCTTAGCAGCGTCAAAAGCCTCGGGAGCAATCCCTTGCTTATGTGCACGGCTGATCAAGACATCCAGCAACTGCCGCATTTTCATGTCATCATCCGTTTCAAGTTTTATAACATTTTCCTTTTTGTCAAGATCAATGACAATATGCGCCCCTTTAAAATCAAAGCGATTGGTAATTTCTTTTGTTACAACATTTACTGCATTCGCTAAGGCTTGTGGATCTACTTTACTTACAATATCAAATGATGGCATAGCTGTATTTTTTGGTTCAAAGCAAATATAAAAAAGTCCTGCTACTAAAGCAGGACTCTTTCTGATCCAAATATTTGGTGAATTGGCTGGTATATTTTTAATTACCGCCGGTGTTTATCCTGTTCTGCTCATCATCTGCACCACCTGTTTTCCTTTTTTGAGAATTGACCTTCCCTTTATTAAATCTGTAAGAAAAATTCAAGCTAAACACTCTTGAATCTCTAACCTGTTGAAATGAAGCGTCAATATTTCCGTATTTAATAGTACCCTCAACTTTTTGGGAATACAATAAATCCCGGACACTAAATCGTAATGAACCATTTCCTTTTAATACTTGCTTGCTGAGACCAACATTCATCATTCCAAATCCCCCAATTTTAAAAACACCATCAATTCCAGCCGTTCTGTAAAAACCACTTAATTCGGCACCCCATGTTTTACCTAACTTAAACTGGTTCGATAAATTAAACTGCCCCGTTGTAGCACTGATTGTTTCAAATTCTCCATTAATGATGCCTTCAAATTTATTATTATAAACATTTGCGTAAAGATTAGCACTCCACCACTTTTTAAGTTCTCCGCCTGCATTAACAGCAATACCATACTGTTGCTGCTTTGCAATATTTTCCTTTTTTACTGCTGTTTCGTTTTTATCGGGGAATTGCTCAAGCACTTGATTAATAATATCTGTGGTTTGTGTAAAATTTAAAGTTGTGGTTAAAAAATCTTTGTACGTATGACTCAATTCTACATTGTGAGAAAACTGAGGCTTCAGATTAGGGTTACCTTTTTCGTAGGTGTATCTATCTAAAAACTCGATAAAAGGATTCAAGTCTTCATAATCAGGGCGGTTTATTCTACGACCATAATTTAATCCAAAGCTATTTTTATCATTGGATTTATATTGAAAATAGGCGGTAGGAAAAATCTGTGTATAGTTTCTCTTAAACTTTTCACCAGTCGTTAGCTGATTGCCTTTCGCATTTGTATTTTCAACTCTCAAACCAAACTGTCCAAAAATTTTCTTGCTTAAAGGCCTGCTATAATTTACATAAGCAGCATTTACATTTTCATCATACATAAAATGATTACTTCTGTTAACATCCCTTACCCTAACGCCATAGTTTAAACTATCGTAAACAGCATCATTATCAGTAGTTACAAAACTTGTTTTTAAACCAGCTTCAAATTTTGCACCATTTTTCAGGGGATGTAAATAATCAACCTTTGCTGTGCGGATGTTAATATCCTGCGGCAAGTTGCCATACAAAGTATCTGCCTTGTCCGTTGGCATACCAGCCGGATTAAAATATGCATTCACAAGGCTTGTTGAATTAGATTTCTTATAACTCAGGTAGTCAATATCTGCTGTTAACTCTTTTCCAGTGGTATCAAATACATGACGAAAATTTAAATTGGTAGTGATGTTTTTCCAGTCATCTTCATTTGCAGAATGTGCCAACGTACGGCTTAAAGGAACTTTGTTTGCATCCGCAATTAACACATCGCTATTACTATTAAATATTCCGGGACTTAGGCTTCCTGTAAATACAACACCTAAAGTGGTCTTCTTTGAAATAGAATAATCCATTCCTAGCTTTGCGTTATAAGATTTATTGATATTTATTAGTCTTGTTTCCTGATCGTAATGAGACGTAACATCTTTTGTAGTTGATTCAATGAATTTCCGTTGGATATCAATATCATTAAAACTCTTACGATAGTTATGACCAAGTGTTGTAAAAAAATTCAACTTATTCTTTCTGTAATTAAAGTTGAACGATTCATTTGATCTTGCATACCGGCTTTGACTGTAAGTGGAAGAAATGCTTCCACTGTACCCAATCTGTTTTGTTTTTTTTGTTTTGATATTGATTATACCACTATTCCCCGAAGCCTCATATTTTGCCGGAGGGTTGGTCATAATTTCAATTTGATCGAGCTGACTGCTACTCAGGTTAGTAAGATAATTGGCAAGATCGGCGCCAGCAAGATAAGTAGGCCGTCCATCAATGTAAATTTGAACACCTTGTTTTCCTTTTAAACTTATGTTCCCGTCTTTGTCGACAGAAACTCCCGGAGATTTTTCCAGTACTTCCAATGCCGTAGAACCTACATTAGTAACAGTAGCATCTACATTCACTATCATCCTGTCAACCTTTTGTTCTATCAATGGCTTCTTTGTTGTAATAACAACAGCGTCCAAAGATTTAGCTTGTGGAATCAATTCAATGGTTTTTAAATTAACTGAATTGTTCATTGAATTTATTTCTATTAATTCAGAAAATCCTTTAATATGCCCTACAGCCGAAATCGAAACCAGATACTTCCCTTCCGGTACACCGTCAAATATATATTTACCCGATTTATCGGCAACACTAATTTTTACTACTGTGGAATCGGCTGCTTTTAACAATGTTATCGTGGCAGACTCTATTGTTTTTGTATTTCCGTCTATTACAGTACCGATAATTTTACCGGTTTTTGTTTGTGCTTGACTTGTTAAGGTTAATGTTGATAAGGCAACTGTCAGCATGATTAAAATCTTTCTCATTTTTGTCGTTTTTCTTTGTTTGTACCCTGTTTTAAATATTACAAGTCAAAAGTAAGTACTTTACAATGCCAAGTACATTGTTTAATATTAAACGGCTAATTTTAGGGATAATCGGTCGTTTTTCTGACATGGGTGTGACGCAGACCCCTATTTTGAGTTACTTATTTCTCCTTTTTTGGGATAAATGGTGGCAAACTCCGATAAATGGTCGTCAATGCATAAATCGAGGGAAATGTTAGCTATACCTGATTTGGAAACTTTCAAATTGAGGTCAACGCCATTTTTTGTGCAATGAGGCTCAGAAATAAGAGATTAAACAACGACCTATAAGCCAAATTAGGTTTTGATAGAGTCATGATAGATAGGCCAGAAGTAAGAAGGGTACCGCTATTCACCAAATTCCTTATTTGAGGAGCGAACTGGTTATATTGTGGAAAATTTTTACGAATGATTATTGATTTTAGATCAGATACGGTTACTAAACCAAGCCCGGGAATGTTAGCGGCAATGATGAAAGCAAAATGTGGTGATGATGTTTTTGGTGAAGATCCTTCTATCAATGAACTGGAAAATATAACTGCTTCGATGTTTGGAATGGAAGCTGCCATTTTTTGCCCTTCTGGCACCATGACCAATCAAATAGCCATTAAATGCCATACACAACCGGGTGATGAAGTGATTTGTGATGAAAGTTCACATATCTATCAATATGAAGGTGGTGGAATTGCATCCAACTCAGGAGCTTCTGTAAAGCTGCTGCAAGGTAATTTGGGCAGAATAAATGCGGACTTAGTCAAAGCAGCAATCAATGCCGATGATGTGCATAAGGCTAATTCAAGTTTAGTTTCGCTGGAAAACACTTCTAACAGAGGCGGCGGTAGTTGCTATGATTTTGAAGAGATCAAAAAATTGCAAGTCTTGTGTAAGGAGAATCAACTTGCTTTTCATCTTGATGGTGCCCGGTTATGGAATGCGCTAATTGCAAAGAAAGAAACAGCAAAACAATACGGTGAAGCCTTCGATAGCATTTCAGTTTGTCTTAGTAAAAGTTTAGGCTGTCCTGTTGGTAGCTTGCTGATAGGTAAAAAAGATTTTATTAAAAAGGCCAGAAGAGTAAGAAAAGCTTTTGGTGGTGGTATGCGACAAGCTGGCTTTATTGCAGCCGCTGGTATTTATGCATTAGAGAATAATATTAAACGACTAGAAGAAGATCATGTACATGCAAAAAAAATTGCAGAAGCTATCACTACAAAAAGTTTTGTAAAAAAAATATTGCCAGTAGAAACAAATATTATCATTTTTGAACTGGATAATACCATTACAGCACCTGATCTTGTTTCAAAAATAAAACTTGAAAATATTTTAGGTTATGCTATTTCACCCAACCGTGTTAGGTTAGTACTACATTTGGATATAAATGAGCAGATGGTAAGTAAAACTATTGAAGTCTTTAATTCATTATAATTATTTTAAGCTTATGCTACCTTCAATTAACCCGACAACAACTCCCGCATGGAAAAAACTTGAGTTACATGCAGCTGATATGAAGAAAAAAAGTATGCGGGAATTGTTCAACAGTGATCCCAGCCGATTTTCAAAATTTTCCATGTGTCTTGATGAGATAGTGCTGGATTACTCTAAGAATCTAATCACGGAAGAAACAATACAATTGCTGATACAACTTGCAGAGGAATGTAAAGTAGCTGATGCAATAAAAGCATTGTTTAATGGTGACAAAATTAATGCAACTGAAAATAGATCCGTTTTACATGCAGCTTTGAGAAATTTTTCTAATAGTCCTGTATATGAAGAAGGGAAAGATGTAATGCCTGACATAAAAAAGGTATTACAAAAAATGAAGAGTTTTACAAAAAAAATACACTCAGGAAAACAAAAAGGTTACTCAGGTAAAAAAATAAAATACATTGTCAATATTGGAATTGGTGGCAGTGATTTGGGGCCTTTAATGGTAACTGAAGCATTGAAACCATATTGGATAGATGGCATACAAACATTTTTTGTATCAAATGTAGATGCTTCGCATATTGCCGAAACATTGAAAAAAGTAAAGGCAGATCAGACATTATTTCTCATAGCTTCCAAAACTTTTACTACGCAAGAAACTATGACAAATGCGCATACTGCAAGGGCCTGGTTTCTCAAGAAAGCAAAAAATGAAAAGCATATTGCCAAACATTTCATTGCACTATCAACGAACGAGGGTGAAGTGGTGAAGTTTGGAATAGATAAAAAAAACATATTCGGTTTTTGGGATTGGGTTGGCGGAAGATATTCTCTATGGAGTGCCGTAGGTATGTCTATTGTTTTAACTATCGGATATAAAAACTTTGAGCAGTTGTTAAAAGGTGCTTATGCCACTGATATTCATTTTCAAAATACATCATTCAATAAAAATATTCCTGTACTAATGGCTTTGCTGGGCATTTGGCACACCAATTTTTTTGGAGCTCAGTCCGAAGCCATATTACCGTATGATCAATACCTCCATCGTTTTGCAGCTTATTTTCAGCAAGGGAATATGGAAAGCAATGGCAAATCGATTGACCGCAACGGAGAACCTGTTGAATATGCCACAGGGCCAATAATATGGGGAGAACCAGGTACCAACGGACAACATGCATTTTATCAATTAATTCATCAGGGCACACCATTAATTCCCTGCGACTTTATTGCACCTGCCATAAGTCATAATCCTATCAGCGATCATCATGAAAAATTATTAAGCAATTTTTTTGCACAAACAGAAGCTTTGATGAATGGCAAAAATGAGACAGAAGCAGAGGAAGAATTATTAAAGCAAGGGCTTTCTCCAGAAGCTATTGCCCGTTTATTACCTTTTAAAATTTTTAGTGGTAACAAACCTTCCAATTCGATACTAATAAAAAAAATAACGCCTTTTTCATTAGGAGAGCTAATTGCTTTTTATGAACACAAAATCTTTGTACAAGGCATTATATGGAATATTTACAGCTTCGACCAATGGGGTGTAGAATTGGGCAAACAATTAGCCAATAAAATTCTTCCGGAATTACAAAGCGAAGTATATATTACAAATCATGACTCATCCACCAACGGCCTTATCAATGCATGGAAGCAAATGAAAAAATAATCCTACTTTTAAAGCAGCCAAAAAGTGCAACATGAAAAAGGTTTTCCTTCTTATAGGTATTGCAGGTTTTACCACTGCATCTGCCCAACAGCAAGACTTTTTTGATATAAACAGCCATTTAAAAAAGAAAAATGCTGAAAAATCAAGAACTATTCCAAAAACTAAATTAGTTTTTCCAAAAACTATTCCTTTTCCACTGAAGCCCAATAAGACTTCTATCAATTATTCTTTCACTTTACCAAACGGCGACAAGGTCTATACTTCTCCCGACTATAATATGCCTGTTGTAGTTACTGATATGAGGCAGTTCAAGACAATGCCTAATGCAATTTTGTTGCGACCTCATAGCATAGTTCAATTTCCTAAAATTCCTAATGCTTCACCACCTTTTTTAATTCCCCCAATGTTCAAATAATTTTTATACTTTCTGAGTAGGTAAAATCAATTTACTTGTTATAGATCAATGGCAAGCAAATCCATTTCTATTTATTGATTTTTTATATTCACTTGCTTTAAAATCTAAAAATTCATTATCTGATAATACTTTATTCAAACCATTCGTCACAAAAAAAAGCCCTCCCGAAAATTCGGGAGGGCTTTGAATATCTGGTGTACTGATTATTATTGTACTAAGACTAACCCTGAAACAATCTTGCCTGATAATTCATGAGCAACTTTTACTACATAAACTCCACGAGGCATATTTGACAAATTAAAGTTCATTTGAAGATAATCTGTGCCAACATTTGTAAGACTGAATTCCTTAGTTAAAACATTCACGCCAATAGAATTATAAATTGTTACAATTCTATTTTCTGAAGGTCCGTTCCGGAAGTATAATCTTGCCTGGAATACACCTGTTGTTGGATTTGGATATATCCATAAGCGATCAGATATTTCTGAACCTATCACAAGGATATTCGACTTTGCCGTACAACCCGGTGTTTGGTTATCAACTACAGTAGCTTGATAAGCTCCCAGTGTATTAATATTTACAGTCTGGGTATTAGTTGTTCCAGCGATAGCAACACCATTTAATGTCCATGACCAAGAGATAGCTGCAGGAGAACTTGTACCAGTAATAACAGTAGTTTGTCCGGGAGTTAATTCAAGATCAGGAGCTGAGATAGTAACTACTGGTAATGGATTTACCGTAAGTTTTGCAGATGATGAACTCATTACAGAACCTGTACAAGGTGCAGCAGTATAAGTAACCCGATACAAATTATTGTTCATAATCTGCATAAGATTCGTTAGCGTCAAAGTAGCACCAGTTTGGCCAACAATATTAGTCCATGTAAGACCGCCATTTGTACTCACTTCCCACTGTCTTGTAAAAGGACCACCTGTTGCGCCTGTAGTCGTAAATGTAGCAGAGCCGCCTAAACAACCAGAGGTGTTAGAAGGACTGGTAACTGCTGTAAGCGGAGTAACCACAGTAACAGGTATATTAACCGGAGTAGTAGCACAAGCTGCTCCCATAGGGAAACTTGCCGTATAAGTGGAATTAACAGAAGGAGATACATAAACAGTACTCAAAGGAGTATTAGCTACATAAGGAATAGTTCCGGCAGGATTCGTAAAGATTGTACCAGCTGGACCAGTCCAAACGGCAGCAGCAGGGTTCGTTCCTGATGATGAATATCTTACATTATCAATTCCAATTCTATCAGAATTATCACCTGCAGGGCCACCGTTAATTACAAAATACCTGAAGCCCATACGTCCTGTAACGGTACCTGTTATTCCAGAAATAGTTACTGAATACTGTGTCCATGTTGAAGGATAACCAATTAAGGTAAGATTGGGATTAACTGTTGCCAAAACTGTAGTAAAGTCCCCAACAGATGTATTGGTAGCTCCTACGTTTGTACTTGCACCATTAGTACTTAATCTCACTTCAAGCCTGTCTGCATAATCTACCGGATTACTAGTTCTTGTCCAGAAACTAAATACATCGCCATTTTTAATATTTACGGCAGGAGTAAGTAACCAATTGCTAATAGTATTATTACCTGCCACATTGTTGAAAAAAGCAAATGCATATGAATTTGCAGTTCCATTTTGAGCTGGAGATAAACTAGCTGTTGAACTAAATATCCAGTTTGGAACGGATCCAATTGGAGAACTCAGATTTTGCATGTTCCAGCCTGCAGGTAATGCAGTGCCTTCAAAACCTTCATTTATAAGTAAAGAAGTTCCTACAGTATTAAACGTTAATGCTGTTACACCACCCTGGCAAACTAATGCCGGTGAAGGTGTTATAGTAACAACAGCTGGATTAACAGTAAGTGTTGCCGGTGGTGAAGTAAAATCAACGCCTGAACAAGCACCCGCAACCAATGCACGGTATTGATAACCAGTCATAGAAACTGCTGCAGGATCAATTGTTAATGTAGCAGTTGTGGCTCCAGAATAAGGTCCACCATTGGTAATTGTTTGCCAGCTACCCGTTGTACTCGTTCTAAACTGCCAGGAGTAAACTGGTAAACTACCTGTAGCTGTTACGGTAAAGGATGCAATTGCACCGCAGTTAAGAGTAGTACTTACAGGAACAGAAGTAATCTGAATGGGAACACAAGGAACAATGTTAACCTTATAATCTTCAGTTTCTCCATATACAAATCCGGTACATGCCTGACCACTCGTAATTGCTGTAGAATATCTTACTCTTACCCTCATTCTCGTAATGCCAAGCAAAGCCGTAGGAGGTACGATTATATTATTTGTAACTGTACCACCTGGAGTATTACCAAAATTGGTATATTCTGCTGCATCAAAGATTCCATTTTGATTATAGTCTATCCAAACTGCAATATTATCATTGCCACCTGGGGCAATCGTAACACTCATCGGATTTGCACCACCTGCAATCACATTAGGAGCAGCTAATGCAGTATAATCTGCATATCCACCTGTTGTACATGCAGATGAATTGTTCAAAGTAGCAAGTTTTACATTTGTAATTGCATCATCAAATGAACAATCTGAAGCACTTGCTGGTAAACAATAGCAATTAGTTTGTGGTGCTAGATTAACCTGAACCGGATTTGATGTACCTGTTAATGCTCCACAAGTAACAAGTGCCCTATACCAGGTAGATGCACTAAGTGAGGGAGAGTACAAATGTGAATTTGGCCCTACATTGGTCCATGGCCCTGTAGATGAAGTGCCCGATTGCCATTGATAGCTTACATTAGAACCTTGTGTGAAATTTGTAAGCGATAAAACAAATGGAGTTCCGGAACAAGCTTGAGGAACAGATGATATAGTATTACCAGGAATAGGTGTGCCTGCACAAGCAACAGCATCTGTTGAAAAAATACCTAATGTTGAGGCTTGAACAGCTGCTGGATATAACCCTATTTGAATGCTGCTAGCAGTAGTAGTATCAATAACCCTTAGTTCAGAAGTAGTGCTGGTAGCAAAAATTGCGGCCCAATAATATTGGCCATCGCTGAAATCAAAATGTCCATCCTGACCGAAACTCACATCTAATCCTGTTGAACCTATTAAAGTTGGTACGCCAGTTGTTTTATTCCATTTATAGAGATTGTCATTAAGATCTATTGAAAAAAGTGTTCCTCCGGGTGCAGCATTGATCATAATTGCAAGTGGAGATACAGGTGATGGCGAACCAATAGGTGTACAAACACCCGTAGTCATATTAATAGTAAATATTTGTGACACAGACCCCCCATCAGTAGAAACGCCGTACATTTTCTTAGTTCTGGGATCCCATGTTATACCGGTTAAAAAACTTTGAGGAACCCCGGTGCAATTTGCTACAAAAGCTCTTACCCCAGTTACAGTATCAATATAATATAAGGCAAAGGGTGCTTCCTGATCCACTACGTATAATTTACCACTGGTAGTATCCAATGCCATGGCAGCAGGAAAACCAAAAGTAACTGTACTCCCTACGTTGGTTAATACGGTATTTAATAAAGAATGTTTTCTTAATTGAAAAGGACCGCCACCGGTGTAAATAAAGGCTCGGCTAAGGGGATTTGGGGCATTTATCTGGTTTGGATTATTGCTATGAACCGAACTAGCAGATGAAATATTCGGTGAAGGCCCTAACATAGCTGGTCCTGTATAACGATACCCGCCATTTGAGTTATTTAATTGAAGAGCATTGGATTTCTCAAGTTTCTCCTTCTGTAATTGAGCTTCTTGCTGAGGAGTTGTTTTTCGAGATTCTAATTGCCTTGTTTGAGCATTAGAAAACTGAGATGCCAAAACAAAAATCAATGCAAAGGCAAAGATTTTCAAACTAACATCACCTAATTTTTTTAGCGTAAAGTTTGGATGCATACTATTGTTTTTAATGAATGATTTTTACCGACAGTGCCGTTAAAGTCCAGATTTAGTGCGAAAGGTAACTTTTTTTTACAAATGGATAAAAAAAAATGCCTTAATATTAACGTTCAAAAAAATACAAGATGCTTATTTATAATTAAATGATGCATCTGTTATAAAAAAAATAATGACCTGTAAAAACAGGTCATTAATAAAATCAATTATTAGCAAATATTACCATTTATCTGCTTCTTCGGAATCTTTGGGAGTTGGCACTTCGGATTCTTTTGTATCAACTACTTCTTCTGGAGTGGTTTCGGTAACACTTTCTATATTTATACCTTCCGTATTCTCTTCAACTTTAGTAGTTTCTTCCTGTGAAGTACCATTGCTATATCCGTTTTCATCCTGATTTTCATCATGATTAAACGCATCAAAATCAAAATCGGGCATCAGGTCAGTCTTTACATAGTCAACAGACTCACCTAATGCTTTAATAAACTTATTAAAATCTTCTTTATACAAAAAAATTTTGTGTCTGTCATACCCGTTGTCATCAAACCTTTTACGGCTTTCAGTAATAGTAAGATAGTAGTCATTTCCACGGGTAGCTCTTACGTCAAAGAAATAAGTTCTTCTTTTACCAGCACGGATGCGTTTGCTATAAATGCTCTCCATTTTCTTGTCATTATTCTCGTACGCCACAGTTAAAAAGTTTTTAGCAGTTAATTAATTACTATTCAATTTGGAAGGCACAAATATAGAGATGTTTTTTAAACAGGCAAATTGAGGATTATAAATGTTTAATTTGCTTTTTTAAAGTCTTGTTCCTGCTGACGGGCAAATAGCCTTGCATAATGACCATTAAGGTCTATTAACTCTTTGTGGGTTCCCTTTTCGATAATGGCGCCGTCTTCCAACACTACAATCTTATCAAAATTAAACAGTGAAAAAATGCGATGTGTTATGATTATGGCCGTTTTTTCTTTTAAATATCGATTCAGGGAACCGATAATTTCCTGTTCGGTTCTTGCATCTACTGCACTCAGGCAATCATCAAAAATAACAAGACTAGGATCTTTTATTAAAGCTCTTGCAATGGAAATTCGTTGCTTCTGGCCTCCACTTAGCGTAACTCCCCTTTCCCCAACCATCGTATCATATTGATTGGAAAATAGATCAATCTCCTTATCTACACTGGCTTGCCTTGCGGCTATCTTAACATCGCAATTACTAGCTGTATCTAATCCAAAGCCAATATTATTACTCACTGTTTCTGAAAATAAAAAAATATCCTGTGGAACGTAGCTGATCTGCTCTCTAAGGCTGGATACATCTAACTGTTGTATATTTTTTTTGTCGAGATTTATTTCCCCTTCTGTTACATCATACATCCTTAAAAGTAATTGACCAATAGTTGATTTTCCACTACCCGTTTTTCCGATAATAGCAATTTTTTCGCCACATTTAATTGACAGGTTGAAATTTTTCAATGCTTGTATACCTGTATGCGGATAGGTAAAACTTACATTATCAAATTCGATATTCCCTTCTAATTTTATTACACTGGCACCAGAATTATTTTTTATCATGGGCTCTGTCTTCAGAAATTCATTTATTCTTTTTTGAGACGCTGCGGCCCGCTGAATCATACTTGCCGTTAGCCCGATAGCACTTACAGGGAAAGTGAGCATATTGATATACATTACAAATTCCACAATGGTATTAATGCCAATGTTATGACCACCATAGATATAATATAATCCTCCAATCATAATGGTCAGCAATGTGCTGATACCTATCAACAAGGTGATGGAAGGGAAGTAGACGGCCTCAACTTTTGCAAGCCCAATAGCGTTCTTTTTATACTCCTCACTGTTATTGGTAAAAAAACCAAGCATTGCCTTTTCCTGAACAAACGATTTTATGACCCGGATTCCTGAATAAGATTCCTGTGCATTAGTAGTTAGATTGGAAAGTGCTTCCTGAATTTTTTCGCTTTTCCTGTTAATAGTGTTGTTCACAAAGTATATTGTGATTGCCAGAATGGGCAATGGAGCTAGTGCATACATCGTTAGCTCAGCATCCCGTTTCAGCATAAAAAATACACTCAACGAAATAATGGCGACAAGGTTTGCCAGGTACATTATGGCCGGTCCTGTAAACATCCTTACACGGCTTACATCTTCGGTAATCCTATTCATAAGATCCCCAGTACTATTCTGTTTGTAAAATGCAGTATCTAATTGCTGATAGTGATCATATATCTCATTTTTTTGATCATACTCAATGTGGCGGCTCATAACAATTATCGTTTGCCGCATA
>JBDSUW010000183.1:0-11101 GCA_039927535.1 Chitinophagaceae bacterium | reverse complement strand
CCGGTGTTCATTCTTTACAGGTTACAGCAGCAAGTGGTGGATTTGTTGATTATTTTTATAAAGTCGCTTCGGGTGGTTGTAGTGCAACCGGTTGGACCTGTATAGGCGACGCTAGCAGTCCAGAAACAAACATCATAGGTACGCTAACTGCTGGTGTAGAATATTATATTCTGGTAGATGCAGAAGTAACAACTTCTGTTACACAAACTTTTCAGATTAATTGTCCCGTTATTGACCCATGTACAAATGATATACAGGCACCGACAATTACATGCCCGGGTAATATTACAGTTAATGCAGCAGCGGGTCAATGTTCAGAAGTGGTAAGCTATGGAGCTATAACCGCAACAGATAATTGCACTGCACCTACCATAACAAGAATAGCAGGTCTTGCAAGTGGTTCAACTTTCCCTATAGGAGTTACCACAGTAACATATCAAGCAGCAGATGCAGCAGGTAATACAGCACAGTGTTCATTTACTGTAACGGTGAACGATACACAGACACCCACAATTACTTGCCCTGGTAACATTACAGTAAATGCAGCAGCGGGTCTATGTTCAGCAGTGGTAAACTATGGGGCTATAGCCTCATCAGATAATTGCACTGCGCCAACAATAACAAGAACAGCTGGTCTTGCCAGTGGTTCAGCATTCCCAGTAGGTGTAACTACAGTAACATATCAAGCAGCAGATGCGGCAGGTAATACAGCACAGTGTTCGTTTACTGTAACGGTGAATGATACTGAGGCTCCAACAATAACATGCCCTGCTAACATTACAGCTAATGCAGCAGCGGGTCTATGTTCAGCAGTGGTAAACTATGGGGCTATAACAGCATCAGATAATTGCACTTCGCCAATAATAACAAGAACAGCGGGACTTGCCAGTGGATCAGTATTCCCTGTAGGGGTAACGACAGTAACATATCAAGCAGCAGATGCGGCAGGTAATACAGCACAGTGTTCGTTTACTGTAACGGTGAACGATACACAGGCACCAACAATTACATGTCCTGCTAATGTATCAAGGACAACCGATCCGGGAGTGTGTATTGCTACGTTTGCCCCAGTCAATCCAACTGCAACAGACAACTGTGCGGTAACATTACAAACTTGGGCAATAACTGGGGTAACGACTGCAACATCCCCGGCGACAGGAATTAATACTGTAGGTTCCAGAGCCTTTAATATTGGGGTAAGCACCATTACTTATACTGTAAAGGATGCAGCGGGCAATACCAATACTTGTAGTCAGACAATAACCATAACAGATGCGCAGCTACCAACAATTACTACACAACCAGCCAATCGTACTGTATGTGCAGGCAGCAATGCAACGTTCACGGCAGTGGCCGTAACAGCACCAACTGCAGGCGGTCCGCTAAGCTACCTGTGGCAGAGTTGGACTGGCAGTGCCTGGGTAACAGCAACAGGTGGCTCGGGAGGTACTACGAATACGTTTACGCTGAGTAATGTAACGCAGAGTATGAATACAAACAGTTACAGAGTGCAGGTAATAGGTCTGTGTACCACAGTTAATTCAGCCTTTGCGACCTTATATGTAAATCCATTGCCAACGATCAACCTTACGACCTCTATACCACCGGCCTTGTTACCAACACAGGTGCTAACGATAACGGCCACTACAAATCCATCCGGTGGAAGTTATGTATGGTTTAAGAATGGAGTGGTGATACCAGGAGTTACAGGCAACACATTAGCAGGTCTAACGGTGAGTGATATCGGTAATTACTATGTGGTGTACACCGATCTGAATGGTTGTGTGGTCACATCGGCTACAATAGCGATAACGGGTCAGCCATCTGATAACCTGTATGTATATCCTGTACCAAACTATGGAGTGTTCAATGTGCGGTTCTATAACCAGACCAATGAGCAGGTAACGGTAAGGGTGTTTGATGCGAAGGGGGCACAGGTGTACAGCAGAAAAGTACTTACAACGGTAGCATATACAACGATCAATGTGGACTTGTCAACAAACAAAGTATTGCCCAAAGGTACTTATGTAGTAGAGGTGAGAGGAGCGGAAGGCAAACTGAAAGGTTCAAAGAAGATTATTGTGTATTAATAAATACAATCAATAACAGATTCATCTTACCAACAAAACCCATCCTTACAACAAGGATGGGTTTTTATTTTTCTTTCGTCTTTACCAGCCGGATCATGGCACTTTCTCCTTCTGTACTGGCAAGGTAGGCGTCATAGCGTTCCTCATTAATAATTGCCACCATATAAGAGGTGTTAGGTGGTATTGTTCCAAGGTTTTCGGCCACCATAGTTAGCTCATTCATATCATTTAATTCACTCACAGCTAATTTTATAATATAAGGATTGGCTGTAAGCCGGATATGTTCGAATATCAATTTGTCATTTAAGAATAGAGAAATAGAATCTCCATCTATTTCTGCATTATCATAAAATCGAAGCTCTATCGAATCACCGCTGATGGCAATATCTTTTATAAATGTTTTTTTACGGGTAACAAACTTTTCCTCAATGCTGGGAGATTTTACCGGCTCAATCGCTTTTGCAACAGGTTGTATTATTATTGGCTCCCGGTCTTTTTTTACAACAGGCTTTTCTTTAGTTTTAGCAATAACCGGTGGCAAGGGTTTTGCATTTGGTTTTGCTGGAACTGTTGGTTTAGTTGGTAGTTCAGTTACAATTTTTGGTTGATAAGCTATGTTCTTAATACTATCAATTATATCAGGGTCATTCGCTCCGCTTGTATAATTAGCAATTACAAAATCCCATTCATCTTTAAAGCTGGTTTGATAGGTCTTGTCCATATGCACTTCCCCTTTAATGCTATTCTCATTTTCCTTTGGCGACACTTTTCCATCGAGCATCATTCTATTGCCACCGGGACAATTAAAATCTGCTCTGGAAAGCATCGGTACTTTTCCCGGGCTGCTAATGCTGTACTTTGTTGATTTTTCCTCCAACAATTGATCATCCCACCAAACCGCTTCGTTGCTTTCAGCATCAAAATATCCACGGATGCTATAACGACGGAAATTAGTAGCAGACTCGTAATAATAGGATGTGCCTGTTAAGCTATCTCCCTGCTGAATAATTTTCACTTCCACTTTCTGTCGGTTGATCTTCCCTTTCCATGTACCCGTAATCATCTGCGCATTGGTGAATATGCTGAAACATATACTGACAGTAAAAAGGGAAAGAAGTCTTTTATTCAATAAGGTTCCGGACATGTTGGATCTTTTGTTATTAAACGAAGATTATTATATAATATTTTCTGATAAAACTGATCAAAAAGGAAAATCCACTGGCTTTTTTAAAAGGTTTGTACAGCTTATCTTTAAAGCAGATGGAAAAAACAAAAGATATAGTTGCAATACTAAGAAAGCATCAACTGGATTTTCACAAGGTAATACCATTTGATAATGCAACCAACAAATTACTACAGCTTGACTTTACTGCTAACAATAAAGAAATCAATCCCGAAATACTAAAAGAGACAGCAACGTTCAATAATTATATTGATGAGCTTTTGCATAAGAATAATGCGAAATATGGTATTGGTGGATATGATGAACATCGTACAATTTATAAAGTAAGCAAAGTGTTTGATGGTGCAGGAGATGGAGAAGAGCCAAGAAGATTACATCTTGGAATAGATGTTTGGGGTAAACCAAACACGGCCATCATCTCACCAATGGATGGGTTGGTGCATAGCTTTGCTTTCAATAATGATTTTGGTGATTATGGCGCCACTATCATTCTTGTTCATCGATTAGAAGATATTAGTTTCTTTACTTTATATGGACATCTCAGCTTGAACTCCCTCAAAAATTTACAGGAAGGTCAGCATATTGAAAAAGGCGAAATATTTGCAGAGTTTGGTCTTCCGCTTGAGAACGGTCACTGGCCTCCTCATCTTCACTTTCAGATTATACTTGATATTGGAACTTATAAAGGCGATTATCCAGGAGTATGTAAATTCTCCGAAAAGAAAGGGTGGTTGCAAAACAGCCCCGACCCTGATATCATTTTACAAATGAATCAATACATCTGATAGCTGATTAATAATTAGCTTTACAGCTATTCAACAAGAAATTCATGTCCAATCCAAATTTGAGTAGTGATAAAGATGGCTTAACGGCTGCTGATGCGGCATTTGAAAACACAATCCGCCCGGCTCAGATAAATGATTTTTCCGGGCAGGATCAAATTATTGAGAACCTTCGCATCTTTATTAAAGCTGCAAAGATTCGTGGCGAGGCGTTGGATCATGTTTTATTTCACGGCCCTCCGGGCTTAGGAAAAACAACACTTTCTAGAATTGTTTCCAATGAATTGGGTGTAAATATTAAAGAGACATCAGGACCTGTTATAGAAAAACCAGGTGACCTTGCGGGCCTGTTAACAAGCCTTGAACCGAATGATGTTTTATTTATAGATGAGATTCATCGTTTAAGCGCCGTTGTAGAAGAATATTTATATGCTGCAATGGAAGATTACCGCATAGACATTATGATCGATAGTGGCCCTAATGCAAGAAGTATTCAGATAAACCTAAATCCGTTTACATTGATTGGTGCAACTACCAGAAGTGGTTTGCTTACTGCACCACTGTTATCAAGATTTGCTATTAAATCAAGATTGGAATATTATACTTCAGATGTGTTGAATAAGATAATTCAACGTTCTGCAAATATTTTGGGTTCGAATATTTCTGCTGAAGCAATTGTCGAGATTGGAAGAAGAAGCAGAGGCACACCTAGAATTGCCAATGGCTTATTAAGAAGAGTAAGAGACTTTGCACAGGTATTAAATGACGGCCAAATTGATTTCGGCATTACCCAACATGCATTAAAAGCCTTAAATGTAGATGAACATGGTCTGGATGATATGGATAACAGAATTCTGTTGACTATTATAGATAAATTTAAAGGTGGGCCAGTTGGTATTACTACAATAGCAACAGCAGTAGGAGAAGAAGCTGGAACTTTAGAAGAAGTGTATGAACCGTTTTTGATTCAGGAAGGTTTTATGCAACGGACACCAAGAGGGAGAGAAGTTACTGCAAAGGCATATGCGCATTTGGGTAAGATACAGCCAGGAAATTCCGGCTCATTATTTTCACAATAAAAAAAGGTGTTCGAAAATTGAACACCTTTTAGAATTTACAATATCGTTCTCGCCACTTCGGGAGTTATTCCTGAACTACGAGTCTGAACCCATTACCATGGATATTCACTATCTCAATCTTTTCATCATCTTTTAAATACTTACGAAGTTTGGCAATGTACACATCCATGCTTCTGCCATTAAAATAAGTATCACTGCCCCAGATTCTTTTCAAAGCCTGTTCCCTGGGAAGCAGATCATTCAAATGTTCAGCCAGCATTTTCAGTAGCTCATTTTCTTTAGGTGATAATGTTTGCGTAATATCTTTATGAGTAAGCTGGCGCAATTTAGGATTGAAGTGATAAGTGGAAAGATCAAACTCCATGTTTTCACTTTCTTTATTCTGCTCTTCATTTCTTTTCAGAATAGCTTTTATTTTCAGTAACAACACTTCGCTATCAAATGGCTTGGTAATATAATCATCAGCTCCAAGTTTGTAGCCCTGTATAACATCTTCCTTCATTGTTTTTGCACTCAGAAAGAAAAGAGGAATATCCGGGTCTACATCTCTAATTTCTTCCGCCAATGTAAAGCCGTCCATATTGGGCATCATTACATCCAGCAGGCAGAGGTCAAATTTTTCCCGTTGAAAAGCTGCTAAGCCGAGGCGGCCATCTCTTTCAAGGATTACATCATAATCATTTAGTTCAAGATAATTCTTAAGCACACTTCCTAGATTGGGATCGTCTTCGCACAATAATAATTTAGATTTCTTTGCTTCCATTTTCTGGTGGTTTTATATTAATGACAAATAAAGTTAAAGCATTTCAGGGGTTCAAGTATCGGCACGGAATATTTTGTTAAAACACTCAATTTCAAACCTTTTGCACTCTAATTTTGCATAAGATAGTAAAAATTGTGCCATGCATAGGACAAATGACAATCGGCTGAAGAAATTAATAGTAATGGCATGAAAATAAAAAGTACTTTATTTTAGCAAAAAGTGAAGTATTGATGATTTAAAGAGAAGAGGATTTATATATTACAGAATATCTTATATTAACAGTAAATAAAAAATTGAAATGGCAGAAACCACTAATTTTCTCGAAACTGTAAATAAGGGTTACACCTTTAAAGGCGAATCATTTAAAATTGGCTGCGCCATGATGGATGGAGCAGTAGTAGGCGGTGCAGATGTATTGATTCCTTTTAAAACATTAAACCGGCACGGATTAATCGCAGGAGCTACTGGTACAGGTAAAACAAAAACCTTACAGGTACTGGCAGAAGGGTTAAGTGATGCAAGTATTCCTGTATTGATGATGGACATAAAAGGTGATCTAAGCGGTATTGCTGCGGCTGGAACATCAAATGAAAAAATTGCAGACAGAAGCCAGAAATTAAATATTGAATTTAAACCAACGGCTTATCCTGTTGATCTGCTTACATTAAGTAATCAGAAAGGCGCAAGGCTCAGAGCAACTGTCAGTGAATTCGGGCCGGTTTTACTTTCTAAGATTTTAGGGTTGAATGATACACAAGGCGGATTTGTTGCTATGATCTTTAAATATTGTGATGATAATAAATTGCCTTTACTCGATCTGAAAGACTTTATTAAAGTATTACAATTTGTAAGTGATGAAGGGAAAGCAGAAATGGAAAAAGATTATGGAAAAATATCAACAACATCTACCGGAACTATACTTAGAAAGGTAATTGAATTACAACAACAGGGTGCTGATGTTTTTTTTGGGGAGAAAAGTTTTGAGGTAGACGATCTGATGCGGATAAATGAGGATGGAAAGGGAATGATCTCTATTGTAAGAGTAACAGACCTGCAGGACCGGCCAAAACTCTTCTCCACTTTTATGTTACAACTGCTGGCAGAATTATATGCCAGTTGCCCGGAAGAAGGAGATTTGGATAAGCCAAAGCTGGTGATGTTCATTGATGAAGCACATCTCATTTTCCAAGAAGCGAATGACGCATTATTGCAGCAGATTGAAACGATTATTAAGCTCATCCGTTCCAAAGGAATTGGTATTTATTTCTGCACACAAAACCCGATGGACGTTCCTGCGTCTGTTTTGGCACAATTAGGATTAAAAGTTCAACATGCTTTAAGGGCATTTACTGCCGCCGATAGAAAAGTTATTAAACAAACAGCAGAGAATTATCCTGAAACAGAATTTTATAAGACGGATGAACTGATTACACAACTTGGTACAGGGGAGGCATTGATTACAATATTAAATGAAAAAGGAATTCCTACGCCGCTGGTTCACTGTATGCTGCGGGCACCGCAAAGCCGTATGGATATTTTAAGCGAAGTGGAAATAGACAATTTAGTTAGCAAGTCAAAAATTGCTGCTAAATATAATGAAGTGATTGACAGTAAAAGTGCTTATGAAATGCTGACGGAAAAATTGGAAGAAGCAGCTAAAAGAGATACAAAAGAAAAAGAGGCTAAAAAAACACCGGTCAAAAAAGAAAAAGGATTTTTTGATGATCCAACAGTAAAAAGCATGACAAGAACAGCAGGAAACAGCATTCTCCGGACATTGCTTGGAGTTTTGGGTTTAGGAGGCAGAAGCCGAAGCCGGAAAAGTTTGTTTTAAAATAAATTTTTATTAATTTTAATATAATTGACTGCTTGTCTTGAATACTTTGTTGATATATCTATAGTCAACAATGAATCCTTTATCTATAAAGTCCACGGTTAAGAGTCTAACTATTGTATATGGCTGCTGCCTTATATACCATAGTATTTGTAGTAATGAAGCTGAATAAGTTTTTTTTAATATTTATTACTTAACCTACAAGCCTACTAAAATGAGAAAATTAGTTTTTTTGACAATGTTGAGTGTTGCATTTCTGGTCATTATTATAATTAAAACTGTGATCAGTTAAGGGAGACCAATCCTGTTTTGTTTACGCTTATTTTATTTTCAGCCTGGAGGAATTCAATGACCTTCCAGGCTTTTTCTTTCTTAACCCCATTCAGTTTTAATAGCAAGTCTTTAGTATGTAAAGATTCATACTTTATGATATTGATAATACGGTGATGAAGGGTATCAAATTCTTCTTTGCTAATGTCAGCTGCTTTTTGGCGAAGACAATTATCACAAATACCACAAGCTTTTATTTTTTCGTCTCCAAAGTAGGTTCCGATTATCCTGCTTCGGCATTCAGCAGTTTCATCAACAAATCGTATCATTTGTTTCATTCTACGTTGAAACTGTTCTTTTCTTTTATTGTAAGCTGCCATATCGATCCTTATATCCTCTGCTTTGATCCTGTTTACTGCTAAGAAAAGTTGTGGGGTGTCTTTTTGAGGTTTGTATTCGATAACACCCATTTGATGTAAAAGGGATAATTGCTTTTTTACTTCTTCCACATCTATTTTTAGTAGACCTGCCATCATTTTTTCTGAAATGGAAGCAGACTGATCGAAGATGCCTTCATATGCCCGTAGTAAAGTTTTTATAATGTTATCCAGTGTAGGATTTTCATTCTCAAAATTCCTTAAGTGGTTTTTGTCAGTCGTAAATACTACAGTTGCAGGATTAAAAACCTGTTCATTGAATGTAATTAGATTTTCTTGTTCTAATGCTTTAAGTGAATACAGTGTTGTATGGCTTTGAAGTTTAAATTTTTTTAATAAGTCTGCAAGATCAAAATCAAAATACTGTCCTTCGCCGCTCCCTGTTGGTATTTGTAAATAATTGGCAACGCTTTGATAAACATTTTTGATATCTTCTAAAGAAGGAAACCGTAGATCAGCCAGTTTTTCCAATTCATGAATATCCCGGTCATCATATAAAAGAACAGCATAGGCAGTTTTGCCATCTCTTCCACCACGGCCAGCTTCCTGGTAATAATTTTCCAGGCAATCGGGAACGTCTGCATGAATAACACTACGTACATCAGGTTTGTCAATACCCATTCCAAATGCATTGGTGCAAACAATTACTCTTGTTTTATTATTGATCCAGGCTTCCTGTCTTTTACTTCTATCTTCTTGTGCCAGTCCAGCATGATAATAATCGGACGAAATTTGTTGCAATTGCAAAAGTTCACTCAGATCCTTTGTTCTTCTTCTGCTTTTACAATACACAATGGAACTGCCGTTTACTTTTCGGAGTACTTCAATTATTTTATTGATTTTTGAATCAACCTTGAATGTACTGTAAGAAAGATTTGCTCTTTCAAATGATTGACGGAAAATTTGATGATTTTGAAATTCAAGTTTTTCGCAAATATCTTTTTGTACTTCAGGAGTGGCAGAAGCTGTTAATGCAAGCATTGGTACATGCGGCAATTCTTCCCGAAGTGTAGCGATACGTAAATACGGCGGACGAAAATCATAACCCCACTGTGATATGCAATGAGCTTCGTCCACAGCAATCAGATTTACTCCTAAGCCCGGAAGATATTCTTTAAACAATGCTGACTCTAGTCGTTCTGGAGAGACATATAAAAATTTGCAATTGCTTTCACTTGCTACTTTGAAAGTATTTATCACTTCCTTACGGCTCATGCCGGAATAAACAGCAAAGGCTGTTATTCCCTTTCTGCGAAGGTTTTCTACCTGGTCTTTCATCAACGCAATTAAGGGAGATACAACAAGGCATAATCCATCTTTTGCCATTGCCGGAACCTGGTAGCATAACGATTTTCCTCCACCTGTTGGCATTAGTGCAAGTGTATCATTTCCTGATAAAACAGATTGAATAATTTCCTGTTGAAGGGGGCGGAATGTATCAAAACCCCAATATTGCTTGAGGATATGTTGCATTAAAGATTGATAATCACCGATTCGAGTTCTTTGATTTTCTTAAAATCTTTATCGGCTGTTAATAAAATGGATATCATAATGTATAGATGTGGCTGCAATTAAAGCATCAGGGATTTTGATGGCATATTTCTGTTTTAACTCAATAACTATATCTCTGATATATGAATTGTAACGTAATGTTAAGCAGCTGTTTAATAATTTTGTTCTTAGGCGTAGTGTAATTTCGTTAATATCTTTAATGCCCAATAATTCAATTATGGAAATTTCAGAAACTGCAAATTCAAACGAATTAATATAATTTTCAACTGCTTTAAGGCCTTTGAGTGTGTAAATAAGTATGTTGGTATCAGCAATTATCAATCCCATTCGGATCTAACTTTTTTCTGAAACTTTAAACCGTCCGTTTCATTAGTGTTTGCCCCGAAAAATTTTCTTACGTTGCCTTTTCTTACTGGCTTTTTTATTTTCCGTTTCTTTAATTTTTCAAATGCATTTTGCACTTGTTCTGTAGTAGCATTTTTGGGAAGGATAACAAACATAAATTAAAATGTTTTGAATCGAATTTACACCAAAATTTTTACTTCGCCAAGCCATTGCTTTGTTAGACTACCTTCTTCACAAATAATCTCACAGAATTAATAGCTAGCACCACATCGCTTAATCCCATAACCAAGGCGCCAAAAGTTGGAGTAAGAAATCCAAAGGCTGCAACAGGAATGGCAACAATATTATAGGCAAAGGCCCAGAAAAGATTTTGCTTGATGGTGATATAAGTATGTTTTCCCAAACCTAAAGCTGTCGGCAGATTTTTTAAGCCATTGTTCATTAATACTACCTGTGCAGATTGTACGGCTATCTGAGAAGCATCGTTCATTGAAATGCCAATGGTTGCTTTTGCTAAAGCCGGTGCATCATTAATACCATCGCCAACCATAGCAGTTGGTAAGGAGGAACTTAATTGAGTTATCGTCTCTAATTTTTGTTCCGGAGTTTGTTCTGCAATTACAGTATCAATATTAAGCTCTGCGGCCAGTTGATTACATTTTTCCAAACGGTCGCCGCTTAGTAAAATAGTCTCAATGTTTTTGCTATGCAGATAATTTATAACTGCTTTAGCTTCCGGTCGTATTTCATCTTTCACATCTATCCAACCGATCAACGAATCATTCTTTGTTATATAAACATTATGA
>JBDSUW010000182.1:0-7140 GCA_039927535.1 Chitinophagaceae bacterium | reverse complement strand
TTAATTACGGAAGCAATGGTAGTATAAGGAGTTGCTTCATCCAGCTTTTCCATAAAGGCTTTTACATTGCCTTCGCCTATACGCCAAACAGCTTGCATGGCTTCTTCTTCAACGTGGGTTAATTTTTTCATATCTACGATATTTTCGTAAAGCTACGAATATTTCGTAATCAACCAAATTTATTTTTTAACAGGAGGAATTTAAATGCTGCTGAGCAGCATAATCCGTGTTTATCCGTTCAACCCGTTTAATCCGTGTTCAAAAAAAAGAAAAGAACACGGATGAGATAGATTAGATGGATAAACACTGATTTTATTTCTGCTACGCAGAAAATGGATTGATAGATACGATTAGAATCAAAAATGCTGCGAAGCAACATGATCCGTGTGTATCTGTTAAATCTGTGTAATCCGTGTTCTTGTATTTCGTTTTAGCTATATCATTTCCTTCAACTTTGCAACAACAGTATCCACCTCTTCTTTTGTATTATGCTTACAGAAAGAAAAACGAACCGTTACAAGATTGGGATTAATATTGATTGCTTGAATAACATGTGACCCCTGATCGGCACCGCTGCTGCAGGCACTACCGCCCGAAACACAAATGCCCTGCATATCAAGATTGAAAAGAATCATTTCTGATTTTTCTGTTTTAGGAAAAGCAGCACTCAATACGGTGTACAAACATTTTCCTTGTTGATCGCCATTGAACTGAACACCATCAATATGTTGTTGTAATTGTTCAACCATATAATCTTTTAATGATTGAATGTACTGGCAGTCTGTGTCATGATTCTTCATAGCTAGTTCCAATGCTTTGGCAAAACCAACAATTCCATATAAATTTTCAGTTCCTGCCCGCATATTTCTTTCCTGTCCGCCACCAAATATAAATGGCTTGATCTTTACATTGTCATTTACATATAAAATACCAACCCCTTTGGGGCCATGAAATTTATGACCGGCACCGCTTATAAAATGAACCGGTGTTTCTCTTAAGTCGAGATGGTAATGACCAACAGTCTGCACACAGTCAGAATGGAATATTGCATTGTATTTTTTACAAAGATTTCCGACGGCATGAATATCAAGAATGTTTCCAATTTCGTTATTGGCATGCATCAATGAAACCAAACATCTTACTTCATGTGAAGCCAATTGCTCTTCGAGGTTATTTAAATCAACATGTCCGTTGTCCAACAACTTCACAAAACTTCTTGTCACTTTTTCACCACAGCCATAATGTTCTACTGTATGCAATACAGCATGATGTTCGATTGCTGAAGAAATAATATGCTTACAATCCAAATCTCTGATAGCAGATAATATGGCAGTATTATTACTTTCTGTGCCGCCACTGGTAAAAAATATTTCTCCCGGATGAGCATTTAATAGTTTGGCCACCAACTTTCTTGCTGATTCAATCGCAAGCCTTGTTTCTCTTCCATAAGAATAAATTGAAGATGGATTACCAAAATGTGAAGTCATATAAGGCAACATTGCATCCAGCACTTCTTTATCTAAGGCGGTGGTAGCGGCATTATCCAGATAAATTCTATTCATAGTCCTGTCCCCGCCCCGGCGGGGAACTAAAATTTGATGTCAGCAAATATAAGTAATCAGGATTTCTGTTTAAAGATTCTGTACAAATCAAACCAAATGATGTACAAAAGAGTGGAATGCCTCCACTCATTAAATCTATTTTTTTTCATTGCAGCCAATAGGTTAAATTTAGTTCTACAAACTTTTCTATGGACAATAATTGTAAAAATGAAGGGCGGCGTGACTTTTTGAAAAAATCAACAGCTCTTGCTGCTTTGGCGGTAGCTTCTCCTGCCTTGGTTAAAGCTGGCGAGCATGATGAAAAAATTGCTGCCATATTTGAAAAAATCCCACTAAATATTGAAGTGAACGGTAAAGGCTACAGTCTTTCTGTTGAACCCAGAGTTACACTACTTGATTTATTGCGAGAGCAATTACATCTTTTCGGCACGAAGAAAGGTTGCGATTATGGTCAATGCGGCGCCTGCACAGTGCATGTAAATGGTAAACGCATCAACTCTTGTTTGTCATTAGCAGTAATGAATGAAGGGAAAAAAATTACTACGATAGAAGGCCTTGCAAATGGTGAGGAGTTACATCCGATGCAAAAAGCATTTATCAAACATGACGGCTTTCAATGTGGTTATTGCACACCGGGACAAATCATGTCAGCCGTTGCCTGTATCAATGAAGGCCATGCAAATAGTAAAGATGAAATAAGAGAATTCATGAGTGGCAATATTTGCCGATGCGGTGCTTATCCCAACATTGTTGATGCCGTTATGGAAGTAAAAAAAGGGGGGCAATCAGCATGATAAATTTTGAATACATAAGAGCCTCTTCTGTAAAAGCTGCCGTAGATGCATTGGCAAAAAATCCAACAGGTGGTTTTATTGCCGGTGGTACTAATCTTATTGATTTAATGAAAAGGGGCGTAACTGCTCCTACCCGATTGATAGATATAAATAATCTGCCGCTGAAACAAGTAGAAGAAACTTCATCCGGTTTAAGCATTGGTGCATTAGCCATCAATAGTGAAGTTTCCGAAAATGAATTAGTGAAAAAAAATTATCCATTGTTATCAATGGCCTTTACCGCCGGAGCTTCAGCTCAGTTGAGAAATATGGCAACGGTTGGTGGCAATATGATGCAGCGAACAAGATGCAGTTATTTTTATGATACGGCAATGCCTTGTAACAAACGACAACCCGGAAGCGGATGCGGAGCATTGAAAGGTTATAACCGTATGCATGCCATTTTTGGAGCCAGTGATAAATGCATTGCAGTTCATCCGAGTGATATGTGTGTAGCATTAGCTGCTTTAAATGCAACGGTAACCGTAAATGGAGCTAAAGGAGAACGAAAAATATTGTTCACTGACTTTCATCGCTTACCCGGAGATAAACCTGAATTGGATAATACTTTACTCAAAGGAGAAATCATTACCGGTGTCATCATCCCAAAAAACAATTTTAATAAAAATTATTACTTAAAAATAAGAGACCGGGCTTCCTATGCTTTTGCATTAATTTCTGTTGCCGCTGCTTTAGAAGTAAATGGTAATACTATTAAAAAAGCAAGTCTTGCAATGGGCGGTGTAGCACACAAGCCATGGCGATTAACAGAAGCTGAGAAATTTCTGATTGGCAAAGCTGCTTCTAAAGAAAATTTTAGCAAAGCTGCTGAATTAGCCATGAAAGAGGCAAAAGGTTACGGATATAATAATTTTAAATTAAAAATGGCGCCGATAGCTATTGTGGAAGCGTTGATAAAGGCAAATACAGGGAACACGGATGGGATAGATTAGACAGATGATCACAGATTTTTTCTGCTACGCAGAAATTTGGATTAAGAATTACCTAATAATTCAAATTGAAAAATGGAGCCGATTGCAGTTGTGGAAGCGTTGATAAAGGCAAATACAGGGAACACGGATGGGACAGATTAAACGGATTAACACAGAATTTTTTCTGCTACGAAGAAAATTGGATGTAAAAGATTTAAAGAATGGTTATGATTTATAATCAAAATATTGCGTTGCAATATCATCTGTGTTCATCTGTCTAATCTGTCCCATCCGTGTTCAAAAAAAAGTTAATGATAGAATGAAACATGAAAATATTACAGAAAAAATAATTGAAGCTTTTTATAAGGTCTATAATACATTGGGCTATGGTTTCCTGGAAAAAGTTTATCTGAATGCAATGTATATAGAGCTTTTAGCAATGGGATTCAAAGTTGATAAAGAGAAACAAATATTCGTTTATTATTTTGGAAATGTTGTAGGAGATTATAATGCGGATCTGATTGTAGAAGATGTTGTTGCGGTTGAACTAAAGGCTAAAGAAATTTTTGTAGAACAAAATGAACTTCAATTAGTAAATTATTTAAAAGCAACTAATATTGAAGTAGGTCTCTTGTTGAATTTTGGAAAGAAGCCTCAGATGAAAAGAAAAATATTTGATAACGATAAGAAGAAAATGTTGAAATAAATAAAGGAAAAAGGAACACGCATGGGATAGATTGGATAGATAAACATGGATTTTATTTCTGCTTTGCAGAAATTGGGATTTAATATCAAAATACTGCGAAGCAGTATCATCCGTGTTTATCCGTTCTACCCGTCTAATCCGTGTTCAAAAAAATACACTTGAAACAAGAAATAAAATGGATAAAATAAAAGATCAACCATTCATCGACCGGGTAGATGGTGTACAAAAAGTTACCGGCACTGCAAAGTACTCCGCTGAATATGACTTCCCCGGAATGGTATACGGCGTACTAGCCTGCAGCAACGTAACCAAAGGAACAATCACTGCTATGGATACAAAGGCTGCTGAAAATGCTCCCGGGGTTTTGGCTGTTATCACTCATCTGAATTGTCCTGAACTACCCGGTTATAAAAATCTGCCCGATCAATCCAAACTGGCAGATACAAAAAAAGGATACAGAGTATTTTATGATAATATTGTCCGCTTCAACGGGCAACCAATTGCAATAGTTGTTGCTGATACTTTTGAAAGGGCTACTTATGCTGCTTCATTAATAAAAGCCGCCTATGCAAAAGAAAGTTTCAATACTGATATTGCAGCTGCCGAAAAATCTGGCAAAGCCTTAGAAGGAAATAATTTTAAAGAATATGTACGGGGCGAAGCCAATGCCTGGAAAAATGCTGCGATAAAGATTGAAGCAGAATATACGATGCCGATTGAAGTGCATAATCCAATGGAAATTCATGCCATCACTGTTAATTGGGAAAGCGATACCAAATTAACCATGTATGAAAAAACACAGGCACTCAGCAGCACACAACAAAATGTAATGCGGGCATTCGGATTGAAACAGGAAAACATACGAATCATTACACAATTTATTGGAGGTGCATTTGGTTCTGCGTTCAACACATGGCCGCATTCAATGGCTGCATTGATTGCTGGAAAGAAAGTTGGTAAGCCATTAAAGCTGATGATTACCCGCAACCAAATGTTTAACCTCGTAGGTTATCGTCCGCAGGCAATACAGAAAATGAGCATGGGTGCAAGTGCAGATGGAAAATTATTAGGTATTACACATGAAGCAACGGCAATGACAGCTTCCTATAATGAATTTACCGAAGGAATTGTAAATGCATCAAGATCTTTATACAATTGTCCGAATGTAAATACAACGTACAAAGTTTATCCGCTGGATCTTAGTCAACCTACATGGATGCGAGGACCGGGTGAAACCACCGGAGCATTTGCATTAGAATCTGCCATGGATGAATTAGCCTACGCTGCGAAAATAGATCCAATCGAATTTCGAATAATTAATTATGCGGAGACCGATCTGGAAGACAAGAAACCATACTCCAGTAAATTTTTAAAAGAATGTTACCAGCTTGGTGCCGATAAAATAAAATGGAAAGAAAGAAATCCTGAACCTCGTTCCATGAAAGAAGGTGACTGGTTGATTGGGTATGGAACTGGTAGCGGTATTTTTTCTGCCTGGAGAGGTGCTGCCAAAGTAGGTGCAAGATTATTGCCTGATGGCAGTTTGATTTTAGCAAGCGGAGTTACCGATATGGGACCGGGAACAGCTACTGCTATGACACAATTGGCTTCGGAAACTTTAGGTCTGCATCCGAGAGATATAAAATTTGAAATGGGTGATACCAACCTTCCACCGGGGCCAATGCAAGGCGGATCAGGAACTACTTCTACATTGGGTACGGCTGTGCATAATGTTTGTATGAACATTAAGAAAAAGTTAGCTGATTTGGTAAAAGACAATTCCATGTTTCATACAGAGATTGTTCATGAAGTAAAAGTGGATGACTTACTTTTTGAAAACGGATTCATGATACTGAAAACAGACAAGAGCAAAAAAATAAGTTATGCTGATGTAATTAAAAATGCAGGACTGAAAGAAATAGAATTACAGGAAGACTCACCGGGTAATCCGATGGCGGAGCATTCTGCGTTTTCCTATGCAGTACATTTTGTAAAAGTGATGGTGCATTCCAGAACTGGTGTAGTGAAAGTTGTAAGAGCCGTTTCTGCTGTTGATGCCGGAAAAATTGTAAATGATAAAACAGCCGAAAGCCAGATTGTTGGTGCAGTGGTAGGCGGAATCAGTATGTCATTACACGAAGAAGGAATAATTGACCACCGCTATGGCCGGTGGGTAAATAATAATTTTGCTGATTACCATGTTGCCGTAAATGCAGATGTGCCGGAAATAGAAGTTTTGTTTGTTAACAAACCCGACCCGGTATTAAACCCGATGGGTTCTAAAGGAATGGGTGAAGTTGGTATTGTTGGTTTTGCAGCGGCTATTTGCAATGCAATCTTTCATGCAACAGGAAAAAGGATTAGAGAGATTCCTGTGACGCCTGATAAGTTGATTTGATTGTTAGCCTTAATGAATAACTTAAAAGCAACTGGGGTACAATTTGTCCCCTAGTTGAAATAGAACTTACCACCGGAAAACCCTCTTCAACACTTTTAATAACCCTACGTTTGCAAAAGTTACCAAATATTGGTAACTTTCCTGAAAATTTTAAAATATGGGACGCAATACTTCTGTATCGTTAGGAAACTACTTTGAAGATTTTGTTGACAACAGAATTTCAAAAGGTCGATATAAAAATGCAAGTGAAGTGATAAGGGCAGGCCTTAGATTGTTAGAAGAAGAAGAAAACAGGGTTACAGCTTTAAAAGTTGCAATTGATGAGGGCATTGAAAGCGGCATTGCAAAAAATTTCAATGCTAAAACACACCTAGAAAATTTAAAAGCCAGAAAAAATAAGTAATGGCAAAATTTTTCTTGACAAAAAAAGCTGTAGAAGACCTGTCAACAATATGGGAGTACACTTATGAAACCTGGTCAGAAAATCAGGCTGATAAATACTACAAATTATTGAATGACACTTGCAAAGAAATATCTCTAACACCAGCAATTGGGAAAAAGTATGATGAAATTGGAAATGATATAGCAGGGTTTCGTGTAGGAAAACATATAATTTTTTATCGGGAAACCAAACCGAAAGAAATTGAAGTGATAAGGATTTTACATGAAAGGATGGATTTGAAAAGCAAGATTGACACATAAATATATA
>JBDSUW010000181.1:0-1768 GCA_039927535.1 Chitinophagaceae bacterium | reverse complement strand
GGGGAGCCGATCATGACGCACTCCATCAATGGCTTGAGCCATTAATGGAAATGAATAAAAAAATGTCAGGCATTACATCAGCAGAAGAAGGTAAGGAGTTATTTGAAAAAGTAAGAAAGCAAATCAGTCTTTATCCTGAATTCTTTGAATAATGAAAACAATCAATGCTAATACAAAAATTGCAACACTCTTAAAAGAAAATCCCGATGCACTGGAAGCAATCATTAGTATATCGCCAAAGTTCAAAAAACTTCGGAACCCGCTTTTGCGCAGACTGATGGCTGCCCGAACTTCTATAAGTATGGCAAGTAAAGCAGGTGGATGTACCGTCGGGGATTTCTTTAAGAAAATGGAACCACTTGGTTTTATTATTGACAAAAATATGCTTTCCGATGACAGTAAAGATCACAAAGAGGTTCCGGAGTTTGTACAAAATATTAGCGGAGCAGAAATTGTTGAGCTCGATGTTCGCACTGATATAGAGTTGGGGAAGGATCCACTTCATTTAATTTTAAAGGCGGTAAAGCAACTTCAGCCGGGACAGTTATTAAAAATAATAAACAGTTTTGAACCGGTCCCACTTATATTGTTGTTGGAAAAACAGGGTTTTGAATCCTATGTTGAAACTATTAATGATAACCTTGTTCATACATTTTTTCATCAAAGCAAGGCGAAAGAAATTACTGAACCTGATACTGAAAAAGCAAGAGAAGGATGGGATGAAATTCTGCAGCGGTTTACAGGCAAGATGGTAACAGTTGATGTTCGCCTGTTGGAAATGCCATTGCCTATGGTTACGATACTGGATTCGTTGGATAAATTACCAGAGGAAAAAGCATTGTATGTTATTCATAAGCGGATCCCGGTTTTTCTCCTGCCCGAATTAGCAGATCGCAAATTTGATTATCGTATTAAGGAGGTAGCAGATGGTGAAGTATATCTTTTAATATTCCGAACATAACATGTTTGCTTCTGCTACAAATACAACAGTAAAAAATACTTCTTATAAAGTAGTACTGCCCTTTTATTTATATGCAGCCGTATCATTTTTAGCAGCTACCGTTTTTTTACTTACTTCAACCGAAGCATTTACCGGCCATTACTTTCATCCGCATATCCTGGCGATTACGCACATGATGGCGCTGGGTTGGGGTACAATGATAATTCTTGGCGCAAGCCACCAGTTGGTGCCGGTTTTAATTGAAGCAAAGCTCTACAGTAATTTACTGGCACACATTTCTTTCATCCTTGCCGCCGTTGGAATACCCTTGCTGGCTTACGGGTTCTATATTTTTGATATGGGCTGGCCTGCACAATGGGGCGGATGTTTTGTATTGCTGGCAATTCTGGCATATCTCATCAATATTGGCATGAGTATATCGCAAAGTAAGAACGAAAGTATTCATGCTGTCTTTGTTTTTACGGCTACGCTATGGTTATTTTTAACTGCCCTTTTAGGACTGGCCCAGGTATATAATTTCACAACGATGGTATTGCCTGAAAGTTCTTTGCACTACCTCACTTTGCACGCACATGCAGGAATTGTAGGCTGGTTTCTTTTATTGATCATTGGTATAGCTTCACGTTTGATACCGATGTTTTTAATTTCGAAATACAGCAATGTTAAATTGCTAAAGTGGATATATGCTTTAATTAATTCGTCTTTACTTTTATTTGTTGCATTATTTCTTTATTCGGGCACCGATGCATTATTGTTTATTCCTGTGATAATAATTTTCATAGCGATAATCATGTTTATTTACTATTG
>JBDSUW010000180.1:0-40989 GCA_039927535.1 Chitinophagaceae bacterium | reverse complement strand
GAATGTGCCGGCCACCAAACGGTTGATGCAAATATTGATCAACATGGACAGGATGAGATGGATGCCACAAAAACCAGCCGGCAATCTGATCATTGTAAATCTACCTGAATTTATGCTCCATGTATATAATGGTAAAGAATCTCTTTTTGATATGGTGGTTGTAGTAGGTAACGTAGCTAATAGTACAATGATGTTTAATGGCGATCTGAACCAAATATGTTTCAGTCCATACTGGAATATTCCAAAAAGTATTGTTGACAATGAAATCTTACCAGCAATTAAGAGAAATCCAAATTACCTGGAGAGTAAAAATATGGAAAGGAATGGAGAAGGCTTCAGACAAAAACCCGGTCCGGGTAATTCTTTAGGAAAAGTAAAATTCATTTTTCCTAATAGTTTCAATATGTATTTTCATGATACCCCTTCCAAAAGTTTGTTTAGCAAGGACAAAAGAGCTTTCAGTCATGGCTGTATCAGACTTAGCGAGCCACAAAAAATGGCAGAATGGTTATTAGAAAATGATAAAGAATGGACAACAGAAAAAATTGTTACTGCTATGAACCAGACCAAAGAAAAATGGGTTAAGTTAAAAGATCCGGTTCCTGTGTTTATTATTTATTATACTGCATGGGTAGATACTGAAGGCCTATTAAATTTCCGTGATGATGTTTATCAGCATGATTCAGAATTAATAAAAAAAATGTTTAAAGAAACATCGGGCAACATAAAAGATCTTTAATACTAATAATATACCGCTTATTTCATAAACCGTTTCCTACATCATATCTACGAAGCATATTTATCAGCAGCAGGCATTTGCATCGATATATTCCGTTAGTTTATTTATTATATAATATTAATTAATAGAATAGATGATTCTTATTCCTTACAATTTTGGAATTAGAAATATCTCTTTCAATTCTGTAACTTTAAGCAATTGAACTAACTAAACCAACCTATATGCATCGTGTTATCATCCCTGTTGATTTTTCAGAAACTTCGCTAAATGCTGCAAGGTATGCTGCGCAAATGCTGGCAGGAAAAGATGATACAGTTGCCATCCTCTATCACAATTACGAGAGCCACGATGATTATGATATTTCACTCAATTACCAGGAAAGTTTACGGATTGAGTTTTTGAGGGCAGGTGTAAAATCAGTTGAATGTGAAGGGGAAATGGGCGGTGATCTTATTGACAATATTACCCGGCTGGCACATACTATAAGAGCAACGCTGATTTTAATGGGTATCACCGGAAAATCGGCTATCCGCCAGGTAATGTTTGGCAGCAATACACTTAAACTAATTGACAAAAATCTTTACCCGGTTATGATCATACCGCCAGATGCAGTTTACAAAGGAGTAAACAATGTTGCTTTTGCTTCTGATTTTAAAAACGTTGAAAACACAACTCCTTCCGATTTAATTTGCTCAGTTTTAGAAATGTTTACTCCAAAACTACATGTCTTTACGGTTAATAAAGATGTTTACATCAGCATTAATGAGGAAATGGAAAAACAAAAGGAAATTCTGAAAAAGATGTTTAGTAAGTATAATACTGAATTTTACTTCCTGACAATGAACGATTTCTACTCTGCTGTTGATAATTTTATTGCAGATTACAATATCGACATAATGATCACTATTCCAAAGCATCAGAGCAACTCTACATCTCTCTTTAAGAGTTCTCATACTAAAAGGCTCGCCTACCATAGCCATATTCCTATACTTGCAGCTCATGAATAATTAACAATTCCGTTAAAAATTGATTATGAACATGGCGGGTTTTTTCTTACCTTTGCCGACAATTTTTAACTGAAATTATTTTTATGCAAACCGTAATAGTTCCTGTAGATTTTTCTGAAAATTCATTGAAAGCGGCTCGTTATGCCACACAACTTTTAACCGGCCATCATGGCGTAAACATGATCCTTCATCATGTTTACGAAAAAGCCAGTCAGGCATCAGAAGCAGCAGAACGTTTGGAAAGTTTAAAAGGAGAACTAATGGGAATCGGTTCAGTAAAAATTACTTTACTTGCTGAAGAAGGTTCAGACTTTATTACTGAATTGGATAAACTGGCCCGTCACCAACAGGCAGACCTGATCATAATGGGAATAACAGGCCGTTCTACTATAGGACAATCTTTCATAGGTAGTAATACGTTGAAAATGGTTCAACAAAAAGTATGTCCTGTTTTAATTGTTCCTGGCGACGCTACTTACCACGATATAAAAAATGTGTTGCTGACTTCAGATTTTAAGAATGTGCAATCCGTTACTCCTTCGGCTCCTATTAAGAAAGTATTAAAAACATTCAGTCCGAGTCTTCATATTATGAATGTTGATAGTGAGCATTACGTAGCCCTTACAGAAGAATACCAGGCTGAAAAAGCAAAACTGAATGAGATGTTCATTGATTTCAAGCCGGAGTTCTATTTTCTCGGTTTACAGGATGTTGATGAAGCTATCAACCAGTTTGCACATGATAAAAATGTAGACATGATTATCATTGTTCACAAAGGACAAAGCCTTTTTTCCAAATTATTTGTAAAAAGCCATACAAAAAAACTGGTTTATCATAGCAACATCCCTGTTTTAGCAATACATGAATAAAAAGCTGCCTGTTTAAACAACACTTGACTTCACGGAAACAAATAACTAACTTTAAGTTTGTTTCCTTTATGATTGCTATATCTCACAAATTAATGCGTATTTACTCATTTGCAGTGCAACTGCTGCCTGCCAATTACTATATACCCGTTTAGTATATTGCCTTTATGATTGTTCTTTCCATTCAATAAATATGAAAGGAAAGTATTAATTAACGATTGACTCATGAAAAATATCAAGATAATTGAAGTACCATCCGAAATTGGTGCAGGCACTAGAGGTTCCAGTTTAGGTATCGAAGCAATTAAAGTTGCTGCCTTAGATTTTATGAGCAATTTCTTTATCCACTTCCCTTCCGAAAAAATTCAGGATGAAAATAAATTACTGTACGAACCAATTGAATCCCCATACGCCAAAAGAATAAAGGGTGTTGCCGCCATTTACGACAAACTGAGTAAATCTATCTGCAATTCAATGAAGGATAATTTTTTTCCAGTAGTATTAAGCGGAGATCACAGCACATCTGGCGGAACAATCGCTGGTATAAAAATGGCGAAGCCAAAGAGCCGCTTAGGTGTAATCTGGATTGATGCACATGCAGACTTGCATACACCCTACACTACCCCATCAGGAAATGTTCATGGTATGCCGATGGCAGCTACAATCAGCATGGATAATGAAGAATGTGGTGTGCATGAAATTGATGCTGAAACAAAAAAGCATTGGGAATTTTTAAAGAATGTGGGGAAAATCAATCCAAAAGTATTGCCGGAAGATGTTGTTTTTATTTCTCTCCGTGATTATGAAAAAGAAGAACGTCACCTGATTGAAAAATTTGGCATGAAGGTGATAACAACGAAGGAAGTAAGGAGTAAAGGTGCAGAAAACGTTGTAAGGGCTGTTATCCGTTATTTATCCGAATGTACTGACATATATATATCATTTGATGTGGATAGTCTCGACTCTTCCATTTCAAAAGGAACCGGTACACCCGTTGGAAATGGTTTAAGAGAAAGAGAAGCCGAAGATCTTATCAGTAAATTTATGCAGAACAGAAAAGTTTGCTGCTTTGAAATAACAGAAGTAAATCCAACATTAGATAAAGAAAACCTGATGGCTGAAATAGCATTTAATATCTTGCAAAGAAGTGTGAATGTGCTGTTGATGAACTAAAAATAGCGAACTATCTGATTGCTTTTTCCGTATGTCTTTAAAAAACAAAACATGAGAACCAACTATTTTGTTATTATAGTAGCCGTAATCCTTTTTTCTTGTAATAAAAAGAATGCACCTGTTGTTGATGCTGCGTTTACGGACAGTCTTATCTCAAATTATTCTATATCTCCATTATATAAAACTACAGAAGGCAATTTTGAATTCTGGAAGAAAAGAATGGATAGTTTGCCTGATAATTATGTGAACGGTCCCAAATATGCCGGAGCCCTGTCCTCTCTTTTTCACATGACTGGCAATATTAATTATTTATTAAAAGCAGATAGCCTTATAAAAGAATCTCTTGTTGCTTACCAAGATAGAGAACCCGGTTTCAATAATACATTAGCATATTTGTCTATTCAGCAACATCAATTCAACAGAGCTGATTCCCTTTTAAAAGTAGTTGTAAAGTTTGAAGGACAAACCGCTGCCAACGCATTTCTGGACTTTGATGTGAGTTTCGAAAAAGGCGATTACCGGCGTTCCAAAAATCTGTTAGCAACATTAAAAGATGATAACTCCTATGCTTATCTGTTTCGAAAAGCAAAATTCGAACATTATGATGGATCATTGGACAGTGCTATTTCCTATATGCTGAAAGCAGCAGAACTGGCTAGAGAAAATAAATCATTGAAACAAGCGGCACTCTCAAATGCTGCAGATCTTTGTTTACATAAAGGAGATTTGAAAAAAGCTTTTTCGCTTTATAAATCAAGTATAAATATTGATGCGGCAGATATGCACAGCATTATGGGTATTGGATGGATAGCATTAGTCCACGATAAAAAAGATTCATTGGCAGAACAAATATTTCAATTTGTAAAAAAACATAGCATGTCACCTGATGTGTTACTGAAACTAATGCAGGTAGCAGAATTTAGAGGGGATTCACTATTGCAACAACAATATGCTGCTGAATTTATTACCAGCGCAACTGCTAAAGCATATGGCAATATGTATAATAAATACCTTATTGATCTATATACAACCGTAACTAACGAACCAGCAAAGGCTATTTTATTGGCAGAAAAAGAATTAACCAGCCGTGCCACTCCACAAACATATGCCTGGTATGTGTGGAGCTTATACAGTAATAATGAAAAAGAAAAAGCCTATACCTATTTTAAAAGTTATGTATCTGCACAGCCTTTAGAAGGTCTTGAACTATACTTTATGGGCAGAATGATGGAAGGGTTACACAAAAAATATAATGCCACAGAATTCTATAAAGTTGCTTGGAAAAACCGATACGACCTCAGTCCATCAAAGCAAAAATACCTGGAAGAAACTTTAGAGTAACCTCTACTGGTGAAGCTATTTATTTTTTGTGTTTTCAAAGCTCGTAGAGTCGGCATACCTGCCTGTCGGCAGACAGGTTGGTAGCAAAAAGATTGTTTTTAAATCTTAAGTGCCTTATCGTGGCAATATATTAAATATGCCACCCTAATGGGTCTAGAAAAATTCATTGAAATTTTTTTTTCTACGAACCTGTCTGCCGACAGGCTGGTAAATCGCCACTCTGTAGCTAATAAAAATGCTAAAATCGGGTTACAATAATGTTCTTTCAATTACCCAGAATAATGCAATTGCCGCAATTATTAAAGAAAGTGGTGTAACTACATATTTATGATAATATGGCTTCTTCCCAAACCAGAATCCAAATAAAAGGAAAGCAGCCAATATAACTGTTACCTGCCCAAGCTCCACTCCTACATTAAACATAATTAAAGAAGAAAGAAAAGCATCTTTAGGAAGCCCAAGGCTGCTTAATGCACTGGCAAAACCTAAGCCATGTATTAACCCAAATAAGAAAATAATACCAATACGGGATGCCCTAAGTTTTTTTGCGAATATGTTTTCCAATGCAACATACATAATTGATAAAGCAATTAATGGTTCCACTATGTTGGGAGAAATTGTAATTACATTATAAGCTGCCAACCCAAGTGTAACTGAATGTGCCACTGTAAAAGCCAATGATTGCCATAATACTTTTTTAAGATCAGCACTGAAAAGAAATAAGCTCAACACAAAAAGAATATGATCAAGCCCAAGAGGTAGAATATGTTTGAACCCAAGCTTAAGGTAAAGAATGGCAGTATCTGATTTCGACATATTTTCCAACTCCCCTACCACATCATGAGCAAAGGCGGATAAAGAGAAAAGTGAAATAATAAACAGGAATGTTATTCTAAAAGCAAAATTGGACTTTGGCATATTATTCATTATCGTAAAATCGAAACAGCAAGTTATAAAAAAACTCCCTGGTTTACACCAAGGAGTCTTTACTATTCATAAAAGGTTAAATTAAAATGGTGCTGCAAGGAAAGGGAACGTTGCTAAAAACGCTTTATCATTTGCATTTACATTATCCTTTGTAAGTGTAGGATTTGATGCGCCAGTAGGCCCTCCAAAAATAAGTAACAACTCAACATCAATTACATCATCTGCAAGAGCTCTTCCAGATAAAGTATTGGCAGCATTACCATCAAAAAAAGTTGTGGTTCCGTTCATCTTAACATTTAAAACATCGGTAGCCAATAATGTAGTAAACTGTGCTGCTGTTTGCCCTAATGCATTTGTCGTATATAACCCACCATTTAATGCCTGCAATCTTGTCTGAAATTTAGATTGAAATGCTGCACCCATGGCAGAAGGTACAGTTGTATTAAATGTATTTTTATCTGCAGAAACACTAAATACTGTATTAATAGCAGGCCTTCCCATTTGGTCATTCTGGGTAAAAGTACCGGAAGTATCAAATGTATCTCCGGGAGTATCGTTCTTATCGCAACTTACCAGTACAAAGCCTAGTGCTGCTACTGCAAAAATTGAAAGTTTATTAAAGCGTATCATAATTAAAGATTTAAATTTATTAGAATAATTATTTTGATTTTGTTTCGCCCCAAACATTAATGGTAGGAGATGATCCTAAAAGTGTTTTAGGTACTTCCACTACGATAGACATTACATTTGTTCCTTTAAAAGTATCAGTACCTGGATTACTAAATCCTATTGCAGGATTTGCCAATACCATATTGTATCTGGTAAAATCAAAGAAGAATGGATCATCTCTTGGTCCTGCAAAAACTCTTATACCATTTGAATTCGTTCCAGAGGCAGGTGTTGCAGATGCATAAGAGGTTACAGCAACCTCCGTCATCGGGCCACTTGTTTTAACCGTACTTGTTGTACCAGGTGTGCCAACAGCTACTGGGCCATACACCCTCATCTTACCATTTTGTACCAAACATTGAATTACCAGGTCTTCTACATTGTCGCCAGTGTTGTCAATGTTAAACTCAAACATGACATTTGAAGGGAAAGTTGCAGTTGCAGAAGCTGCAGGTGAAAGTAAACCATGCGTATTCATTACGAATACCATTTTGCTGTTATCAGCAGGGCTTTGAAAAGCATAAATGTCTGTGATGTCAGTATTAAGGCTCGTAGATCCTGCGCCTGTTACTGCCGGTGCATCTATATGGTCAGCAGCGAAAATAATTCCGCCAACCAGCGCTACACCTAATAAACTACCTAAAAGAAGTTTCTTTTTCATAATTAAAGATTTGTTGTTAAAAAAGGTTATTAAAATTTTATCCCAAACCTTCTGCCGAAAGAAAATCACTTGTTGGTTAATTGCTTTTGGTCAGGTTAGTAAAGGGATTCGGTAACAGATACGGGGAGTGTTGCAATTCAGATTGCAGGGATTAAACCCTTTATTAACATTAAGTGCAAACGGACTCTTTCAAAAACCAATTTTAGTATTTGAACGTATACAATATATATAACCAACTACATTATGAATCGAATTCTTTACATTTTATCAGTGTTTCTCCTTAGCGGAACTACATCCTTTGCTCAAAAAGGCGTTATTGAAGGCTCTATTGTAGATGCAAGTTCAAGAACACCGCTTATTGGAGCTTCTGTAAACCTTTCTGGTGATAAAGGCGATAATTCAGATATGTTTGGGAAATTCAGCATTCCGGCTGTTAATCCAGGTCAGTATGAGATGATTGTTTCTCATATCGGCTATAAAACAGAAATAATTCCGGTAGATGTCAAAGCAAATCTGCTTTCATCAGTTACTATCAATCTTAAAAAAGATGAGTTAAACCTGGCCGAAATCCGTGTAAACAGTAAAAGAACATCCGGTTTAAATTCAATTAGTGCTATTGATATCCGTTTAAGACCTGTTAATACATCCCAGGATGTTTTACGTATTGTACCTGGTTTGTTTATTGCTCAACATGCCGGTGGTGGAAAAGCTGAGCAGATATTTTTAAGAGGATTTGATATTGACCATGGTACTGATATTGCCATTACTGTTGATGGTATGCCTGTTAATATGGTAAGCCATGCACATGGACAAGGTTACGCTGATCTTCATTTTCTTATTCCAGAAACTGTTGAGAAAGTTGCGTTTGATAAAGGCCCATATTTTTCCGGAAAAGGCAATTTGGCTACAGCAGCTTATGTTGATTTCTCCACAAGAGAGTTTTTGGATGAAAATCTTATTAAAGCTGAACTTGGCCAATTCAATAGTCAGCGTATTGTCACCATGCTAAAACTGTTCAATAAAACAACAGAAAAAAACAGACAACAGTTTTATGTAGCATCAGAATACTCTTCTACTGATGGATATTTTGACAGCCCGCAGGATTTTCATCGCTTTAATATAATGGGGAAATACAATGCCTGGTTTGGCAATCAATCTCAATTGAGCATTACAGCTTCCACATTCGATAGTAAATGGAATGCCTCAGGACAAGTTCCTGAGAGAGCAGTTAAAGACGGAACAATTGGACGCTTTGGCGCCATTGATGATACAGAAGGTGGTAATACAAGTCGTACCAATGTAAATATTCAATTTAATAAACAATGGAAAAGCAACTGGAAAACAACAGATCAGCTCTATTACAGCCATTATAAATTTAACTTGTATTCTAATTTTACTTTTTTCCTTGAAGATCCTGTTAATGGAGATATGATAAGACAAAGAGAAGAAAGAGATATTTTCGGGTACAATACAACAGCGGCAAAATCGTACTTGTTAGGAAACAGTAAGGCTACTACTACTTTTGGCGGCGGCATCCGGTATGATAATATAACCGACATAGAATTAGCAAAAGCCAATCGCACCACTTTTTTCAATAGTATTCAAAAAGGCGATGTTAAAGAATTAAATTCTTCTTTATATATAAACCAGGACGTTGAAATCACTGATAAAATAAATCTGAACGCCGGGTTAAGATATGATCATTTTATTTTTCGATATAAAAATGAATTAGTTGGTGCAACAGGTTTCGCAAAAACAAAAAAAGGAGTTTTCAGTCCTAAACTTAATCTTAGTTATTCGCCCAATACGAAAATCAAAATTTATTTTAATAACGGTATAGGATTTCACTCCAATGATACAAGAGTAATATTGAACAATGATGCGGATAAGATTTTACCAAAAGTATTTGGAACTGACCTTGGCGTAATTGTGAAGCCCAACAAATTATTGGTACTTAAAGCGGCATTGTGGCACTTACTATCGGAGCAAGAATTTGTGTATGTAGGTGATGCTGGTGTAGTAGAGCCAAGTGGAAGATCAAGAAGAATGGGTGTTGATGTTTCTGCCAGATACCAGTTCAACAGGTGGCTATTTGCTGATGTGGATGTGAACCTGACAAGAGCAAAAGCAATTGGTGAGGCCAAGGGTGAAGATTTTATTCCACTGGCACCCTCTTTTACCAGTATTGGCGGTTTAACTGCTAAAACAAAAGATGGATTTAGTGGCTCATTACGTTACCGGTTTATTGATAGCAGACCTGCCAATGAAACTAACAGTGTGAGAGCCGATGGTTATTTACTGGCTGATGTGGTTCTATCTTATCGCTTGAAGAAATTTGAATTTACATTGGCAGGAGAAAATATATTGAACAGTGAATGGCGGGAAGCTCAGTTTGATACAGAATCAAGATTGAGAAATGAAATTGATCCTGTTTCTGAAATTCATTATACTCCCGGATCTCCAAGAAACCTGAAGGCTGGAATTAGTTTTCATTTTTGATAGAAAGAAAAGCTTTTTGAACTGGCAGATAAGTCCAGTTGAAATAATAAAAAAATACTGATCTAATAAAGACAGGATTTTTTTATTACGATGTGCCTTATTAATCAGAATTAGAAACCTTTTTTTATCGGCTCTTTATATTGCATACCTAAATTTTGCATGGTAAAACTCCAGATATCAGTTGCTTCTTCAATTTGCTTACTTGTGGGTTTTCCTGCACCATGCCCTGCTTTACTTTCAATACGTATTAAGGTTGGATTAGCACCTGCTTGTACTGCCTGCAATGCTGCAGCAAATTTGAATGAATGTGCCGGCACTACCCTATCATCATGATCTGCAGTAGTAACAATTGTAGCTGGATAATTAATACCAGGCTTTAAATTATGCACCGGAGAATATTTATACAAATAATCAAAGTCTTCGTTTTTATCGCTACTGCCGTATTCAACAGCCCAGGCATAGCCAATGGTGAATTTGTGATAACGCAACATATCCATTACTCCTACCTGCGGAATGGCAACTTTAAATAGATCGGGACGTTGCGTCATTGCGGCTCCGACTAATAAACCTCCATTACTTCCTCCACGGATTGCAATCTTGTCTTTATTGGTATATTTTTCTTTTATCAAACATTCTGCAGCGCCAATAAAATCATCAAACACATTTTGCTTTTTTTCCAGCATTCCTGCTTTATGCCATTCTTCTCCATATTCGCTTCCTCCTCTCAAATTTACCTGTACATACACACCGCCTTGTTCCATAAAGAAGGCATTGGAAATACTAAAGGCCGGTGTAAGCGGAATATTAAAACCACCATATCCATATAGAAGCACCGGGTTATTTCCATCCAACTTTAGGCCCTTCTTAGAAGTAACAAACATGGGAACTTTTGTTCCATCCTTACTTTTAAAGAAAACTTGTTTAGTCTCGTAATTTGTGGGATCAAATTTTGTTTCTGTTTTTCTAAATAAGGTTGACTTTCCAGTAGCAATATCATATCGAAAAATGGTAGGCGGATAATTGAATGAAGTAAACGTATAAAAAAATTCTTGCTCTTCTTTTTTACCACCAAATCCACCGGCAGTTCCAATACCGGGCAATTCAATATTTCTTATAAGCTTACCATCATAGCTATACTGATAAACTCTTGTTGAAGCGTCTTTTAAATATGAAGTAAAAAGATTTCCTCCTCCTGAACTTACTCCTTGCAATACTTCCTTTTTTTCAGGAATAATTTCTTTCCAGTTTTCCTTTGCAGGATTTTTCGGATCAATGAGTACAAGCTTGTAATTGGGTGCATTTTCATTTGTTAGTAAGAGTAGTTGATCTCCAACATTATCAACGATGCTTGGTTCTGTTTTAAATCCAGGAATTAAAAGTTTGAATTCCTTTTGGCTCGGGTCTTTCAAATCCTTATACCATATTTCATTGCCGCTTGTTCCTTCTGATGTAGACAAAATAAGAAACCTTTCATCTTCAGTTAAACCAACACCGGCAAAACGCTGAGGATGTTCTTTGTCTTCATAAATTAATTCATCTGCGGTTTGTGCTGTTCCAAGTTTATGATAATAAACTTTAGGCGATTCATTTTTTCCTTTCAACTGATCACCTTCTTTTGGTTCCGGGTACCGGGAATAATAAAATCCATCATCGCCTTTCCAACTAAAGCCAGTAAATTTTAGCCAATTCAATTCTTCCCCTGTTTTCTCTTTGCTCTTTACATTCATAATGTAACCGGTTTGCCAATCGCTGCCCGATTGCGAAACTGAATAAACAAGATATTTACTAGTTTTAGAAAAATTGATACCCGCCAATGAAGCAGTTCCATCATCCGATAACTTATTGGGGTCAAAAAAAACTTCAGGATTTCCATCAAGACCAATTTGTCGATAAGCTACACTTTGGTTTTGCAAGCCATCATTTTTGAAAAAATAATAATATTCTCCTTCTTTGAAAGGTGAAGAATACTTTGGGTAATTCCATAGTTCTTCTAATCGTTTTTTAACTTTTGCTCTATAAGGTATGGTGGCCAAGTAATCATCTGTAACTTTATTTTGTGCAATAACCCAAGCTTTTGTTTCTTCGCTATTGTCGTCCTCCAGCCAGCGATAAGGGTCAGCAACTTTTGTTCCATGGTAATCTTCAACAATATCAGACTTTTTTGTTGTGGGATATTGTACTTGTGCAAATGCGATGCAGGGTATTATCATAATTGAAAGAGAAAGCAGTTTTTTCATAACAAAAAATTATACTACTAAAGTTAGAGTAAGTATCACCAATAAAAAAAATTCAGTTACGAAAGGCTTTTTATAAGGATAAAAAGTTCATCAATCTGGCATTACAGTTGGCGCACCTTCAGATAACCAGGTGGCGAAAATTTCAGAGACTTTCCACTCCTTACCGGCATACAGTCTTGGGCGGGCAATTATATAATTAAAAAAATCACTCAAGTCGCTGGTATTACATGCTGTCATTACAGATAATGTTTTTTTACCGGCATATTTTCCTGTAGTAATTGCCTTATCAATTCCTGGATTGTTTTCAATAAAATAGTTACCGGTAAATATTATATCCTTGATAATTGAATCAAGTATTTTTTCTTCATCTGCTTTTGTCCACTTTAAAAAAATAAGGTATCTGTCATAAAATGGTTCGTCATAAACATCTTGCAAACGAATAAAATGAGAAGCTAACTTTGGAAAAAACCCATCATAAATATTCGTTTTCTTTAGATAAGTGTATAGCAAATCACCTTTTTTAATCTGTAAACCACTATTATTATTTCCGATAGCGAAATAGTAATAATTGCCTTTAATAAGATGACACTTTCCATAGCCTTTTTGTACAGTTGCTTTCCTGTCTCCATCATACACGCCATACAACAAACCGATTTGCTTTTCCGCTAGTTTAGTTACTTCTGGCATTTCAAGCTGTACAAGTTTTGAACTGTCAGTCAGATCAATTATATAACTTGTTATCGGAAATGCTCTCAAAACTTTTGAGGTATCTGTTTGGGCCAAACAAACAAAAGCGTTACATAATAATAATAAGGCAAAGGTCTTTTTCATAAAAAATCATTATTCAACATTGAACTTACTAATTATTTGATCCGTAGATATCCGTACAAAAGGGTATTTCATAGAAACGCTGTAATTCGCAATCGTATATTCGTATTTTAGACAAATCAACGTTAGTGTGTAACAATTACACATTGGAAACAAATGCTTATTTTTGACATCTTTTAAACAAAAAAATGGAAAAGAAAGTTTCGAAAATCGGGGTTTTAACTTCTGGTGGGGATTCGCCAGGTATGAATGCTGCCATACGGGCAGTGGTTCGTACTGGTAACTATCATGGCCTGGAAGTTTATGGAATTCTTCGGGGCTATCAAGGATTAGTTGAAGATGATATTTTCCGAATGGACTCTCGTTCAGTTGCGAATATCATACAAAGAGGCGGCACTATTTTAAAAACAGCAAGGTGCAAGGAGTTTTATGAATATGAAGGCAGAAAAAAAGCATTTGAAAATTTGAAAAAAAGGGAAATAGATGGCCTTATTATAATTGGCGGTGACGGGTCATTTCGTGGGGCAGTAAGTTTTAGTAATGAATTTGATATTCCTTGTATAGGAATAGCCGGCACGATAGATAAAGATATTCATGGAACTGATTTTACAATTGGATTTGATACTGCTGTTAACACGGCTGTGGAGGCAATTGATAAGATAAGAGATACGATGGATGCTCATGACCGTATTTTCATAATTGAGGTTATGGGAAGAGATGCCGGCTACATAGCATTGCACAGCGGAATTGCAACAGGTGCAGAAAATATTCTGATCCCTGAACAAAAAACAGATATGGATGGTATTATTAAATCCTTGCATGAGAAAGAACGTCGCAAAAAATTAGTAAACCTCATTGTTGTTGCAGAAGGGGATGAATTTGGTGGGGCAAACCAAGTGCAGAAAATATTAAAAGGAAAGCTTCCCAATGCCGAAATAAGAGTATGCATACTCGGTCATATACAACGGGGAGGCTCTCCTACCTGCATCGACAGATTAATTGCCAGCCGTATGGGTTATCATGCTGTGGAATCATTACTGGAAGGTAGACAAAATGTTTTCGTAGGAATTCAAAACAATAAAATGCATTATATCCCATTGGAAAATGCAGTAAAGAATAAAGGAAAAATAAGTGAGGAATGGATGAAGATCGTTAAGATTTTAGCTTCATAAAATAAGACAACTAAGGCTACTAAAACAAGTATAAAAATGGCAAAACACTCAAAGAAGTATTATCATGAATCCATGGATCGGGAAGCAGGTATTGCACATATAACTCATAAAACAAAAATTGTTGCAACAGTAGGCCCAGCCTGTGACACATATGAAAAGTTACTTGGTTTAGTGAAGGCTGGAGTAAATGTTTTCAGATTAAATTTTTCTCACGGCACTCACGAAAATAAAACCAGTATTATTGAACATATCAGAAAAATAAATAAGACTGAACCTTTTAACATTGCTATACTTGGCGATTTGCAAGGCCCTAAATTAAGAGTAGGTGTTATAGAAGGAGGTGAAATGCTGATCAAACCGGGTGATATATTGACTTTTACAAACGAAATGGTATTAGGTACTAAAGAAAGAATTTTTGTCTCTTATCCTAACCTTCATCAGGATGTAACAGTTGGGAATACTATTTTGATTAATGATGGAAAGCTTGAAGTAAAAGTTACAAAAATTCTTGCAAATAATGATGTGCAAGTGATAGTAACAATGGGTGGCATTTTATCTTCTAAAAAAGGAATAAACTTACCTGACACTAAGATTTCATTGCCCGCACTTACTGAAAAAGATATAGAAGACCTCGAATTTATCATTGAGCATGAATTGGATTGGGTAGCTCTGTCATTTGTAAGGAGTGTAAAAGACCTTGAAGGATTACGTAAAAGATTAAATGAAAAAAACAGTAAGACAAAGATTATCTCAAAAATAGAGAAACCGGAAGCCTTAGAAAATTTAAGAGATATAATTGTAGAATCTGATGCCGTAATGATTGCCCGTGGCGACCTTGGCGTTGAACTACCTGTTGAAAAAATTCCATTGTTACAAAAGCAAATCATACGAATGTGTTTGCACAGGGCAAAACCTGTTATTGTTGCAACGCAGATGATGGAAAGCATGATTGAACTTAACAAACCTAACAGAAGCGAAATTACCGATGTTGCCAATGCCGTTATTGAAGGCGCTGATGCGGTTATGCTTAGTGCTGAAACAGCAACCGGACAGCATCCTGTATTGGTTGTTGAAACAATGCGGAAAATTATCCTTGAAGTTGAAAAGTCTGGCTATGATTATTATAGAGAAGATGAATTAGTTCCACAGCCACACTCCCCTTCTTTTTTAAGCGATGCTATCTGCTATAATGCTTGTAAGCTTGCAAAAGATGTAAATGCAGATGCATTAATTGGAATGACACAAACCGGCTACACAGGATTTATTTTAAGCAGCTACCGTCCCAAAGCCCCTTTGTATATTTTTACTAAAGAAAAAACATTGGTAAATCAACTTACACTTAGTTGGGGAGTGAGAGCTTTTTATTATGATGAAGAAGAAAGCCTGGACGATATTATTTTCGACCAGATTGATATTCTGAAAGAAAGAAAATTTTTAACGCCAGGAAACATTGTTATCAATACAGGTAGCACTCCTGTTGACCTTCATTTACAAACAAATGTTTTAAAAATTACAACAGTAGAATAATTTTTTAATTAATTACCACATACATAAAATTATGGATGCCGCAACCTGTCCGGCAATATGATATCCCGCATCAATAAAATGCAATGTTTTGGGTTTCATCTGGTATAAATAAGAAATGTTGATTACGATAGCAGAAAAGAAAACTCCTGTAAATAATCCAACTTTTAGCCCTGACATTACACCACCTATTAGTCCAAGGCGGCTTATTAGTATTGCTAAGCCAATACAAATAATAAATTCAAGCAGAAACGTAAGAAACATTAAACCTCCAGCACCCTTCTTTGCATTCGGGTCATTCATATTTACACCTGTTCCTGCTATCCACATTTTAGCGAATAACATTTTGGAATACCATAAACCACCAATCATAAAATAAGCGATTGCTGCTATAGCTATAGCTAACCAGTTGAGTTCAGAAAATAAGGAAGAGCCCATAAACTTTGTTTTAGTAATTAAAAGTTACGGATTATTTTCATACCCAACTGAAATACAGTATTAAAGCCTTTTTATTTTTATATTTCTGAACTGCACTTCATTACCATGATCTTGTAGACCTATTCTTCCTTTGCGATAAATTCCGAAGCCTGGCATATTTTTAAATTTACTTCCAGCAATCATTTTTTTCCATCCAGCATCCCACATTGTTGTAGAGACCACCTTTTCTCCATTCAAAAATAAATCAAGCTTTCCGTTTAAAGATCTTATCTCGGCAATGTTCCATTCTCCCGGCGGCCTCACATTTTCTTTAGAAACTGAGATCAGATCATATAAATCACCAGCCCTATGTTTAATAATCTTTGCATCGGGATGCCCATTATTATCCAGCACCTGCATTTCAGGGCCAGTTTCCCAAGGCCACTTGTATTTAGATTTGTCTTCGTTAATATAAAAAATTACTCCGCTATTGCCATTCTTTGCAATATTCCATTCAAACACTAGATCAAAGTTTTCGTATTCCTCATCACTCACAATATCACCACCATCTTTTATCTGCCAGTTTTCTTTAATTGTAGTATCCAAATACAAATAACCATCTTTTACTTTCCAGGCAGACCCAACAGGAGTTCCACCATATTTATGCCACCCTTTGGTTGTTTTTCCATCAAATAATAATTTCCATCCTTCATTTTTTTCAACAGCAGTTAACTTATTTACTGTCATGGTTTGCTTTGCAGAATTACAGGAAAGTATTGTGGTGGAAAGTATAGCCACAACCATTAATTTATACATCAATTTTTATTTTTTTAATAACAAAATATATTTAACCATCGCTTCTGCATCGCCTTGCGAAACGGTTGGATGTGGTGTCATTGCAATCTCACCCCAAACACCAGAACCACCTTTTATTATTTTTCCGGCAAGATGGGTAACAATCGTATCTGACATACTTGCATATTTATTCGCTACATCCCTATAGGGAGGGCCTGTTAATGTTTCATCAACTTTATGACAAGTAAGACAATCACTTTTAGCAACTAAGCCAAGACCTGTTTGGTAATCAGGATTGCTTGAAAGATCTGAAGTTGTTGGCGCATCTGTTTTAGTCTCAGTTGTTTCTTCTGTTGTCTTCTTGTCATCACTATTATTTCCACAAGAAATCAATAAAATTCCTATTGCAAAAGATAAAATAACTTTTTTCATAATAATATATTTTAATTGCAATTTACTTAATAAATTATACTTAACCTAAACCTAATATTTTACGATTTGTTTCAATATTATTTTTTACACCTGCAAAATCATCAAACGCTTTATCAGTTACACGAATAATATGCTGCTGAATAAACTGTGCACCTTCTTTTGCACCATCTTCAGAATGTTTTAAACAACACTCCCACTCCATCACCGCCCAACCACAATAATCGTATTGTGTCAGTTTGCTGAAAATAGTTTTAAAATCAACTTGGCCATCCCCTGGGCTACGATATCGCCCGGCTCTGTTTATCCAACTTTGGTAACCACCAAATGTACCTTGCTTTCCGGTTGAATTAAACTCTGCATCCTTTACATGAAATGCTTTTATTCGTTCATGATAATGGTCGATGTATTGCAAATAATCTAATTGTTGCAAAACAAAATGAGACGGATCATATAATAAACAAGCTCTTGGATGATAGTTCACTTCTTTTAAAAACATTTCATAAGTAATACCATCAAACAAATCTTCTCCCGGATGAATTTCATAACAAACATCAACTCCACATTCATCAAAATAATTCAATATAGGCATCCATCTTTTTCCCAATTCTTTAAAACCTTCTTCCACCAATCCTTCTGGCCGTTGTGGCCAAGGATGAAAAGTATGCCATAATAATGAACCGCTAAACGTAGGATGTGCCGTTAACCCCATGTTTTGCGAAGCCTTTGCTCCATATTTCAGTTGTTGCACCGCCCATTCAGTTCTTGCTTTTGGATTCCCTCTTAAGTTTTCAGGTGCAAATCCATCAAACAACGTATCATAAGCAGGATGTACAGCAATTAACTGACCTTGTAAATGTGTTGACAACTCTGAAATTTCCAATCCACTATCGTTTACAATACCTTTTATTTCGTCTGCATATGTTTTACTTTCCGCAGCTTTTTGTAAATCAATACACCGGCTGTCCCAAGTGGGAATTTGTACAGATTTATAACCCAACTCTTCCGCCCAAGCACAAATTCCTTTTAAATTATTGTAAGGAGCTTTTTCTCCTAAAAATTGTGCAAGAAAAATTCCCGGCCCTTTAATCGTTGTCATATACTTGAGATTACTTTTATTAAATCTTAAAGACTTGCCACTTCTCTTTTATTTTTGATGATGAAACAACATTTTCTATAAATGCCATACCTCGTATTCCATCTTCTACCCCAGGAAAATCAAGACTCTCTGCTTTAGCTTTTCGATTATTCAACATTGCTTTTAATGTCAGTGCAAAATTCCTGTAATGGTTGGCAAATGCTTCTAGGTATCCTTCTGGATGACCTGCAGGAGTTCTGGTGTTATGTTTTGCAAAAGAATGCAGATAATCATTACCAGTTCTATATATCTCCGTTGGTTTGTTGAGCCATTTTACTAACAGCGTATTTGCATTTTCCTGTTTCCATTCAATACCCCCTTTTTCTCCATAAACTCTTATTTTAATATTATTCTCTTCACCAGCTGCTATCTGCGTTGCAAATAATACACCACTGGCTCCGTTGTCAAATTTTAGTAATACAGCTCCGTCATCATCAAGCTTTCTTCCTTTTACAACTGTATTCAAATCTGCACATATTTTAGTTGTTGCAAGGTCGGCAACATATTCAGCCAGATTGAATGCATGAGTTCCGATATCTCCCATTGCTCCTGCAATGCCGCTTCGTTTTGGATCTGTTCTCCAAGATGCCTGCTTCTGTTCCGTATTTTCCAATGCAGTACTAAGCCATCCTTGCGGATATTCCACAATTACTTTTCTTATTGTGCCAAATAATCCTTTTTTAACCATCTGTCTCGCTTGCTTTACCATGGGATATCCAGTATAAGTATGCGTTAAGCAAATTAACCTGTCATGTCTTATAGCAATATCCTTTAGTTGTTTAGCTTCTTTAAGTGTAAGTGTCATTGGCTTATCCAATACTACATGAAAACCATTTTCCAATGCCAGTTTTGCCGGTTCAAAATGTAAATGGTTTGGCGTTACAATACTTACAAAATCCATTCTTTCATTATCTGGTAAGCTTTTTTCAAGGTGTATCATATCCTTATAAGAGCCATACACTCTAAAAGCAGATAAATACAATTCCTTACCTGTCTGTTTTGATTTTTTTGGATCGCTACTAAAGCATCCGCTTACCAGTTCTATTTCTCCGTCAAGATTTGCTGCCATACGGTGCACTGCACCGATAAAAGCGCCGGGCCCACCACCAATCATTCCCATTCTTATTTTTCTATCTGCCATTTTGAATTGATGTTAATATATATCTACTAAAAAATGTGTTGATGATACATGAATCTGTTATTAAAAATAGTACATTTAGTTTTCTAACGGTATATTTCGAAAAACTAACTCTAATCTAACAAGGCTTGATTATGAAACCAACAATTCGTTTCCAGTTATCTGTAATGATGTTTCTTGAATTTTTTATCTGGGGTGCATGGTTTGTTACGTTAGGAACTTTTCTTGGTGCAAATCTTCAGGCAGATGGCGGAAAGATTGGGCAGGTATTTTCCACTCAATCCTGGGGGGCTATCATTGCTCCTTTTATTATCGGACTTATTGCAGACAGATTTTTTAATGCCGAAAAAATATTAGGTGTTTTACATATTCTTGGTGCAGGCTTGATGTATTTGATGTACAATGCGGAAGATGTAACTGCATTTTATCCTTACGCTTTAGGATATATGATTCTTTACATGCCAACGCTTGCACTTGTAAATTCTGTCTCATTTAACCAGATGAAAGATCCCGAAAAAGAATTTTCTACTATCCGAGTATTTGGAACATTGGGATGGATAGTAGCCGGGTTATTAATAAGCTTTGCCTTTCATTGGGACTCTCAAGAAAACGTAGCTAAGGGGATGTTGAAAAACACTTTCCTATTATCTGGTATTGCAGCATTGGTTTTAGGGCTGTTTAGTTTTTCATTACCAAAAACTCCTCCGGCTAAATCAACAGGAGAAAAAGTAAGTGTAGGGCAACTTTTAGGATTAGATGCTCTCAAACTATTAAAGGATAAAAACTTTCTGATTTTTTTTATTGCCTCCATATTAATTTGTATTCCACTTGCCTTCTACTATCAAAATGCAAATCCTTTTCTTGCAAATATCGGAATGACAAACCCGACTGGGAAAATGACAATCGGCCAGGTCTCTGAAGTGTTGTTCTTACTAGCATTACCCATTTTCTTTTCAAAGTTTGGTTTTAAGAAAACAATTTTGATAGGTATGCTTGCTTGGGCATTACGGTACTTACTTTTTGCTTTTGGAAATGCAGGAGAACTAAGCTTTATGCTAATTGCTGGTATAGCTCTTCATGGAATTTGTTATGATTTCTTTTTTGTTTCTGGTCAGATATACACTAACTCAAAAGCTGGTGAGAAATATAAAAGTGCTGCACAAGGATTAATAACCCTTGCAACATATGGAATCGGAATGCTTATTGGCTTTAAAATAGCTGGCATGATTACAGATGCTTACAAAACAGAAACCGGGTTTGATTATAAAATGATATGGTTGATTCCTTCTGCAATTGCAGCAGCAGTAATGTTATTATTTGCGATTTCTTTTAAAGATGATAAAAAAATTAACAATGGGTAACCTTCAATCAAGGCGGCTTTTGCTTAAAAAAATGGCAGCAGGAGCTGCGGGACTTGTTATTACTCCCACTTTATTAAAAGCTACAGGTATTGAAAACGAAAGTAAACTCAAAGGCAATATCAACCATTCTGTTTGCTACTGGACTTACAACTTCTTGCCGCTGGAAGAATTTTGCCAGGTAATAAAAAAATTAAAGCTTTCTGCAATTGATTTACTGGCGCCAAAAGATTGGCCAACTATTCAAAAGCATGGTCTCACTTGCTCCATGTGTTACACCAACGGGAAAATAAGTTTAACAGAGGGCTGGAACAATAAATCCTTTCATCCTGAATTAATAAAAAATTTTACAGAAGCAATTCCATTGGTGGCCGCAGCCGGTTATAAAAACCTGATTTGCTTTAGCGGCAACAAAAAAGGTATGGATGATGAAACAGGCTTGAAGAATATGACAGAAGGAATAAAACAAGTAATCGGTTTAGCGGAAAAAAATGGTGTTACCATTCAAATAGAAGTATTTAATAGCAAAGTAGATCATAAAGACTACATGGCCGACAATACAAAATGGGCTATTGAACTATGTAAAAGAATTGGCTCTGCAAATTTTAAGATTCTCTATGATATCTACCATATGCAAATAGATGAAGGCGATGTGATACGAACTATAAAAGATAATCATCAGTACTTCGGTCATTATCATACTGCAGGGGTACCAGGACGACATGAAATTGACGAAACCCAAGAGTTATATTATCCAGCCATTATGAAGGCGATTGTTTCAACAGGCTATAAAGGCTATGTGGCGCAGGAATTTATTCCTACGGGAAAAGAAAATTCAGATAAGATAGCTGCGTTAAAAAAAGCAATAAAGATTTGCGATGTATAAAATATTCAATATTAAATATTAATTAATACTATGTCAGATAATAATACATATGATGCAATTGTAATTGGCTCAGGCATTAGTGGTGGCTGGGCTGCAAAAGAACTTACAGAAAAAGGCTTGAAAGTAATCATGCTTGAAAGAGGCCGTAATTTGGAACACATTAAAGATTATCTAACAGCCAATAAAGAAAGTTGGGAGTTTCCACACCGTGGAAGTCGAACCCAGCAGATGATTGAAGATTATCCTGTACTTAAAAGAGATTATCCCCTTAATGAAACGGTGCTGGATATGTGGGTAAAAGATAAAGAAAGCCCTTACACCGAAACAAAACCTTTTTCCTGGTATCGAGGTTATCATGTTGGTGGTCGTTCTTTAACTTGGGGTCGCCAAAGCTATCGTTTTAATAAATGGGATTTTGAGGCCAATGCTAAAGAAGGAATTGGCGTTGACTGGCCTATCCGTTATGAAGATATTGCTCCATGGTATAGCCATGCTGAAAAATTTGCCGGCATACAAGGAAGCAAAGAAGGATTGGATGTATTACCAGATGGTGATTTTATGCCAGCCATGGAAATGAATATTGTAGAAAAAGATGTTGCACAAAAAATAAAACAACATTACAAAGGTAGTCGCCATATGTTTATTGGCCGCAGTGCCAATATTACACAACCACATCACGACAGAACGAATTGCCAGTACCGTAACCGTTGCTGGAGAGGTTGCCCTTTTGGTGGATATTTCAGTACACAGTCTTCTACATTACCTGCAGCAATGAAAACAGGCAACCTTACACTACGTCCGTTTTCTATTGTAACAAAAATATTGTATGATAAAGACAAAAAGAAAGCAACAGGTGTTGAGATTTTAGATGCAATGGATAATAAAACCTATGAGTTCAAATCAAAAATTGTTTTTGTTTGTGCTTCGTCATTTAATTCTAGTTGGGTTTTAATGAATTCGGCTTCTGATATATGGCCTGATGGATTGGGCAGCAGTAGTGGAGAGTTGGGGCACAATGTGATGGATCATCATTTTCGTTTAGGTGCGGGAGGTAAGGTAGAAGGTTATGATGATAAATATGTTTATGGCCGCCGCCCAACCGGTATTTACATTCCACGTTTCAGAAATATTTATAATGATAAAAGAGATTACCTAAGAGGTTTTGGATATCAGGGTGGCGCCGGCCGCGGCCGTGGAGTGGAGATTGCCGAAATGACAATTGGTGCTGATTTAAAAAATGCCTTGAGTGTACCATCTGACAATTGGGGAATAGGCATTACTGGCTTTGGTGAAATGCTGCCATATCATGAAAATAAAATCAGCTTAAACAAAAATGTAAAAGATAAATGGGGCTTACCTGTGCTGGATATGGATGTTGAAATAAAAGAGAATGAAAAAAAGATGCGGGTAGATATGATGAATGATGCAAAAGAAATGCTCGAAGCCGCAGGAGTAAAAGATGTAAATACGAATGACTCCGGATATGAAGTGGGAATGGGCATTCATGAAATGGGAACTGCCCGCATGGGCCGTGACCCGAAAACATCTGTGCTAAATGGCAACAACCAGGTTTGGGATGCACCGAATGTATTTGTAACCGACGGAGCTTGTATGACAAGTGCAAGCTGTGTAAATCCATCATTAACGTATATGGCATTAACAGCTAGAGCTGCTGATTTTGCTGTGAACGAATTAAAAAAAGGAAATTTATAAAATAATACAACATGGACAGAAGAGAACTTTTAAAAATGATTGCCGTTCTTACAGGCGGTGTTATAATTGGGGGAGAAGTTTTTCTTACAGGATGCAAAACCGGAGCAAAAACAGGTGCCGGATTTACTGCAACCAATATTGCATTGCTCGATGAAATTGGTGAAACAATTATTCCCGCAACTGCAACTCCTGGTGCCAAAGCTGCAAAAGTGGGTGAGTTTATGAAAGTAATGGTGACTGATTGTTATACACAAGCAGAGCAAGATGCTTTTATGAAAGGGCTAAACACATTTGAAGAAGCTTGTAAAAAAGCAAACGATAAAATTTTTATGGATTGTAGTCCACAACAGCGGCATGATTTTTTAGTATCGTTGGAAAAGGAAGCGAAAGGATTTAATAAAGCAGTGTCTGAAAAAGACAAACCTGTACGGGAAGAATTTAAGCAGAAAGGAAGGCCGTATAATTTTGTGGCATCGCCAAAACATTATTACACTATGATGAAACAGTTGACATTACTCGGCTTCTATTCTTCTGAAACAGGAATGACTGAAACCTTACGCCATATTCCTGTGCCTGGTAAATATGATGGAACATTTCCATATGCTAAAGGCGACAAAGCATGGGCTGAATAATATTAAAGAAAATTGTATGCAATACAACAGAAGAAAATTTATAAAAACAACTGGTGGCCTTACAGGCGGTTTAATGCTATCAAGCCTCAGCGGCATTTCATTACTCGAAACATGTAGCAGCGGAAAGAAGGCAATTGATTTCGGTATTCAATTATATACACTCAGAGATGATTTGCCTAAAGACCCAAAAGGTATATTAAAGAAAATTGCTGATTTTGGTTACAAACAAATAGAAAGTTACGAAGGTGCAAAAGGCATGTTCTGGGGAATGACACATACAGACTTCAAAAAATACATGGACGATTTGGGAATGACAATTGTTTCCAGCCATTGTGATATATCGAAAGACTTTGAAAAGAAAGCGGCAGAGGCAGCAGCAATAGGAATGAAATATCTAATCTATCCTTGGGAAGGCACCAACAAAACAATTGATGATTATAAAAAGATGGCTGAAGACTTTAATAAGAAAGGTGAATTGTGTAAACAAAATGGTATCGGTTTTGCTTTTCACAATCATGATTACTCCTTTAAATTATTGGAAGGTCAGCTTGGCCAGAATGTTTTATTAGATAACACTAACCCCACTTTAGTAGAATTCGAAATGGATATTTATTGGGTAGTTGTCGCAGGCGAAAATCCGGAAGCATGGCTGAAAAAACATAAAAATCGCTTTACACTTTGCCATGTAAAAGACAGAAGCAAAACTCCTGTGAAAAACAATAGCTTAAACTCTGTAAACCTTGGAACTGGAACTATTGACTGGCCTAAAGTATTGAGCACGGCCAAAGCCAATGGTATGAAACATTATATCGTAGAACAAGAAGCTTATGCTGGTACTACACCTTTAAAAGCTGTGGAAGCAAATGCGGAGTATATGAAGCGATTGAAGATATAGAGTCAATAATAATACTCGGATTCTATGAGGGTATTGTTTTCTACAATTACCTTGTTTGATTTCAAATTTACTTTGAAGACAAAGAATTCTCTTTCAATAATTTTTCCGTTATCATATATTTTTTGATACGCTTTTAATTAGAGGGTATTACTATCAGTTTCCTCAATCCTATAGTCAGGTATTCCTTCATCCTTTTTTGGGTTATTTTGAAAATCTCTAAAAATACTCAACTTTTCCACTATTGCTATTGGTCTTTTTTTCATTTCTAAAAAAGCCTGTTCACTTCATCTTCAAACTTAACTTTCCAACTGTGTCCAAGTTTTTTTTCCAGGATCATATCCACAGAATCATTATTTCTTTTTATACTATCAAGTAAACTCTCAGTAACTGTACATCCTGCAGCTGAATATCTTTCAAACCCATCCTTTTTTTCCATACAAACTCTTGATTGTTCATCATCATATCGAAATGCCATCCCATATGTTAAGACTCTTAGAGGAGGTGTATTTTGGCAGTATAAATAATTATGATTTGAAAAACAAATTGCAACAAATAATATTCCCAATATAAAATTGTAGCTCTTCCTCAAAATAAACGTTTTCGGTCTCAGTAATTTAAAATATTGTCTATCACGGTGAACAAACATCTAAAAATACTGTTTAAAACAAATCAGCAACTTCTAATAATTATAGAATACACCAGTTTACTTTAATTCAGAAAAAATTAACATATGAATACCATTTCATCACCCTTCTCTTTTTCATTGTAGAAGTTTACAAATTTTTGTACTTAATCCATAATATCTTCACACAATACAAAATAGTCAAATGCCACGGTTTTTAAGTTTACTTCTTGCAGTACTCGTTTTTATTAGTTCAGCAAGTACACAAGAAAAATATACCATCAGCGGTATTATTAAAGAGGCAAGAACAGGTGAATTTTTCCAAGGCGCTTCATTAACAATAGCTGAAAAATCAAACATTGGTGTTCTATCTAATGAATATGGCTTTTATTCGTTGCTGCTTCCAAAAGGCAACTATACTTTTAAAGTGTCTTACGTTGGATATTCCGAAGCAACTCAAACCATCAACTTAGATAGTAATATAACCATCAATTGGGAACTGGTAGATAAAAACCAATTAGAGGAAGTAATAATTTCCGGTAAAAGAAAAGATGATAACCTCCGAAAACCCATTATGGGAACCGAAATACTCAACATGAATGAGATTGCTAAAATACCCGTCATCTTTGGAGAGAAGGATATTATTAAAACAATGCAATTACTGCCAGGTATAAAATCCAATGGAGAAGGTGGCAATGGATTTAGTGTTCGAGGTGGTGCTACCGACCAAAACCTGATTCTCTTAGATGAAGCACCAGTTTATAACGCCTCTCATTTGTTAGGTTTTTTCAGCACTTTTAATAGTGATGCCATAAAAGATGCTACTATTATAAAAGGTAATAGTCCTGCACAATATGGTGGTCGTTTATCATCTGTATTGGATGTAAAAATGAAAGAAGGAAATAATAAAGGCTACAATGTTACCGGTGGTCTTGGACTCATCAGTAGCCGTCTGAGTATTGAAGGGCCTATTCAAAAAGACAAATCATCATTTTTAATAAGTGGAAGAAGGACTTATGCAGACATTTTTCTAAAACTATCTCCCGATTTCAGTGATTCAAGATTATTTTTTTATGATCTAAATGCAAAGGCAAATTATCGTATTAATGATAAAAACAAAATCTATTTCTCAGGCTATTTTGGAAGAGATGTTTTAGGTCTAGGTAATACGTTCAACACTAATTGGGGAAACTCCACCGGAACTTTAAGATGGAACAGTATTTGGAATTCCAGACTTTTCTCGAATACTTCTGTTATTTACAGCAACTATGATTACAACATAAATATTAAGGATGATGAAACTAATTTCAATATTAACTCCAATATTAAAGACTGGAATTTAAAACAGGATTTTTCTTATTACGTAAACCCAAAACATTCGGTTCGCTTCGGTTTTAATGCCATACATCATACCATTACACCTACAAGATTTAGTGGCACCATCAGTAATTTTAATTCTAAGAAAGGACGTAAAGGATTAGAAACTGCCGTTTATATGAGTGATAATTATAAAGCAACTGATAAATTAAGTATTGATTACGGCCTTCGGTTTTCAGCATATACAATTTTGGGTGGCGATACCTATAACATTTATGATAATGGAGTAAAATCTGGAACTCTTATTTTAGCTGATGGAGAAACTGGTAAAACGTACTACAATGCTGAACCTCGTATTACCAGTAACTACCGTATTAATGATGTAAGCAGTATTAAAGCAGGTTACTCCCGCAATATCCAAAATCTGCATTTAATGAGCAACTCTACAGGAGGAAACCCCACCGACCAATGGCTTGGTAACAGCTATAATACTAAACCTGAAATTGCGGACCAAGTAAGCCTCGGCTACAGCAGAAATTTTAGTAATAACAATTACGAATTTAATACAGAAGTGTACTATAAGGATATGCAAAACCAGATAGATTATAAAGAAGGAGCCGATATTCAAACGGTAACTGATATAGAAAGCGAATTGTTATATGGAAAAGGAAGGGCTTACGGTTGGGAGTTACTGTTTAAAAAGAAAACAGGTAAGCTTAACGGATGGGTAGGTTATACTTTGTCAAAAACCGAAAGAAAAATAAACGGTATCAATAATAATGAATGGTATAATGCAAGGCAGGACAGAACGCATGATGTATCGATTGTAGGCATTTTTGAATTAACTAAGCATTGGACACTTTCAGCAATTTTTATTTACCAGACGGGCAATGCAGTAACATTTCCTACTGGAAAATTTAACCTGAACGGCGTTACAGTATATCAATATGCAAGCAGAAATACTAACCGTTTACCTGCTTATCATCGACTGGATTTTGGGGCTACCTATGAAAAGAAAAAACCTGGTCGGCGTTTTCAAAGCTCCTGGAATTTTGGTTTGTACAATGTATATGGAAGAGAGAATGCCTACACTATCACTTTCAGAGATAATCCTGATGATCCAACAAAAACAGAAGCATTACAAACATCACTTTTTCGATGGGTGCCAGGGATAACTTACAATTTCAAATTTTAAAATTTACAGTAAGATGAGATTACCTTTTTATATAATTATTTTATCCATACTTTTTACAAGTTGCGAAAAAGTTGTTGACCTTAATTTAGGAATTAACAATCCAACATTAGTTATAGAAGGAAACATTACAAATAAACCCGGGCCTTATTTCGTAAAGCTTACTAAAACAGTAAGTTTTGCAGAACCCAGTGTTTATCCTGTTGTAAATAATGCAACAGTTATAATTACTGACAACGCCGGGCAAAAAGACACACTTGCATATACTTCCAATGGAATTTATAAAACAAATGCGTTACAGGGTATAAGCGGAAGAACATATTCTTTAACTGTAATTGCAGAAGGAAAAACTTATAATGCCAAAAGCACAATGCCACAAAATGTTTTACTTGATTCTTTAAAATATAATCCAATACAATTTGGAGGCACAATAATTTATACGGTAATTCCAATATTTGTAGATCCAATAGTTACAGGTAATAATTATCATTTTGTAATTAAAATAAATAATGTGTTGGATAAAACATATATCGTCGACAATGATAATGTAAGTAATGGACAAGTATATGCAAGACCTTTATTTTCCAATGATATTGAAATTAAGCCTGGTGATAATGTACAAGTGGAAATGCGGTGTATTGATTCAAATAGTTATACTTATTATTTTACGTTGTCGCAGGCACAAACTGATGGTCCGGGAGGCGGCACTACACCATCTAATCCGCCAAATGGAATAAATGGGGGAGCTTTAGGATTATTCTCAGCTTATACAACACAAACCAAGTCTATCATTATTCCTTAATAAGAGCATCTCGTAATTCCTTTACTTCGGATGAATTAATCGCATTATTCGTATAACTCTCCGCCGAATCTTTAAACGCCTCATGCACAAACTCCATCTTGCTTCTCTCCTTTCCTCTTAATGAAGAATGAAATTCAACACAACCAGTTTTCTCAGCCAGCATTTTTATATTTTCTTTCCGTACACCACTTCCCGGCATTATAATAATTCTGTCATCGGCTACTTTATTTAATTCAACAACTAAGTCAACTCCATCCACAACAGAAGGATGCTGACCTGAAGTCAGAATTCTCTCACAACCAATTTCAATTAATTGCTCCATTGCTTCAAAAGGATTTTTACATCTGTCAAATGCCCGGTGAAAGGTTACACCAAGTGGATAAGCGGCTTCAATTAATTGGGCAGTACGAACTATATCAATAGAGCCATCCATATTCAATAAACCAATCACTATACCATCACAACCGAGTTGTTTGCAAAGTTTTACATCCTGCAACATATTTTCGTACTCATCTTTTGTATATAGGAAATCGCCGCCTCTTGATCTTATGATCGGATATAAAGGAATATTAAATGCTTCTCTGCATTGTTTTATAGTTCCGTAAGAAGGAGTCGTTCCTCCTTCTGCAAGATTGGCACAAAGTTCAATTCTGTCTGCGCCACCTTCTACGGCAGATTTTGTTGTTGCAAAATCTGAGGTAGCAATTTCAATTATGTACTTTTCTGTTTCCATATTTTAAATAATCTATGTCACCCCTTCGGGATTAAGTTCTATTCTTTAATGTTATTGATTATAAAAATTTCAGCCTTTCGGGCTTTTAGCTTTTCTTAAAATGGCATTTATTTTTATTGCCTTCTTCAATTTTTTTTATTCTGGCTAATACGTGGTTTATTAAATATTAACTCCAAAGTTCTTAAAATTATTATTAATAAGCGGCAATCAAAACTCCAAAGGAGTGCTATTATTATAGAAATAAACCCCAAAGTAACAAAAACCCTGAAAGGGTGACATAGATGATTAATACAAATTTGAATCAAAAAGAATGAATTCGAAAGAAAGTCTTAACTTTTAATCATACCAATCAAACAAATACTTTTCATCATACTCAATTTCAAACCTCCTTAATAATTCCAGATACTCATTTTTAAAAGATAATTTTTGATGATGCTTTTCTTGATTTAAAATGTAATCATATACTTTTCCAATATGCGAATGAGAGTATGAAAAAGCTCCATATCCCTCCTGCCATGAAAATTTTCCTTTCACAAATTTTTTATCATTAATAAAATTGGATGAATTATTCTTAATATCTCTTACCAAGTCAGCAATAGCCATTGCTGGCCTTAATCCAACAAATGCATGAATATGATCAGGCATACCATTTACAATAATCGATTTTTGATTTTTGCCTTTAATAATTCCTGCAATATATTTATGCAAATCCTCACACCAGTTTTTGCTGATCAGATTTTCTCTTCCTTTCACAGCAAAAACGATTTGAATATACAGTTGATAAAAAGTTCCTGGCATAAAAAATGAATTTACTCCATTATAAATTTTGAATCCACCATTTCTTCAATATTATTTGTTTTAATTGCATAACTAAACCCTTTATGTATTGCAAATGACCCAACTTCTCCTTTTTTATTAACAGCCAAAAATGCCACCTGAATATCTTTTGCCTTGTCTCCTTTTATCCGCATTATCCTTTCAATGGCAGTCTTACAAGCTTTTTCAGGAGAAAAACCTTGCCGCATTAATTCAACCACCGTATGCGAACCCGCTACACGGATAACGTCTTCGCCTTGTCCCGTTGCCGTGCAGGCTCCTATTTCATTATCAACAAATAAGCCGGCCCCAATGATGGGTGAATCACCCAAACGACCTCGCATTTTAAACCCTGCTCCACTTGTAGTACAACTTCCACTCAAATTTCCATTTGCATCCATTGCTACCATTCCAATTGTATCATGGTTCCATTCGCCACTATCTAACTTATGTGGCGCAAAAGGTCCGTGACCTTGTTTTGATTCAACATTTATTGCAGGTGGTTTGTATTCAGATTTCTTTAGCCAGTTATCATAATTTTTTTGTGCATCAGGCGAAAGTTTTTGTTCTTCCAATGGAAAGCCTTCTGCAACGGCAAACTGTTGTGCTCCGCTTCCTACTAGCATTACATGCGGCGTTTTTTCCATTACCCTTCTTGCAACAGATACAGGATGTTTTATTCTTTCTAAAAAAGCTACGCTTCCACAATTAGAAAATTCATCCATAATGCAAGCATCCAATGTTACAAAACCATCTCTGTCTGGATTTGCTCCGAGACCTACACAACAATTCTGTTCAATTTCTGTAACCATCACACCTTTTTCAACTGCATCCAAAGCCCTGCCACCATCCTTTAATACATCCCATGCAGCTTTATTAGCTCTCAAACCAGCATCCCAGGTGGAAATAACAACAGGTTTGCCTTTTACCGGAAGGGAATTAGTATTGCAAGCCCCAACTTTACCTATGGTCAATGCCATTGAACTGAATGCAGATGCTTTGATGAACTTTCTTCTGTTTACCATTGTTTTTATTTAGCTAATCGAAATTAACCGTTTCCACTTCAAAATCCGCCAAAAAAAGGATTAACAAATTGACTGTAAATTATATTTGATGTTTAAACATTGATTATTTATCTTTGTATCTCAAACAAAAAAATGAAAATAGAAATTATATCAGGAAGCCCAAGAATAAACAGTGTAACAAGAAGAGTTGCAATACACCTTAAGAATCAAATCAAAGAAACAACTGAACATGAAGTTGATATAATTGATATGAAAGACTGGACTGTTCCACCAGTTCAATCGGTTTGGGTGTCTGTTGATAAGGCACCTATAGAATTTCAGCCATTAGCTAAACGGATCTTTGAAGCTGATGCCTACATACTATTAACCCCTGAATACAATGGCGGCTACTCACCAGCTTTAAAAAACTTATTAGATCATTTTCCAAAAAGACATCACAAACCTTTTGGAATTGTAACCGCATCTCCGGGTGCTATGGGCGGTATTCGAGCCTCGCAGCAACTACTACAATTAGTTCCTGCGTTATTTGGGATTGCATCACCATATTTATTGATAACACCAGCAGTTGATAAAAAATTTAATGAGCAGGGAGAACTGATTGATGAAAGTTTCCAGAATGCAGTGCATAATTTTATTTCTGAGTTCTTTTGGCTAGCTGAAAAATTAGTTGAAGAAAAAATTACGGTTTAAATCAAAAATTAAAAAGGAGTTTTTATGAATAACAATATCAAATCAATCGAAGCAATTATTCCACCACCTGCACCACATATGGTTGGTGATGGATTTAGAGTACATGGATTTTTCCCCGGTGGAAGAATCTCAGAGCAAAGAATGAGTCCATTCTTTTTAATGGATTATAATTCCAAAGTGGAATTCCCGCCAACTGATAAACCAAGAGGCGTCGGCGTTCATCCACATCGTGGGTTTGAAACAGTAACGATTGCATATCATGGTCGCATTGCACATCATGACAGTGCAGGCAATAGCGGCATAATTGGCGAAGGCGATGTGCAATGGATGACGGCAGCATCAGGATTACTACATAAAGAATATCATGAAGAAACTTTTGCTAAAGAAGGTGGTATGTTTCAAATGGTGCAATTGTGGGTCAATCTTCCTGCAAAGTATAAAATGACTGCCCCTAAATACCAGGAGATCACTAATGAAATGATGGGAAAATATCGATTATCCGATGACAAAGGTGTAATTGAAATTATAGCAGGGGAATATGACAATGCAAAAGGGCCTGCATTTACCTTTACTCCCATTCAGGTATATAACGCAAAGTTGAAAAAAGACGGAATGATCGACTTCAAATTTTCTGAAACAGATAATACTGGAATTTTAGTAGTGGAAGGAACTGTGATAATCAATAATGAAACTGCCTCAGCCGATCATTTTGTATTATTTGGAAATAAAGGAGAACTGATTTCCATTCAGGCAAGCGAAGATGCAATTTTGCTGGTTTTATCTGGCGAGCCAATTGATGAGCCAATTGCACAATATGGTCCATTTCTGATGAATACAACGAAAGAACTGGAAGAAGCAATTGCAGATGTGAAAGCTGGTAAGTTCGGAGTGTTGGAAGATTAATTGGTGAATGGTCAGTAGTGAATAGTCAATAGAGCTTTATGGTTACAGAATCTATTCACAATTGACCATTAACTATTCACTTGTTTTTTTGCTCAATAAATTTTATCAGATTCTTCCTCGCATTCTGCTGAATCTTTTTCTTAAAATATCCAGACCAACCCAATAGAATTCCTTTGAACCCCAAAGCCTGTGCTGCCCATTTACTTAATTTAAATGCATCGCTGTGCTCAACGATCTTTCCATCTTTCAGCAGCATATAGGCTTTTATATGATTGACCACTCTCTTGCCTGTTTTTGAAAAAGTATACGTTGCCACCCATTTACAGGTAGCATATTCTTCATCTAATAATTCTATAGTAGAAAAGTTCAATGAAAAGTCTTTTGCATTTTTACAAAGCATCTCCCACATATATCTTACTTCATCACCCCGCAACAAACCGAATACCGGATCATTAAATACAATATCATCACTATAGCAGCTATTCATCGTTTCATAGTCCAGCTTTTCAAAAGCAGAATAGAATTTGGTGATGACTTCTGTATTTGTTTGCATAATGTAAATGTAATTTATTATTCTGCCCGGGCTATATCATAAACTTCGTCGTTCTAGCTATTGTAGAAAATTAAGGTAAGTTTATTGATATAGCCTAAATTTAAACCATCAAAATAACAACTATGAGAAAAATACTGACTACACTCCTACTCCTTCTTTATGTACATCTTCTTTCTGCCCAATATGAACAGGATTCTGCCTGGATAAAAGATAACTACACCAAACTGGAACAATACATTCCAATGCGAGATGGAGTAAAGCTTTTTACTTCGATATACATGCCGAAAGACAAAAGTGAAAAGCATCCGATCCTCATGACAAGAACACCATATTCCTGTGCTCCATATGGTACTGCTTTTAATTCAAGGCTATGGGAACGTTACTGGAAATATTATACCAGAGAAAATTATATCATCGTTACACAAGACGTAAGAGGAAGATGGATGAGTGAAGGTGAGTTTGCGGATGTTCGTCCATTTAATAAAAATAAATCTGGCACTGAAACCGATGAAGCAAGTGATACCTATGATGCGATTGATTGGTTGGTGAAAAACCTATCGGGTAACAATGGCAATGTAGGTGTATTTGGTATTTCTTATCCCGGTTTTTATTCTACGATGGCTGCTGCTTCCAGTCATCCGGCATTAAAAGCGGTAAGTCCGCAGGCGCCGGTTACCGATTGGTTTATGGGTGATGATTTTCATCATAATGGAGCTTTCTTTCCCATGGATGGATTTTCTTTTTATTCTTCGTTTGGTAAACCAAGACCAAAGCCAACAACTATCGGCTCGCCGGGATATAATTTTACGGTGAAGGATAATTATAAATTCTATCTCGAAGCAGGCGGGTTAAAAAAACTTGGTGAATTATTGGGTGATAGTATAAAGTTCTGGCATGAAATGTATGCTCACCCAAATTATGATGATTGGTGGAAAGCCAGAGATGCAAGAACTGCCATGTATAATATTAAACCTGCCATGTTAGTTGTTGGTGGATTGTTTGATGCAGAAGATTGTTTTGGTGCATGGAACTTGTACAAAGCCATTGAAAAACAAAACCCATCTGCAAATAACAAATTAGTAATGGGTCCATGGTATCATGGTCAATGGGCCAGCGGCGACGGAACTCAACTTGGAAATGTAAAATTTGACAGCAACACATCTTTCTGGTATCAAAATAATATTGAGATTCCTTTCTTTAATTATTACCTGAAAGGAAAAGGCAATGACCTCAAATTATCAGAAGCCACAATATTTTTTACTGGTGAAAATAAATGGAGAAATCTCGATCATTGGCCTGCAGCTACAAACCCTAGACCAATTTACTTAGCACCTAATGGTGTATTGTCATGGAATCTGCCAACGTATGTAAAAGCAGGAATTCCATCTGAATACATCAGCGATCCGGCAAATCCTGTTCCTTACACAGAAGATGTACATTTCAGAAGAACGAGAGAATACATGACCGACGATCAACGTTTTGCTTCCCGCAGGCCTGATGTTTTAACTTTCCAAACATATCCATTAGAAGAGGATCTGACTTTAGCAGGGCCTGTTATCGCTAAACTGAAAGTAAGCATCAGTGGCACCGATGCAGATTTTGTGGTAAAAGTAATTGACGTATTTCCAGACGACTTTCAATATGCTGAGACTAACTCCACTCCTTCGGGGAGGTCGGGAGGGGTCTCTTATCCAATGGGAGGTTATCAGATGTTGGTTCGTGGAGAAATTATGAGAGGAAAATTCAGAAACAGTTTTTCGATACCAGAACCTTTCAAACCAAACAAAATTGAAACTGTGGAATTTACATTGCCTGATGTGGCACATACAATTAAGAAAGGTCACCGATTGATGATACAGATTCAAAGCAGCTGGTTTCCTTTGGCTGACCGCAACCCGCAGCAGTTTATGAACATCTATGAAGCCAAGCCAGAAGATTTTAAAAAAGCAACGATAAAGATTTATCATGATGGGAATAATCCATCGAGTATTAGTTTACCTATAATGAGATGATTTTGTAACTTTAAAGAAACTCAGAATTATGGAAGCAATACTATTTTATGCTGAAGATGAAAATCAATTAAATCAGCTTCTTTCCTTTTCTAAAGAAAAAGATATTAAGTATTTGCAACTTAATGAAGATGAAAAAAGAAAATTAGGAGGTATCTTTTTGGCAAATCTGGCAAATAAAAACTCAAATGCCTATGCAACTGATGAAGAAATTATTTCAGTAGTAGAGGAAGTTAGAAAAGAACGTTATGGCAAAGGACTAGAGTCATCATTGCCGACACCAACTGGTGGATAAGCTTGATCATAAAAAAGTTCAATAACCACTTTGCCGGTATTCTTACACAGCCTCACCTTAATTTTTTAAGTTCATAGGAATTAACAGAAGAAATAAAAGCAACTCTTTTAAAAAAAAGATTACAAAAATATTTAGATACAGAAATAGTAGGCCAATTCTGGAATTTCTATAATTTATCTGTAGCTAAAATACAAGTGGTATCAACGGTCTCAGTTTGCCGGGATCCTAATGACAACTTTCTATTGGCTCTTGATAAGGACGCAAAAGCAGATTATCTGATAACAGGTGATAAAGATTTACTCGACTTACATACTTTTGAAAACACAATTATATGCACACTTACTGACTTTATTGATAAATACCTGAATAAATGAAAAAAATATTCTTGCCTTTAGTTTTACTTTTTTCTTTTGTATCGAATGCACAAGATGTAAATATTATTCCGCAGCCAGTAGAATTAACATTGAAGGAAGGGTTTTTTAATTTAAACAGAGAAACAAAAATTAGGTATAGCGAGCAATCAAAACAAATAGGAAACTATTTAGCCGAATATTTAAAAAAAAATTACGGCATTCTATGTGAACTTTCCTCTACTGCAAAAGGAAAAAATTTAATAGATATTAGTTTTGCTGGAACTTTAAGTAGAAACGAAATTTATGCAATTGAAATTAATAAAAATCACATATTGATTGAAGGTGATAAAAAGGGGCTTTTTTATGGCATACAAACTTTAATTCAACTTTTACCAACTTCAAAAAACATAAACCAAAATACTAATGCTGAATTAAAAATTCCGCAACTTTCTATAAAAGATTACCCCCGTTTTCCCTACCGCGGTATGCACCTCGATGTTTGTCGTCACTTCTTTCCGGTTTCATTTGTAAAAAAATATATTGATTACCTCGCTTATCATAAGCTCAATATTTTTCACTGGCATCTAACTGAAGACCAAGGTTGGCGGATTGAAATAAAAAAATATCCGGAGCTAACAAAAATTGGTGGCTGGAGAAACGGCACCATCATTGGTCGTTATCCGGGAACAGGTAATGATAATATTCCCTACGGCGGCTCATATACGCAGGAAGAAATAAAAGAAGTAGTGCAGTATGCAAAGGACAGGTTTATAGAAGTAATTCCAGAAATAGAAATGCCCGGGCACGGCAGTGCTGCTATTGCTGCATACCCATGGTTGAGTTGCTTTCCTGAAAAGCCGACTGAGATTCCAAAGAATATGATCTCTAATAAAAGTGTGGAAGAACAAAAGGATGGCAGAATAAAATTGGTGCAGGAAACATGGGGAGTGTTTGACGATATTTTTTGTGCCGGCAAGGATTCTACTTTTTTGTTTTTACAGAATGTAATTAATGAAGTAATTCCCTTGTTCCCTTCAAAGTATTTTCATATCGGTGGTGACGAAGCACCTAAGACACATTGGAAGCAGTGCCCCAACTGTCAGAAAAAAATAAAAGAGTTAGGATTGAAAGACGAACATGAATTGCAAAGCTGGTTTGTACAACGCATCGAAAAATATTTAAATAGCAAAGGCAAAACGTTAATTGGCTGGGATGAAATACTGGAAGGCGGCCTTGCTCCCAATGCAGTAGTGATGAGCTGGCGGGGCGAAACGGGCGGCATTGAAGCAGCCAAGCAAAAACATAAGGTGATTATGACACCCGGCAGCCCATTATATTTTGACCACTCACAAAGTGAGAATGAAGACTCTGTTACAATCGGTGGCTACAACCCCATTGAAAAAGTGTATGCTTACGAACCAATACCAAAAGAATTGACAGAAAGCGAAGGAAAATATATACTCGGTGCACAGGCCAATGTGTGGACAGAATATATTGGTAATGAACAGAAAGTGGAATATATGATCTTTCCCCGAATGGCTGCGTTGAGTGAAATACTGTGGAGCCAAAAAGAGAATAGAAATTTGGAAAATTTTGAAAATCGATTACCTGAACAAATGAAACGCTATGAAATGTGGGGGGCAAATTATAGTAAGGCGTATTTTGATTTGAAAGCGACGGTTCTTCCTACAGAAGATTATAATGGGGTGCTATGGAAAATCAGTGTTAATCTTAAAAACCATGATCCTATTTTTACTGGACATGTTCCTCAAAAGAACCAAGATCTAAAAGTGAATGATATATATGAAGCTCCACTTAGAATTGTAAAATCAGATTCTTTGATTGCTGCCTACAAGATAGATGGATTTATGTTTTTAATAAATCAAAATTTTTCTATCAACAAAGCCACCGGCAAAAAAATAACTCTCACAACTGAGGCTGCAAAAAATTATCCCGGCGATGGAGCATTTACATTAGTCAACGGCGTTATTAATGAAAAAGGTTTTGCCAGAACAAAAGAGTTTCTTGGTTTTAGCGGAACCAATTGCGAAGCTATTATTGATCTGGGTGAAATACAGGAAATAAGTTCAGTAGTAGTTCATATGTTTAAAAGAACTTCAAGCTGGATTTGGCAACCACAAACAGCAGAAGCATTTAGTTCTACAGACGGTAACACCTGGCATACACTCAGCCTGACTGATGATTTTCTTCATAGCAAAAATGGAAGTGGAAAAGGTACTATGACCATGACTTTCAACAAAGCATCGGCAAAATTTGTAAAAGTAGTAGTAACAAATTGGGGAACAATTCCCGAAGAAAACCCCGGTGCAGGTAAGAAAGCTTGGCTTTTTGTTGATGAGATTGAAGTGAACTAATACTTATTAATATATTTTACTGCAAATTGCTGCAAATAGCAGCAAAAACCTTCAAAATTGTTATCTTTATGACTCAACACAATCATATGGCAAAAAAGATTGGAGCGATTGATCTTTCTGACAGCTTTGAAAAAATTCCGGTAAAGGTTTTCCCTTCTCCAAAAGACGGCTCTGCATTTGTTGCCCGTCAGATTTCCGATTTCATCCGGGAAAAACAAAAGAAAAAAGAAAAATGTGTTTTGGGTTTGGCTACAGGCTCCACTCCAAAATCTTTATATACAGAATTAATCAAATTACATAAAGAGGAAAAGCTGAGTTTTAAAAATGTTATCACTTTCAACTTGGATGAATATTATCCGATTGATAACAAAGCATTGCAGAGCTATAATCGCTTTATGCAAACCAATTTGTTTAATCATCTTGATATAAATCCAAAAAATATTCATATTCCCAATGGCGAAATAACAAAAGAGAATATAAAGGAACAATGCCGCCAATATGAAAAAATGATTAAGGAAGCAGGCGGAATTGATTTGCAGATTCTGGGAATCGGTAACAACGGACATATCGGTTTCAACGAACCAGGTTCAGGTATTTATTCCAAAACAAGATTGATCACATTGGACAACTCAACAAGGATTGCCAATGCATATGAATTCGCCAATATTTCACAGGTACCAAGGCTGGCCATCACCATGGGCATCAGTACTATTCTGCAATCAAAGAAAATTATTTTGATGGCATGGGGCAGTGCAAAAGCTGCTGTAATAAAAAAAGCGGTGGAGGATGATGACAGCGAATATGTACCTGCCTCATTGCTGCAAAATCATGAAGATGTAACATTTATTGTAGATGAAGCTGCTGCTTCTGAACTCACCAGAAATAAATCGCCTTGGCTTACTGGTGATTGTGACTGGACACCAAAGATGATAAAGAAAGCTGTGGTAAACATGGCGTTGAGATTAAAAAAACCAGTGCTTAGTTTAACCAACAGCGATTACAATGAATATGGCTTAAGCGATCTGTTGGTTGAAAAAGGTGATGCTTACGAAATAAACTTACAGGTATATTATATGCTTCGGGATTCTATAACCGGTTGGCCTGGCGGGAAACCGAATACAGATATTCCGGCGCATCCAGAACGTTCATCCCCTTATCCCAAAAAAGTAATCATCTTCTCCCCTCACCCGGATGATGATATCATTAGTATGGGTGGCACATTTCAGCGACTGCATGATCAGGGACATGAAGTGAATGTAGGTTATCAAACCAGTGGTAATATTGCTGTAACAGATGAATTTGTAACAAGGCATCTTGACTTTGCGGTTGGATTCGAAGAAATTGCCGGTATCAATACCAGCAAATCAGGAAAGATATTGGAAAATGCAAGAAGGTTTTTGGCCCGCAAAAAATCAAATCAGGTGGATACGCCAACTATCCGTTCTATAAAAGGGTTGATTCGCCGGGGCGAAGCAAAAGCCACTTGCCGTTATGTTGGTATTCCGGATGAAAATATCCATTTCATGAATCTACCTTTTTATGAAACTGGAACTATTGAGAAAAAACCGATGAGTGAAAAAGATATAAAGATTACCATCGAATTACTTCTTAAAATAAAGCCACAGCAGGTTTATTGTGCCGGCGATTTTGCCGATCCGCATGGCACTCATATCGTTTGCTTCAATGTAGTATTAGAAGCTTTAAAAAGGATCCAGCGGCAAGCTCAGGATGGATCCGGCGATGAATGGATCAATGATTGCTGGCTTTGGCTCTACAAAGGTGCCTGGCAGGAATGGAACATTGAGGAAATTGAAATGGCTATTCCAATGAGTCCTGATCAGGTGTTGAAAAAAAGGTTCGGCATTTTCATACACCAATCGCAAAAAGATATGATTCCTTTTCAGGGAAGTGATTCGAGGGAATTCTGGCAACGGGCAGAAGAAAGAAATGCTGCTACCGCAAATATCTACGCCGACCTTGGCTTGACACATTATGCCGCCATGGAGGCATTTGTAAGGTGGCACTATTAAGCCCCTATCCCCTAAAGGGGAATTACAATACTCAAATTTTTAAGAGATACTATAGTTTTGAATATCACTAAACTTATTATCTTTATTAAAATTTTAATCTATGTCAATATTCAAATCGAGTAATCCTGCATTACAGGAAAAAACTTACCAGGGAACTATTCTTGAAGGAATCAGTACTGGTGAGGAAATGACCGTTAACGGAACATTAAATAAATTCGGCATTTTAATGG
>JBDSUW010000179.1:0-8071 GCA_039927535.1 Chitinophagaceae bacterium | reverse complement strand
ACGTTTTTTCTTTGGGTGAGTAACGAATTGTCGCAGTTTTAAACCTTTAGTATTTTGAAGTATAAAATAGAATAGTTGAAGATAATAACTTTATCTCCCTTCGGGGGAGGGGCAAAAGCGACAATTTTAAATGCCCACTTTTTCTTTGGTAAATAGCCTTCATACGGCTACCTTTGCACCGCGAAGTAGAGCAGCGGTAGCTCGACGGGCTCATAACCCGTAGGTCGGGAGTTCGATCCTCCCCTTCGCAACAAATGAAATCCGTCGGAAATTCACTGACGGATTTTTTAATAGTGATGTTTACTGTATATGTTTTATATAGTAAGTCTTTTGAGAAAATTTATATCGGATACACATCTGATCTTTCACAAAGACTTTTATCACATAATGAACTATCAAAAAAAGGTTGGACTATAAAATTCCGGCCTTGGATTGTGGCTCACAGAGAGATATTTGAAACGAAGGCTGAAGCAATGCTAAGAGAAAAACAACTTAAAACTGCAAAAGGCAGAGAATGGTTGTGGAATATCATTAGCAAAGCTTAAATCGGGGCTCATATCCGCCAGCTGGCGGACGGGAGTTCGGATTTCCCTTCGCAAAAAACGAAAGAGCTGTCCGCCGTGGCGAATGGCTCTTTCAATTTTCCGAAACAGTTGCACATTCAACTGGCAAGGACTGACTACCTCCTCCTTCTTGCTGTCCGCAGTGTGCACCTTCAGGCTTATAACATGAAATCTGGTTTTGTAAACATATTTGGACGACCCAATGCAGGCAAGAGTACTTTGCTCAATGCACTCATGGGTGAGAAGCTGGCTATCGTTTCGCACAAAGTGCAAACAACGAGGCATCGCATCAAAGGCATTATTACGGAAAAAGATTACCAGATAATTTTTTCTGATACTCCCGGCATCATCGAACCAAGATATAAGCTGCAAGAAAAAATGATGCAGGCTGTAAAAGGTGCATTGGAAGATGCGGATGTGGCGTTGCTGCTGGTAGATGTAAAAGAGAATTGGGAAGAAGTGGATGCTATATTCTCCGCATTAAGATTAAAAGTACCTGCTATTGTTGCTATCAATAAGATTGATCTTGAAAGCGAAGCAAGAATAAAAGAAGCGGTTGACTTTTTTGAAGCAAAACCTTATTGCAAAAAGGTGATTACTATTTCTGCTTTATCAGGTATTAATAAAAAGAAACTGGTAAATGCCTTCCTTGAATTTTTACCAGAAGGTGCACCGTTTTATGAAGGTGATGATATCAGCGACTTGAACACAAGGTTTTTTGTGAGTGAAATTATCAGGGAGAAGATATACGAACTGGCCCAGGATGAAATTCCTTATCACACAGCTGTAATGATACAGGAGTATAAAGAGAAGGCTACGCTGGTAAAAATTGTTGCTGACATCATCGTTCACCGTGAAACACAGAAAGTAATTTTAATTGGCTCGAAAGGAGAAAAAATAAAACGAATTGGTACGGAAGCCAGAAAAGATATTGAAGCATTTATCGATCGGAAAGTGTTTTTGGAATTGTTTGTGAAAGTGAAACCGAAATGGAGAGAGAATGATATGCAGTTGAAAGAATACGGATATTGATTTCAGATTGGCGATTTCGGATTGCAGATTATTAATACAAGAGTCTTTAACGATGGATAAAGAAACTTTTAAAGCAAGAACAAAGGCCTTTGCTATTAATGTGGCGAGGTTTTGTAAGTCGCTCAGTTTTGATCCGGTCATTAAATCGTATATCGACCAAATAGTGAGAGCATCTGCATCGGTTGGAGCTAATTACAGAGCTGCCTGCCGGGCTAAATCGAAACCTGACTTTATCAATAAGATGAGGATTGTGGAAGAAGAAGCTGATGAGTCAATGTATTTTCTGGAATTACTCAGTGAGTTTTATCCAGAACGAAAAAATGAAATAGAAGTGTTGCATAAAGAAGCGAATGAATTGCTGGCAATGACGGTCTCTTCCATCAACACAACATTAAAAGGTCTTGTAAAGTAATTTGCAGTAGTAATCTGCAATCTAAAATTTGAAATCTAAAATAGAATGAGTTTTACAGTCGCAATAGTTGGCCGGCCCAACGTAGGTAAAAGTACATTGTTCAATCGTTTGCTGGTGGAACGTAAAGCCATCGTGGATGATGAAAGCGGTGTTACCCGTGACCGCCAGTATGGTGTTACAGACTGGAACGGGAAAACCTATAACGTAATTGATACAGGAGGCTTTGTGTCGGGTAGTGAGGATATATTTGAAAAAGAAATTGCGAAGCAGGTAATGATTGCGGTGGAAGAAGCCAATGCAATTATTTTTATGGTGGATGCCGGTACAGGCCTGACCAATCTTGACGATGCAATGGCAACTGTCTTGCGCAAAAGCACTAAACCTGTTTTTCTTACCGTAAACAAAGTAGATAACAACGACCGGATGCTGGAAGCCAATGAGTTTTACAGCCTCGGTTTTGAACATGTATTTTTTATTGCGTCAGCAAGTGGAAGTGGTACGGGTGAATTATTGGATGCGGTGGCAGCTCTTATAAGCGAAGATGATTCGGATGAAGTAAAAGCCATTGATGCATTGCCAAAAATTTCCATCATCGGGCAACCGAACACTGGTAAATCTTCTTTGCTGAATGCACTGGTAGGTGAGGAGAGAACTATTGTAAGTGATATTGCAGGCACCACAAGGGATTCCATTCACACACATTATAATTTATTTCAAAAAGAATTTGTGCTGATAGATACTGCGGGTATCCGTAAAAAAGCAAAAGTGCATGAAGACCTGGAATTCTATTCTGTTATCCGTGCCATCAAAGCGGTGGATGAAGCTGATGTTTGTTTGCTGATGATTGATGCAGAAAAAGGATTGGCCTCGCAAGACCTGAATATTTATTCGCTGGCTGTAAAAAAAGGTAAAGGTATTGTGGTATTGGTAAACAAGTGGGACCTGATGGCGAAGGAAACCAACACTGCCAAAGAATATGAAGCTGCTCTAAAGAAAAAGCTGGCACCTTTTAATGATGTGCCGGTCCTGTTTGTTTCTGCCAAGGAAAAGACAAGGATTTTTAAAGCGATTGAAATTGCCCTGGAGGTATACGATAACAGAAACCAACGCATTACAACTTCCAAACTAAACGATACTATTTTAAAAGCCATTGCTGCATACCATCCGCCGGTGGTGCGGGGCCATTCCATTAAAATAAAATTTGTAACCCAGTTGCCTACGGCTGTTCCGTCGTTTGCCTTCTTCTGTAATTTTCCAGACGATGTAAAAACGCCTTACAAGAACTATCTTGAAAACAAACTGCGGGAAAATTTTGAACTGAGTGGCGTGCCAGTGCGGCTATTCTTCCGGAAAAAATAAATGACTGAACTGTTTGACTGGTATAGAGCCATTTTCTGGTATTAACAGCTTGTCGAACTGCGGACATATTTGTTGCCGGGTAAATTTTTATCTTTAATGCTCCGGAACATTCCGGCAGTAAACTAAAAACAACCATGATGATAAAAAAAATATTGTTCATTATCATTATAGCAGGTGCTTTAACTGCTTGTGGCAACAACAGCGAAAAGAAAACAGATGATGTAAAAGAAAAGATAGAAAACAGCATGAAGGATGCAAAAGAAAAGATTCAGAAGACACTGGATTCGGCAAAAGAAAAAATGAATAATACGTTGAACGATGCCAAGGAAAAGATGAATAAAATGAGAGACACCTTGAAATCTAAATTGGATACTCTGAGGAAAAAGATGTAAGAATATAAAAGTGATGTCTCAGTTCAATGAATAATACTTTTTTTGATAGTAAAGCCCTTTCTTCCCAAAAGTTTTTTTTGTACTCGTATAATTACGATAAAAAATAAATAAATTTAAATGCTTGCTTTATTTGTTTCTGGTTACTATTTTAGTAGGCTGATACAGTTTACCTGAAATCTCCTCCTTTCTGAAGCCATCTATTTCTCCAGTTTATTTATGAAAGATTCGATGCTGATTTATTGATCGGCTCTACTGTTTATTATCCTGTTTCCTCTTGACAAGCTATCATTTTTTGACACCAAACTCACATCATGAGACAGTATATAGTAATCCTGCTTTTAGCATGTTCTGCAGCAGCACAGGCACAAATAAACAATGAACCTGTACAACTGCCATCGGTAGCACCATTATCTATCGGACATTTGAGCCTTGCAGTAATTGGACAAAAAGATATACAACTGCCACCCCAACGCTGGAAGCTCAGCAAAAATCATGTTATAACAGGAGCCCTTATATTTACAGCAGGCATGGCTAAAGGATTTAATGAAACTTTACAGTTTCACTGGAAAAGTTTCCGGCATAAGAATCCTGGTGCTAATCCGAAGTGGTTCAATCCTGCCGTGAGCTGGAGAAATAAATATGAGAACAATGATCCCAATGCAGGGGCTAAGTTTCCGTTATCCACCAGTTTACTGGTGATGTTTACTGACCAATACCATCTCAATAATTTTGTCAATAGATTGGCATGGGGATCTGCACTAGTTGTGAAGATCGGCGAAAAGAAAAAACCATTAAAACAATATCTATTGGATATGTTGTATTACACGGCCTGTCACCAGGTAGGTTTTGGTCTTACCTATTATCCTTTTACTAAATACAAAGGAAATTGAGATCACCGGTTTTGTTTCTTTTTTACCATCGGAATTTTTAATTGCTTTGCTTCCTGGTTCCATGCTGCGGCAGAAATGATCATCTGCGACACATCGTATGTGGCAATATCTTTTTTGCTTTTGATACAGACCGATGCAATGATGGCTCTGTCCTTTCTTTCTAATTGCGGAAATGCTTCTAATAAATCTTTGCCCCGCATAAAACCAATATCAATTCCTTCTTTTGTATTGTTCATAAACATGAACATGCCGAAGTAATGATAAACGGGAAGTTTGTAGCTGAACCGTTCTTCCACACCATCCACATTTTCAATAATAAGTTGCCGGATATATTCGCATAGTTTCTGCTTTCCTTCGGGCAGGCTTTCGATGTATTGATCTACAAGACGGTTCATTTGAATTGTGCAATTACTGTTTTCACCTGCATTGTAAAAACGCCTAACTCTTCCTGCTGTTGTTTTATGAAACTGTTTTCAGCAAGTTTGCCAACTACTTTTTCCATTTCCTGTTCTGTTTCGTAGAGCATAGTTCGGAATGGATTACTATAATCTTTTGCTCTTGATGCATAGATGCCAGTGCAGATCCACTCTTTGGTGGTAACAGCATTTGCTAACAGTTGCAAGAATAGTTTTTTGGTAAATTGCTGAGGCTTTAGGTTCAATACTTCGAGCATGGCAGCAAATGCATGACGGAATTTATCAGCAGCATAGTCATCGCTTTTTCTTTTGTAAAAACTATGCACTTCATCCCAACTATTTATTTTTTCACTTCGGATGTTTTTCATGAGTGAAGTGATGTCTGGTTCGGGTATCAGCTGTCCTCCTACATTCTTCCATGCCGTGCGGACAGGTTTTGCTGGTAATGCTCTTAACAATTTTTGCCAACTATTGATTTTTTTATTTTCGACGAAGAGTAGTAACTGCTGTATGCCGTAAAATACGATCATCTCTTTAAAAATGTGATAAGCCTCGGGAACTTTTAACAGTTCTGTTTGTCTTTTAGTGTTCTCAAAATTTGTTGCAATTATTTCCAGCCCTTTAGCGGCATCTGTTTTTGCTTCCAGTAATGCTTCACCTTTTTTCAGCCGTTCTTTTTCGCTGATTGTTTTCTTTTCTTTTGTTGCCCATGCTGTTGCAGTCAATTCTTTAAACAATTGCAACGCATCCATCATTTCATTTACACTATCCGGAGCCAGATAATCATATTCGATGGTCAGTGTCTTGTCAGTTCTTTTGTCACGGTCTGCATACTTGCCGGCATTGCGGGCAAGAGCATACATATTGTACATAAACCAGTAACCGGGCATCACCACCAACTTATCATTGCTTACATCATTACTTACTAATGAAAAGGGAAGGGGAATGTTTAGCTCTGCAGGAAAATCTCCTTTAGCAATAATGGTGAAGGAAGCAAATTTTGAATTGTGCTTTAGGCTTACGCAAAGCCCCGGCCAGAAACCACGGCCAGCCAGCAACTCACCATCCGCACCTCTTGAATTATGATTGGAACCAATAGTGGCACCGGCAGCCATATTGCTTTGCCCCAACACGGTGGAAGCACATAAGAATGAGTTGTTATGATGTTGCTCATGCGCAGGAAATATCAAGGAGTTTAATACTTCGCAACAGGAGATGGTTGAGTTATCACCCAGGAACGAGTTGATCAATCTTGCTCCGTATTTCAACTGTGAGTTATCACCCATTACAAACCTTACCGCTTTTGCCCCATAAAAAATGCGGCAACCAAAACCGATAATTCCATTTACAATTTCACAACCTTCGCCTATTTGTGATTGGGCTTCGGCAGAAGAATTGATGGTAACATTTTTTATTTTATTGGCCCCTTTCAGGTACGCATCAGTTCCTATCCAGGTGTCTTTTATTATTTTACAATTTTTGATAACGGTTCTATCGCCAATTTTTCCGTAATAACCCCGCTTGGTATCAAAACGTTCGTCAGTAAACTGTTTGAACTTTTCCAGCAATTTATCATCTGCCCTGTTCTTGCTCCATAGCCATGCGTCGCCGGGTTGCATACCATTAAAAGGTAACACACTTCGCCCTGCATTTTCATTGCATATTTCTATCCAAACCCGTACCGCTTCTTTTTCTCCATCTTTTAAAACACCGTTGCCAAATTTGGAATGGTCGGTTACTGCCAGTTCGTTGATGTTGACGAGTATTACATCATCACCAATAATATAATGACTCATAAAAGCAACATTGTCTATCGCTGCATTGTTGCCAATATCGCAACTTATGATAGTGCTGTTGTATAAACCAACGGGTACCCGCAGGTTGTTGAATTCTACAAAATAAGGTTCCATGTTTCCAATGCGAACCAATCCATAAAAGGAACAATTCTTTACCAGGTTTGGGTTGAATACACCAGCTACGAGTACTTTGTTCCAGTCGTCGGAACTGTTGGCATTTCGTTCCAGCATTTTTATTTCAGCAGGACTGAGCTTGCGATATTTAATGCCGCTTCTGTTCTGAATATTCCGCAGGTAGTATTCGTTTTTTCCTTTCGGGATAAATTCTTTGGCAACGAAGCCATAGCCGAGGGAGGAGATTGGTTTTTTGTTGATGATATTCATAGTTGTTACTAAAGTAGTTAATTATTCAGGGCTAAAGCCCTTCTTCGTCGTTGTCTTCTTGGTCCCCATGCTGAAGCATGGGGTTATTCTGTTAAGGTCTGAAGCCTTTCTTTGTCGTTGCTTTCTTCTCCCCATGCTAAAAGATGGGGTTAACGCCTACGTAGTCCCATATCGAGGGGCTCTGTACTCCGCCGAGAGTCTGTTGCACCCCGCCCTGCAGCGTGGGGTTATATCTCCGCCCTTCAGGGCGGAGTACATTCTGCAGAGAAGGAAGGGCTTTAGCCCTGACTTCTTCCAAAGTCGTAGAGCTTCAAAAAAGCATCACACTCTTCCTGAAAGGTCTTTTTACGATGATGTTCTTCCTGTATTGAAATATAATTCCTGACTTTTGATAACTGGCTTTCACTTACAGATACTGCATAGTATTCATCAGCCCACTCAAAAGAAGCTGCAGTTAGTTTTTGTTTATTGATCCAGAAGGAAGCTTCTCCTTTTATAAGTTGTATTGCTTTTGCAATTGTCATATCTGCATTTAACCCAAGTAAAACATGTATGTGGTCTTCAATACCATTAATACTATCAATGAATATTTGTTTACTCTTCGCATTAAGGCGGATATGTTCGAATATAACAGGCCTTATCTCTTTTTTCAGAAAGGGATATCTGTTTTTTGTTCCCCAGACTGCATGCATCATTATGTTGACGAAGGCCATAGTGCTTTATTATTATCAGGGCTAAAGCCCTTCTGCTGATAGTGTTCAATCTCCATGCTAAATCATGGAGTTAGGTCAGGGCTAAAGCCCAGTTTGCTATAGTTTTCAATCCCC
>JBDSUW010000178.1:0-19444 GCA_039927535.1 Chitinophagaceae bacterium | reverse complement strand
GAAGTGTTTGGTGAAAAAGGAAGACATGCCCGTTCTGCTGTCGGGATGTGTTCTTTGCCAAGAAACATGGCAGTGGAGATTGAATTGATTGTAGAAGTGGAGTGATTTTATTTTTGATATTCGCAAGTTTGTAAAATGATGGCACATGCCTTTTTAATCTGATCTTCAGCAATAATAAGTGGAGGGGAGATTCTTAAACAATTCGATGTAAATAAAAACCAGTCAGTCAATATACCTTCCGCAATACAGGCATCAATTACTTTTTTATTTGTTTCAAAAGAATCAAATTCAACTGCCATCCACAAGCCAAAAGACCGAACTGCTTTTATTTTTGGACTGTGTCCGCCTTCTGGAGGATGAATAAGTAATGACTTGAATAGTACTTCTTTTGCTTTTAGGGTATCAATCCAACCTTCTTCCAATAAAGCTTTCATAGCTGCCATACCTGCTGCACAACTTACCGGGTGTCCGCCAAAAGTGGTGATATGCCCAAGCACCGGGTTATGTGTAAATGTATCCATCAGTTTTTTATCTGCAATAAAAGCACCGAGTGGCATACCGCCGCCTAATGCTTTTCCTAATAATAAAACATCTGGCACAATATCAAAATGTTCAAAGCCCCATAGTTTGCCTGTTCTTCCAAAACCTGCTTGTATTTCATCAAGAATTAATAAAGTACAGGTATCATCACATTTTTTTCGCAATGCCTGCATCCATTCTTTTGTTGGTACAATGATGCCTGCCTCTGCCTGTATTGTTTCTGCAATTACACAAGCTGTTTGATTGGTTATAAAATTTAAAGATTCAAAGGAATTGTATTCCAGATGCAACACATCGGGCAACAAAGGACGAAAAGCATTCCGCCAGTATTCATCACCTATTATACTTAATGCACCTTGAGTGGATCCATGATATGATTTGTTGAAGGAAATTATTTGTGTACGGTTTGTAACTCTCTTAGCCAGTTTCATAGCTCCTTCTACAGCTTCGGCACCAGAGTTTGTAAAATAAACACTGTTGAGAGATGCAGGTAAATTATCAACCAATAATTTTGCATATTGCACCTGCGGTGCTTCTACAAATTCTCCATAAACCATTATGTGCAGGTAAGCATCCAATTGCTTTTGGATTGCTTCAATAACTTTTGGATGTCGATGACCAACATTGGCAACGCTGATGCCACCAATTAGATCAATATATTCCTTGCCGTTAACATCGTACAAAGTGCAACAATCTGCTTTTACAATTTCCAATGCAAGTGGTGCTGCAGATGTTTGTGCTATATGACGAAGAAATAATTCCCGTTGATTCATACGGCAAATATCGTTTATCCTTTCAGAAGCAAAAATTTAGAGGGGTTTACTAAAACGAGGGTCTTGTAAAAAGCTGGAATCTGTTAATGCTCTTAGAAATAATAATAGGTTGTCCGATTGGGCATTCGTTAGTGAAATTCCATTTGTTAGTAATGGATCAAGCGTTGGCCCGGCTTGTACATTCGTTCTGTAATGTGTAATGCATTGTTGTAATGTACCAAACCGGCCATCATGCATGTAGTTAGAAGAAATATAGGTGTTACGTAGTGTAGGTACTTTGAATTTCAATGAATCTTCTTTTTTTCCAGTAACTCTCATTCGCCCAAAAGCTTTTAAATGAGGGTCGATTGGCAAACCAATATTCCGGTAGCTGTAATCTGTAAACAATGGCTCCCGATGACAGGTGGCACAATTAGCTTTAAAAATAAGGTAACCGCTTTCTTCCTGTGCTGTAAATGTAGCAGTGCCTTTTTTGTACCGGTCATATTTTGAATTGGCAGAAACAAGTGAACTTGTAAACTGCGACAAAGCTTTTACTATATATATTGGATGAATAGCAGAAGTATTAAAAATTTTTTTGAAAAGTGCCTGATAATCTTTGTCGTCTTTAATTTTATTTTTTATGCCTTCAAAAGTTTCACCCATTTCAATATGCCCAAGAATTGGCTGAGCTGCTTCTTGTTGTAGCGAAGTAAATGCTCCATCCCAGTGAAAACTGGTACTCCAGTTAAGATTAAAAAGTACTGGTGCATTTCTTTCAGTATGCGAATTAAAAACACCATGGCTTAGATCATGTTGAAAAGTGCCAAAGCCTGCTTTTTGTTCATGACAGGAGCCGCAGGAAATTTGATTGTCCGCAGAAATTCTTGTGTCACAAAATAATTTCTCCCTAATTCAATGCCTTCTTTGCTTAAAGGATTGTCTTCAAAATTGCAAACAGGTTGTGGAAATCCATCAGGTATTTCTTGTTGTAGAAGTTGAAGGTCCGTAATGTCAATTTGTTTCTTGCAGGAAGAAATTAAATGGGAAAGCAAGATGATGCAGGAAAATAGGGCTGTTATCGTCAGAATACTTTTTCGCACAGTTTTCAATTGAGCATCTAATATAAAATTTTTATGAGGGAATAGTTTTAGTAACTATCCGGTTTTATTTTTTGACGGCCTGACTTTAAGTCAGCATTTCTTTTTTTCCATTCTAATCTCTTCTCTTTTACAGATTTGCTTGCTTTGGTGGCAATACGGGGCTTTTTCTTTTCCAGTGCCTTCTTGATCAGCTCATTTATTTTTTCAACAGCATCTTTTTTATTAGCAAGCTGCGTTCGATGGGTTTGTGACTTTACCTGTAAGAAACCTTCCGCATTAGTTCTGTTGCTGAGTTTCTCTAAGAGTTGTTCTTTTTGTGCGGAGTTAAATAACACAGATTTTTCAATTTGAAACGAAGCGATGACTGCTGTTTCTACTTTATTTACATTTTGTCCGCCTTTGCCCCCACTTCTTGTAGTTTGAAATACTATTTCTTTATTTACATCAATCATTTTTCAGCGATTACATTTGTAAAACAAAATTACGAACAATGAGGGTAGTTATTCAAAGAGTTAGTAAAGCCAGTGTAAAAGTAGATGATAAGCTCATAGTTCAGATTGGGGATGGACTGCTTTTGTTATTAGGAATTGAAGATGCAGATACGGATGATGATATAGAGTGGCTAAGTAATAAGATAATCAACTTGCGAATTTTTAATGATGCAGATGGAGTAATGAATGAATCAATTAAAGAAAAAGAGGGTGAAATAATTTTGGTGAGCCAGTTTACTCTCCATGCCTCTACCAAAAAAGGGAATCGGCCTTCTTATAGTAAAGCAAGTAAACCGGATGTTGCAATCCCTTTATATGAAAAAATGATAAAACAGCTAGAATCATATTTGGGAAAGCCTATTGGCACCGGTATTTTTGGTGCAGATATGAAAGTAGAGTTATTAAATGATGGTCCGGTAACGATAGTTATTGATACGAAGAATAGGGAGTAAGCTAAGAGGTTGAAAGAGTAGAATGAGAAAAAGAGATAGATTCCAATATTCTAATTAACTCTTTTAATTATGAAGAATAATAAAAAAACTCAAAGATTTTTTCATTATCTCCTTGCCTCTTTTTCCTCCTTTATTCTCTTAGCCCAATCTTCTCAGTATAAATCTTTCCACCCACCAACCCAATCATCAGGTAAAAGGATTTTTGATTTACAGGTATAGTAAATGAATAGGAATTTTTATTGATTTCTTTTTGTTCAACTACACGGTTGCCGCCAGTGGTCCAAAGCATTACATGATTGATATCTTTAATGCTTTTGATTGTGATCTGTTTGCCAGATGTAAGCACTTTATAAGGTTTTAGTTCTAGTTTCTCAGGTTGTGCCTGTGATACAAAAAATAAAAGCGACAGGGTTGCAACGGCCATTAGCCGGCGAATTGATTGTTGCATAGAATACATTAATCTTTTAAAGGAATTGGTTTCGAACGGTCTTCAGAAGGGTAGGGCGTCTTTAACGACAATAATCATGCTATATTGCAACACATTCTCTAAATTTTTTGTTATGACTATTCAAAATGCCCAACAAAAAGTAGATGATTGGATAAAAGCTACTGGTGTCCGCTATTTCAATGAACTAACAAATATGGTTATTTTGACGGAAGAAGTTGGCGAATTGGCACGGATTATGGCTCGCAAATATGGTGAACAATCATTTAAAAAATCTGATAAGGATATGAATATGGCTGATGAAATGGCCGATGTGTTATGGGTTTTGCTTTGCCTTGCCAATCAAACAGGTATTGACCTGACTGAAGCATTAGATAAAAATTTTGAAAAGAAAACTATAAGGGATAACGATCGCCATACTAATAATCCAAAACTGTAATAAAAATCAGTTTGTATTTTTGAACACTGAATTTAGAAATCATGACTATAAAACATGCCTGGCATATATTTAAAAAATCCGGAAAGAGTTTCTTCACACATAATATTTTAAAACTGAGTGCTTCCCTTGCTTTTTTTACAGTATTGGCGCTGCCCGGTATTTTAATTATTATTATCTGGTTCACTGAATTTTTTTATGGAAAAGAAGCAGTGGAGAATAGTGTCTTCCGGCAGATTGAAAAATTTATTGGAAATAAAGCGGCAGAAAATATTCAGCAAACACTCGAAAATGCAGCCGTTACTACCGGTGACCAGTTTGCTACTATTGTAGGAATGGCTACACTAGTGATTGCAGCAACCAGTGTCTTCAGCGAAATACAAGATTCTATCAACCATATCTGGCAACTGAAATCAAAACCTAAAAAAGGTAAAGGCTGGTTAAAATTAATTATTGACCGCCTGTTGTCTTTCTCTATGATCATCACACTTGGTTTTATTTTATTGGTGTCACTTGTAATAAATGGTACACTTGATATTGTATTGGATAAACTTATGGTTTTGTATCCTAATCTGACGGTAATCATTGTATATATTCTGAACATTGTGATAACGTATTTAATAACGGCCTTTATTTTTGCAGCAATATTTAAAGTACTGCCGGATGCCCGCATCAAATGGCGGCATGTATGGGTAGGGGCTTTTGTCACTGCCTTGTTATTTATGGCTGGCCGCTTTCTTATCAGTTATTTTCTGGGTCAAAACCGGATGACCAATGCTTATGGTGCCGCCGGTTATGTAATTGTAGTTTTGTTATGGGTTTATTATTCTTCGATGATCTTGTATTTAGGGGCTGCATTTACAAGTATCTATGTGCTGCATAAAGGTAATCGGATATACCCCAGCCAATATGCGGTGTGGGTAGAGCTGATTGAAGTGGAAAGCAATGGAGCCGCAAAAGAGGAAATACTAGAAAAAAAAGTAATTGAAGCTCTGCCACAAACAGATGAAGATATTGAAAGACAAAAAGAAGATGAAAAGAGGCAGGATGAAGAAGCGGCGGGAAACAAAGAAGTTTCCACATAATCCTCTTTTATTAGAAAAGTAAAATCACAATTCTGCCTTACTTTTGCCGCCTATGGCAAACGATACAAACAGGTTTCAGGCAATTATATCACATTGTAAAGAGTACGGATTTATTTTCCCCAGCAGCGAAATATATGATGGCTTACAGGCTGTATATGATTACGGACAGATGGGTTCTGAGTTGAAGAAAAACATCAAAGACTATTGGTGGAAGAGTATGACGCAATTGTCTGATGAAAATATTGTCGGCATTGATGCGGCAATTTTTATGCATCCTACTACCTGGAAGGCAAGTGGCCATGTTGATAATTTCAACGATCCGATGATTGATAATAAGGACAGTAAGAAAAGATACAGAGTAGATCATCTAATTGAGGGTTTTGCAGAAGAACAATCAGCAACAGGTAATGAAAAATTGGCAAAAGACATACTGGCAGCAATGGATGCTTTGTTGGCCAAAGATGATTTTGCAGGATTGAAACAACTGATTGAAGACAATAAAATTAAATGTGCTGTCAGTAGTACTTGTAATTGGACAGATATTCGTCAGTTCAACCTGATGTTTTCTACTGAGTTTGGTTCTACTGTTTCTTCTGATGATGAAGACAATAAAGTTTATTTGAGGCCAGAAACTGCGCAGGGTATTTTTGTAAACTTTTTGAATGTGCAGAAAACCGGACGAATGAAAATTCCTTTTGGCATAGCACAAATTGGTAAAGCGTTCCGAAATGAGATTGTGGCAAGACAATTTGTTTTCAGGATGAGAGAGTTTGAACAAATGGAAATGCAGTTCTTTATCCGCCCCGGCACACAAAAAGAATGGTACGAGAAATGGAAAATAGCAAGATTGGAATGGCATAAAAGCCTAGGTATGCCTGCGGAGAAATATAAATTTCATGATCATGTTAAATTAGCTCACTATGCCGATGCAGCCTGTGATATTGAATTTGAATTCCCAATAGGATTTAAAGAACTGGAAGGCATTCACTCCAGAACTGACTTCGACCTGAAGCAACATCAGGAATACAGCAAAAAGAAAATGCAGTATTTCGATAATGATGTTGATCCGGATACTGGCAAGCCTTATGGTAATTATATTCCTTATGTAATTGAAACTTCAATTGGATTAGACAGAATGTTTCTGGCTGTGATGAGCCAGGCTTATACAGAAGAAGACTTAAGCAAAGAAGAGAAAAAAGATGATAGAGTAGTTTTAAAATTTCCGGCAAAACTGGCTCCGATAAAAATGGCCGTTCTTCCATTAACTAAAAAAGATGGACTTCCTGAAATAGCTGAGAAAATTATTGCAGATTGCAAAACTCATTTCCGATGTTTCTACGAAGAAAAGGATTCCATTGGTAAAAGATACAGAAGGATGGATGCATTGGGAACTCCTTTCTGTGTAACAGTTGATCATCAAAGCAAAGAAGATAATACGGTTACAATACGTCACAGAGATTCGATGGAACAGGAACGAGTTTCTATTGAAAAATTAAGAGAGATTGTTTTGAATGTAATTGCATAAGTCAATAGTAAAGCAACAATTATTTAATTACTTGTAAGATTAGCTCCATTATCCATTTGTCAACCAGATGCTGGATTGTTATGCTCTCAAAAAGTTTTAGTATTTGAGCTTTGATTACTTTTTTTTAATGCCTTGAGCAGGCTATACTTTACAAGTATTTATTTATTCCTATAACACATTTATCTAAGACTTCACTTTCGCCCATCATAAATGAGTTAACAATATTATAAATGGGCGTATAACCTTGAAATTCTAATAATTCAGGTAAGTGCAAACAAGAATTTGCGGACAAAATTACATTTGTTGGATTGTAATCTAATTGTCATACCCTAATTAAATAAAAGTATTTAAATACTTTTAATAAAAATTCACCCTTATCTTTGTAATATTATTTAATTAAAAAATATAGTATATGCAAACGACAACATCTGAAAATATTCTCAATGTTACGCTGCTTGAGCCAAGACAAAAACACCCTACAATCTTTGTTCGCTTTGACGAATTGAATGAAGGCGAAAGCCTGACGTTACATAATGATCATGATCCCAAGCCATTATATTATCAATTGTTAGGCGAGAGAGGAAACATTTTTATATGGGAATACCAGGAACAAGGACCAGAATGGTGGATCGTAAAAATTACGAAAAGAATTACTGGTGAAAATGAAGAAACGATGGGAGAAATTGCTACTAAAGATCTTCGAAAGGCACAAGTGTTCAAAAAATATGGATTGGATTTTTGTTGTGGCGGCAAAAAGACAGTGAAAGAAGCCTGCGCAGAAAAAGGCTTGGATGTAACTAGGGTGGAGCAGGAATTACAAGCGGCTGATAAAATGCCCGCATCCCGCCCTATTCCTTATAGTGACTGGAGCTTGGATTTTTTGGCTGACTATATTGTGAACACTCATCATAGTTATGTAAGTAAAACCTTGCCGGATTTACTTACTTATGCTGAAAAGGTTAAAAATGTGCATGGAAACCAGCATCCTGAATTATTACGCATCAATCAATTGGTGACAGAAGTTAATGCTGAGCTAACCACACACATGGTTAAAGAAGAAAAAGTTTTGTTCCCTTATATAAAGGCTTTGGTAGCTGCACAAGCGAATGTACAGCCATTACAAGCATCACATTTTGGTACGGTGCAAAACCCTATCAACATGATGGAGATGGAACATGAAATGGTAGGTAAAGCCATGGAGGAAATAAGAGAGTTATCCCAAAATTATCTATTGCCAGCAGATGGTTGCGCAAGTTATAGTTTGTTATACAAAATGCTTGAGGAATTTGAAGATGATTTGCATTTACATATTCATCTTGAAAATAACATTCTATTTCCAAAAGCACAAGAAATAGAAAAACAAATTGAAAAATGAAAGATCAAGCACCCATAAAAAGGCATCCATCCATTGTCTCATTTTCCAGAGATCATCATTTTGGTTTACTACTTGTCTGGAAAATAAGACAAGGGCTGAAGAATAACATTAGTGCGGAACGGATAAGTGACTATGTATTATATTTTTTTAAAGAAGACCTAGAAAAACATTTTGCTGAAGAGGAAGAAATGCTTTTTATTCATTTGCCTGTTGATGATACATTGAGAAAAAATGCAGAGGAGGAACACAAGGAGATTTATAAGCTTGTCGAGACACTAGGGACTAATAAGAAGGATGTGGACTTACTGAATGTGTTAGCGGATAAATTGGATCAGCATATTCGATTTGAAGAAAGGGAGTTCTTTAATCATCTACAGAAAAATATTAGCTCGACTGAGTTGGAAAAAATTGCACATCGGTTCACTAACAGTAGCAAGGAAATTGATGATAACTGGAAAGATGTTTTCTGGGAAATAAAGGAATAATAATATGGCCATTAAAGAGGAAGTGGGGGTAGGGGGAGGATTTGTAAAGTTCGTCTGGATGCTTGTTCATCTAAAATCGATTATTGGGATAAAAATTGCTTATTTATTCTTATTAATTGGATCTGGCAATATATAACTCATGACCAGTCATTACGCTTAATTATTAAACAAAATTTTAAAGAAGAAACGAATGAAAAAGATATTTCTAATATTATTGATCACAAGTTTTTTGCTGGCCTGTAATTCTGCAGAAGATAAAGAGCAAAAAATAGAAACTGATTCGATTGCTCATGATCACCCAGCAGTTGTATCAGATCTATTTTTAAATAATGGAAATAAATGGAAGGCTGATTCTATAACGAATCATAATGTGGTACGATTGAAAACAACTGCAGATATGTTTAGGGTAGATCCTTTCCCATCAATAAATAATTATCAGCTATTAGGTAAAGATTTGTCTGATGACATTGATGTTTTAATTCAACAAAGTAAAATGAAAGGCGAAGAACATGAATCTTTACATAAATGGTTTGCGCCGATTTAAAAAATGTCCGGCCAGTTAAAGACAATAACTGATACATCTAAGGCAAGGCAAACTTTCAAATCTATAGACTCTCAAATCCATGCATACTTTAATTACTTTGAATAACATGATTATTAGTCCAAATACAAAAATAGCTGCCATAATAAAGCAAAACCCTGAAGCACTTGAAGCAATTGTAAGTATCTCAAAAAAATTTGAAAAACTTCGAAATCCATTATTACGAAAAATGATAGGGAGGAGAACCAGTATAGCTATGGCATCAAAGCTAGGTGATTGTTCGGTAGATGATTTTTTCAATAAGTTGCAACCATTGGGTTTTGAAATTGATAGAGTAGACTATGGTGTTTCTCAGGAAGAGGAAAATAATACAGTTCCGGCATTTATGAAAATAGTGGATATCGAAAATATTATAGAACTGGATGTGCGGCCTGTTTTCGAAACTGGAAAAGACCCACTTCAAATTATTTTACAAAAAGTGAAAACACTGAAGTCAGGTGATATACTTAAAATAATTAATAGTTTTGAGCCAACACCGTTAATGCATTTGCTTTCAAAGCAAGGGTTTGAATCGTATGCAGAGGTAATCAATAAAGATTTGGTGAATACTTATTTCTATAAAAAAACGGACTCTCCATCACTTAAGACAGCAATAACTGCTAATTCATCTGATTGGGACGAGGTATTAAAGCGGTATGACGGAAAACTCAGGACAATTGATGTTAGAGCAATGGAGATGCCTTTACCTATGCATACTATTTTAGAGTCGTTAAATAGTTTACCTGAAGATCAGGCTTTGTTTGTATATCATAAACGTATTCCCGTTTTCTTATTGCCTGAGCTGGAGGATCAGCATTTCAGCTATCGAATTAAAGAGATCAGTGACGGCGAAGTACATCTATTAATATACAAGGATTGATATGATTGGACTTGGTGGAAATACAGATACCACAAAGACTACTTCTTATAAAGTGGTATTGCCATTTTATGGCTATGCCTCTTTTGCTTTTTTTATTGCAACAGCTCTTTTGTTTTTGTCAATAAGTAATATCGCAACACATTATTTCCATCCTCATTCGTTGGCACTTACACATATCATGGCACTTGGATGGGGCACCATGATGATTTTGGGTGCCAGTCATCAATTAGTGCCAGTATTAATTGAGGGTAAACTTTATAGCAATAAATTAGCTATTACTTCTTTTGTATTGGCAGCAGTGGGTGTACCATTACTATGTTATGGATTTTATATGTTTGATATGGGCTGGCCCGCAAAGTGGGGCGGACGTTTTGTTATATTAGCAATAATCGCTTACGTCATTAATGTAGCGGTAAGTATGGCAAATAGTAAACATGAAAATGTGCATGCTGTTTTTGTTATTACTGCCACACTTTGGTTATTAGTTACCGCTATTATTGGACTAATTTTGGTATATAATTTTAGTTATCCATTGATTCGCGGTAGCTCCCTTCATTACTTACCGCTTCATGCACATATAGGTGTTATAGGTTGGTTTTTATTATTGATTATGGGAGTAGGTTCCCGGTTGATACCCATGTTTTTAATTTCAAAGTACAATAATCCCAAAAGACTCTGGATGATCTATGGTCTGGTAAATATAGGGTTGGTTGCATTTATCTTTAATTTTTTATATGGTCATAGCAGACTAATTCAGATGATTGCTATATTGGCAATTGCTACTGCGATTATGTTATTTGGAAATTATTGTTATCGGTCATATCAGCAGCGAATTCGTAAAAAAGTGGATGAACAAATGAAGGTTTCATTGTTATCAGTATTAATGATGTTGATTCCGGTAGTTTTTCTGATTGTTATACTTGTTTTATTATTTCTTTCTGATAAAGAAAATACAAGCATGATTATTTCATATGGCTTTATCATTTTCTTTGGTTGGATTACGGCCATTATATTAGGCATGACATTTAAAACACTACCATTCATCGTTTGGAATAAAGTATATCATCAGTTGGCGGGTAAAGGTAAAACGCCTAATCCAAAAGATTTATTCAACAATACTGTGTTTAAATACATGTCGGTTACTTATATTTTTGGATTTGTTTTGTTTATACCTGGCATATTGCTTAACAGTACAATTATATTGCAAGCAGCTGCATTGCTATTAGTAATTACTTCAGGTTTGTATAATTGGAACGTTATTAAATTACTATTGCATAAACCGGTTTCCACATGAACGTAATTTCAAATAACAAGCTAAAATCTACTATTGCATTGGCGGCATTGCAAAATGTTATGGATCCGGAGATTGGATTAAATATTGTTGACCTTGGTTTGGTATATCAGATTGATTTTGATGAACCTGAAATGAAGATATTTTGTACCATGACATTGACTACTCAATTTTGTCCGATGGGCGAATCAATTACTAGTGCAGCCAAAGAAAGTTTGAAGTTGGGCTTTCCTGAATACGAATCGAATATCGAATTAACATTTGATCCGCCATGGAATCATGAAATGATTTCTGAAGCGGGACAGGATTTTTTAAACGAAATGTAAATGCTTAGTCTTACCTGTAAAACAGCTATTAAATCAGTTATCTATCTTGCTTCTAAATTTGAGTCGGGAGAAAAAGCTGGTATTAAAGAAATAGCTGAATATATTAATGCAAGTGAACATACGGTTGGTAAAGTGCTGCAGACTTTAGTGAAAGAGAGTGTTATCAATAGCCTCAAAGGGCCAACTGGCGGATTTTTTATTACTTCCAGGCAACTTAATCAACCTATTATAAATATTGTTAGTTCAATTGATGGAAAGGAGGTGTTTAATCAATGCGGATTAGGGTTAAGCAAATGTTCTGCTACTCATCCATGCCCCATTCATGATGATTACAAAGCAGTAAGAGACCAGTTCGCAAAAATGTGTAGGCAAAAAAATATAAAGGACTTATGTGAGCCTGTTAACAGCGGGGTCGCTTATTTATTAGGTTAAAAAAATAATATTTTTTCAAACCTTGCCTGGAAGAGCATTGAATTATAATAATAAGAGGACTCCAGTACTGCTAGTTAGAAGTTCTTATAATATTTTTCCAGATGTTCATGTAATTAAAAAACTGACCCAAAAGTAGCAGGAGCAGGCTTAGCGAACTATGACTTTAGTCAGCGATTGAAGTGGATCAGACGCCAAATTGTTTCAGGTGATGATCTAAATGTTTCCAAGTGGCTTTACTCCATTGTTCTTTGCTCAGTTTTCCAAAAACAGGATGTGGTAATTTTGTTACAGCAGATTCGCTGAATTTTTCTACCAAATTCAGCAATTCGGTTTTCTCTTTTTCAAAATCTTTCTCATCCGTTATGATATACATTTTATCAGTAGGTAAGCCTTGCTTATACGGGTTTTCATTGTATAAAACAGATTTGAACATCGGACCTAAAAGCCTGAGAAAAAAATTCCCTCTTGGTTTAATAGTACCGTAGGCTGCAAGAACAGGAAGTTGGCAATGGTGCAGCATTTGTGATACATTCATTTTTCCCCACTTTGTTTCCGACGCTGGAGTAAGTTTAGTGATTCTATCAATAATTTCTTGCTTCACTGAATCGTCATAAAGATTTTTTATTTCCATTAGGTATATTTTATTTATTCAAAGTAAGGTACTTCATCATTACTAATGGCTTCTTTCTGTTCCCAATAAGCCAGCGTAACTATATGGCCATTTTTAGTCTTTAACATTCTGCCGAAAATAGCATTGATGGGATTGAATGTATAATCAGTTACACCAACGGTGAATGTTTCAGGTGGCGGTGGTGGCGGAGGCAGTTCAATTGCTTCTTCGCCCCGTCCGACCGCGTCATCCCCGCTTGAATGATCAGATCGGGCAGGCGGGCTGGCTTCTTTTGGTTTTTGTACAGGCGCAGCTTTTGGTGGAGGAGTTGGAGCAGTTACAACAGTATATTTATTAAATTCTAAAAGTTCTTTCAGAAAAGCAACTCTTTCAGGTGGAACCTCTTTTTCCACGATGCCACATTTGACACCATCCAGTTCTTCAAACACATGATTTTTATTTAATGCCATTTTTATAAACTTAACGAATGAATATAATCGTATACCCAACTAAGTAATCCGATTAATACAATACCAGCCCCACAAATGATCAAGCCTAGTTTTACAGATGGCCCTAATTTTATTGTTGAAATCGGGGTTTCATTCTTATCCATAAAAGCGGCCCGTATCACTCTTAAATAATAATAAAGTGAAACTATCATATTTAAAGCCGCAATAGTAATAAATGTATAGCTTGCCTTAGTTGCGCCGGCTGTGATTAAAAATAATTTTCCAAAGAAGCCTGCTGTGGGTGGAATACCTGCCAAAGAAAATAAAGCTAATGCTAAAACCCAGCAGATAAAAGGATTGGTTTTGTATAATCCCTTATAGTCATCAATATTTTCTTTACCAGTTTGCTCTGTAATAACAGCAGCCACACCAAATGCTGCCAGGTTAGAAAAAACATAAATTAAAACAAAATAAACAACAGACGTAATGCCAACTTCACTGCCACTACTCAGGCCCACTAAAATAAAACCAACCTGTGCAATGGAAGAGAATGCAAGAAATCGTTTGATGTTTTGCTGGCGAATGGCAAATAGGTTTCCAATAACCATTGTTATTACCGCAAGGATCACCAGCATATTATACCAGACTTCTCCCATCGGTTGAAAAACCTTGTAAAGAATAGTAATAAAAATAAATGCAATAGCTCCTTTGGAAATAACGGACAAGAAGGAAGTAACTGCAATAGGCGAACCTTCATATACATCAGCTGTCCATAAATGGAATGGAACAATGGACAATTTGAATGCAAATGCCGATAGCAAAAATACAAATGCCAATAGCTGCAAAGTAGATCCGTCCAGTTGTCCTGGTATCAATGCAAAACTTAATGTGCCGGTGATGCCATAGGTCAATGAAATGCCAAATAATAAAATGCCGGATGAAAATGCTGAAGACAAAATCATTTTCATCGCCCCTTCAGACGATCGTTTTTTATGGAGATCAAAATTGGCCATAGCTGCAATAGGAATAGTTGCCAGTTCCAATGCTAAATAAAAGATTAGCAAATTACCACTGGAGATTAGTAAGAACATTCCCAATTGAGCCGAAAGCATGAGCATGAAAAACTCAGACAGATGTTCTGTTTTCTTCAACCAATCGGCGCAGAGTAATGAAATAAGATAAACACCAAGACTTAAAATATTTTTTTGAAAAACAATTAATGGAGTTGTTTGGTACATATCGCCAAATAACCAGCCGGACTGGTTGAAGAAAAATCCGGCACCAAAATTTATAAGCAACAAGAATTGCACTAATGAAAGCAACGACTCATTCCTCATTCCTTTGCCGATCTTGATAAACAGCAACAGGAAGATGATGGCAGTGACTACCAACTCCTGTTTCATTAATATGAAGAATTCATTCATTCAGTCTTGTTTTATTTTCCCGCAATCCGGTTCATAATTTCTGCTGCTGCCGGTCTCAGCAAATCATTTAACCAACCCGGTGCTATTCCTATAGCTAATATTCCAACAACTAAAATGATTGCTGCCAATCTTTCATTCCAGGCTGCATCTTTAAGTGATAAATAACTTTCATTCTTTATCGGTCCCATTACTGTATTACCAATGGCTCTTAATATATATACTGCAGTAACTACAATAGACATAGCAGCAGCAATAGTAGCAATTCTATGAAAAGCATCTGCGTTTTCCCATGAACCCATAAAGATGGTCATCTCGGCAACGAAACCGCTTAATCCCGGTAAACCCAGTGAGCAAAGTCCGACAATAAAAAATATGGTAGAGATGAATGGTAACTTTTTCATCAATCCGCCCAGTTCACCAACCATTCTTGTATGTGTTCTATCATATATCATTCCGATAACAGCGAAGAAAAGTGCTGTCATCAAACCATGCGATACCATTTGCATTAAAGCACCGGTAATAGCTGTTTGTGTGAGCATTCCAATTCCTAATAAACTAAAACCAACATGACTTACAGAGGAATAGGCATTGATATATTTTAAATCCTTCTGCATCATAGTTGCGAAGGCTCCATATAGAATTGCTATTGCTGAAAGTATGATGATGATTGTGGCGTATTCTTTTGCTCCTTCTGGTAATAAATAAGTTGCAACTCTTAAACAGCCATAGCCGCCGAGTTTCATGGATATACCTGCAAGGAACATAGAACCGGCTGTTGGTGCAGATGAGTGACCATCGGGCACCCAGGTATGTAATGGAAAAAGTGCAGTGAAAACACCAAAACCTACAAACAATAATGGAAATAGAACTTGCTGGTAACTTAAGGAAACGGTTGCTTTGGACAATTCCATTATATCAAAACTTCTTCCGGCAGCAAAGTATAATCCTAAAATGCCAACTAATATTAACGCAGAACCACCCATCAGCATCAAGGCCAATTTATTTGCACTGTATTCTTTTTTGCCGCTGCCCCAGATGCCGATCAGTAAATATTTTGGTATCACTGATATTTCAAGGAAGAAGAAAAGTATGAAAAGATCTAGTGATATAAAGAATCCATAAGCTCCCATGCCGAGTAATAACAAAAGAAAATAAAACTCCTTCGTCATTTTTTCAATGTTCCAGGAAACTAATACACCAGCTACAACGACGAATGCCGTTAGCAATATCATTGCAATCGAAATGCCATCAACTCCTAAATGAAAATTGATATTGAGTGCTTTAAATAATGGATAGTTTTGCTCTAAAAGCATTTGCACAGTATTGCCCATTGCTCTTTCATTTCTAAATGCGAAGAATAAAGCAAATGCTAATCCCAGTTGTGCCACTGAACCAAAAAGGGCAATCCATTTCACCTGTTGCTTATTGCGGGAAAGCAATACAGCTACAGCTGTAACTAAAGGAAGTCCTATGAGTAATAAAAGGTTCATCAATTATTTTTTATCAACTTTCTTATTTCCATATATAAATAAACAATACCGCCAGCACAATCACACCGCCTAAAAAATAAATAGCATACTGCTGCACTTTGCCTGACTGCACTTTTTTAATTCCTTCTGAAATTTTTTCTGTTACATTGCCGATCAGGTTCATCAGGCCATCTACAATATTTTTATCAAACCATGCTGCTGGTCTTCCAATCAGATTGAACAATACTTTCTTTGTGATGAACAGGTATATTTCGTCAATATAAAATTTGTTGTAAGCTGTTTTGTAAATACCACCTAATGATGTAGCAAGTTTTGCTGGCTTATCATTTTGTTTTTTATACAACCAGAAAGCTGTTATAATTCCTATAAGTCCTAAAGCGACAGGAGCAATCGAAAATGATAGATCAAAATGTGCATGTAATGCTTTGCCATCTGAACTTACATATTCACCAAAAGGAATAAAACCTGCAGCGGCAGCACCAACCGCTAATAAAACCAATGGCATCATCATTGCAAATCCACCTTCCTTGCCACCCGAAGCTTTAGCGAAGGAGTGGATGTTGCCCTTCGAAGCCTTGGAGGAGGAGGGCAGCTCTTTATTCCAAAAAATATTAAAATACAAACGGAACATATAGAATGCCGTAATTCCAGAAGTGATTAAAGCAATCCAGTAAATAGCCATGTTGTTATGATAAGCTGCCAATAAAATTTCTTCCTTGCTGAAGAATCCTGCAAATGGGGGAACGCCGGCAATTGCCAAACATGCAATCAGAAAAGTAATATGAGTAATTGGCAAAAACTTTCTCAGTCCGCCCATGTCTTTCATGTCGTTACTATGTACATAATGTATCACAGCACCAGCACCAAGGAATAATAATGCCTTGAACATAGCATGTGTAAACAAATGAAACATAGAAGCTGTATAACCCAATCCTCCTACACCACCGTAATTAGAAACTCCCAAAGCAAACATCATAAAACCGATCTGCGACATGGTAGAATAAGCCAGCACTCTTTTAATATCCGTTTGTGTACAGGCAATAATTGCTGCAATGATGGCTGAGACTGCTCCAACCCAACCAATAATTTCTAAAACTCCCGGAACCGCAACTGAAAAAATGGGGAATAATCTTGCTACTAAATAAACTCCTGCAACTACCATCGTGGCTGCATGTATCAATGCAGAAACAGGAGTGGGGCCTTCCATTGCATCGGGAAGCCAGATATGCAAAGGGAACATAGCACTCTTACCAGCACCGCCAATAAATACCAACGCTGCTCCCCAAGTTAATGCAGATGCACCAAGAAAAGTGGAAGCTGCTGCTGCTTTAAATTCGGTTGATTCAGGAGATGTCAATCGTTCAATCAATGTAGAAAAGTCCAATGTGCCGCCACTGAATGATAAAATTAAGATGCCAATCAAAAACCCAAGGTCTGCAAATCTTGTAACAATAAATGCTTTTTTACAGGCTGCAACCGCACTAGGTTTGTCGTAATAATATCCAATCAGTAAGAAAGATGAAACACCAACGAGTTCCCAGAAAAAATAGATCTGAAAAATATTTGATGCTAAAACTAATCCCAACATGGAGAAAGTAAACAACCCCAGATAAGAATAATAAGTCGGGAATCTTTCTTCTCCTTTTAAATAACCAAGACTATAAATATGCACCATCAAAGAAATAAATGTGACAACCACCAGCATCATTACTGAGATTGGGTCAATGATGAGACCCATATCAATGGATACACCTGGAGAGAACTCCAACCATTTTATTTGCAGCGGAACAAATTTTTCATAGACACCGGCAACATTACCATACACAAAAAAGTACTCGTAAGCGGTGTATAAAGCCAACACAGTCGAAGCCAAAAGCAAAACTGTTCCGATTATACCGGAACTGTTCTTAAAATATTTTCTGCCGAATAGGCCCAACAATAAAAACCCTGCAAGAGGTAATAGTGGAATTAGTGCTATGGCAGTTACGTTTGGCATAAGTTATTCAGCAAATAATAATTTTAAATCTTTCATATGTTCTTTGTTTAATAGCTCCCTTACTCCCCTTTAGGCCCGCCCGGACGACCCAGTCGGACGGGGGATGGGGGCTAGTACTTTAAATCTTCTGCATTTTCTACATCAATGGAATTATGGCTTCGGTATAAATTTATTATGATGGCAATGGCAACAGCTGCTTCAGCAGCTGCAATGGCAATGATGAATAAAGTAAAGAATAGTCCGTCCATTTGGTTGGGCCATAAATATTTATTGAAAGCGATAAAATTCAGGTTCACACTGTTTAATATCAGTTCAATACTCATCAACATGGTGATAAGATTTCTGCGGGTCAGAAATCCGTAAACCCCAATGAAAAATAGGGCAGTACTCAAAAATAATATGTGATATAAACCTGGTTCCATTTTATATTTTTAAAAACCACAGAGGCACAGCGACACAAAGATTCACAGAGGATTAATCAATCCCTTTGTGTTCCTCTGTGCCATCGTGTCTCCGTGGTTCAATATTTTTCTTTTCTCTCAATGCAATTACAATACAGCCAATCAAAGCCGCCAGTAATAAAATCGATATCACTTCAAATGGCAACGCATAGCCGCCATTATCTACCGATAACATTTTCTTTCCGATATTTTCAACAGTTGGTGTAATGGCTATTTCATCCGTTTCAAAAAAAGTATGCTGATAAATCTGCAGCATCGTCAAAGCAAAACCTGCAAAGACTGCCAGTGCTGCAAATATTTTTCTGTCTAATTTTTGTTTGGGCAATTGTTCTCCGGTTTGCTGTGTAAGAAAAATGGAAAAGATGATCAGTACAACGATACCGCCAACATAAACTACGATCTGCACAGCAGCAATAAATTCATACTGCAGCCAGAAATAAATTCCAGCTATACCGATAAGTGTAAATAATAAATATATCGCTGCCCTGAATATCTGCCTAGTGGTGACAGACAATAAAGCAAACACAACACAGAGTGTTGCCAATAAGTAAAATATTATATCCGAACCTTTCATTTAATTATTAATTCATTTCTTTAAGACTCTAAAGTCCTCCCCCGCGGCGGAGATTTAGAGGGCTGCTATTCTACGCCATCCATTATTTTAGAACCCGGGTTATTTAAAATTTTTGTCAGTTCACTTCTGTCAAACACACTGTGTTCAAATGTTTGTGCCATCTTAATTGCATCCGAAGGACAAGCTTCGATACATAAATTACACATGGTACATAATTCAAGATGGTAGACCAGCTTATCAAT
>JBDSUW010000177.1:0-14771 GCA_039927535.1 Chitinophagaceae bacterium | reverse complement strand
AAACAATTTATCTTATTGCACTAATATTATTGTCACTTATCCCTGTTGTTGGCTGGATAACTCCTGTAATTGCTTTATTAATGGAATGTTACTATTTTGGATTTTCCATGCATGATTATAGCTATGCAAGAATAAATATGAGTCCATCACAAAGCATTGCTTTTACAAACAGGCATAAAGGTCTATCTATCGGAAACGGACTTTTATTTTACCTGATGCATTTATTGATAATACTTGCTCCGGCTTATTCCATTATTGCGGCTACACTTAGTGTACACAAAGTAAAATCTATATAATCATCTTGGCAACCGTTTATTTAATACCATCTCTTTTAGCTGAAGATAGCTTTGAAGCCATTCCTGCTTATGTATACACTGCAATAAGAGATTGCCAGGTTTTTTTTGTAGAAAATGAAAGAACAACAAGGCGATATTTTAAACAGCTTTGGAAAAACTATTTACCCGATGAAGAAATAGTTATAGACGATTATGAATGGCATGTAATCACCAACGAAACCAATGGTTCATTTAAACGGTTGCTGAAGGAAGGAAAAAACATTGGTATTGTTAGTGAGGCTGGTTGTCCCGGTATTGCTGATCCGGGACAGGCATTGATTGCCATTGCGCAGGAAATGGGTGCTGAAATAAAACCAATGGTTGGTCCCAATTCAATTCTGTTAGCGTTAATGGCAAGTGGAATGAACGGACAGCAGTTTCAGTTTGTTGGATACTTACCAATCGACAATCAAAAAAGAATAGCAGCCATAAAAGAACTGGAAGCAGAATCAATTAGAAAAAAATGTACACAAATTTTTATTGAAACGCCATACCGGAATAATCAGATGATTGAATCTTTGTTGAAAACCTGCAAGCCATCAACTCAACTATGCATTGCAGTTGACATTACCGGAAAAAATGAATGGATAAAAACAATGTCTGTTGCGGAGTGGCAGAAAGACAAAACAGACATACATAAACGTCCGGCTATCTTTCTGATTTATTCAAGGTAGAATCTACTGACTATTATCCATCGCAATGATACTATCTACAATGTATTTTGTATTTCCCCGCCAAGGCAATGCTCCGTGATATTCTTTGTAATGAAGGTCAAACCGCTTGCCGCTGTTGGCAGAAAGAATTTCATAAATTTCTTTACTGTTAATAGAGAACTCAAATTCGTAAGATTGAATAGATCCGGCAGTTTTGCTTCGATACCCTTCCTGAATCAATTTACCCTCGTAGGTTTTGAACATATTGCCTTTCTTAACGGCATAATTCAGATGACCGCTTTTTACTCCATCGCCAAAAACAAAAAAATATTTGTAGTAAGCAACAGCTATTAAAACAAGGGCAAGCACTATGAAAAAGGTTCGTTTGAACCGCCTGAATTTTGATTGTCGTTTTGCTTTAGGCGTTACTTCTAACGGTTGTTCGGTATTTGACAAATTTTCAGTACCCATAAAGATTAATTTATAACAAAAATTTTACGAGAAAAATCAATTAATATTATACATTTGTTCTCAATTTACAACATGTTTTATACATGACGAACATTTTGACACATACAAAGCAAATGGCATTTCATGCACCCATAACCAGTGGTGTGTATGCAGTAGGTTATGATTTGTTTACTTTTTCCCGTCCCCGACGTAGTCCTGATTTCTGACAGGACGAACCTCTCACCCTGGTCCCTGTCAGTGAAGCACTCTCCGAAAATAATTTTCAGGGCTGGTGGCCCATTTTTTACTAATAATATTCAAATTGGAAAATAATAATATCATTATAAGGGTAGCCGTACCTGATGATAAAGTTTACGCTACTACCATTACAGATGAAATGGGTTCTTCCGCTGCGGCCAGAGGAACCGGAATTGCTAAAAGAACACCTGAGTATATTGAACAAAAAATCGATGAAGGAAAAGCAGTTATTGCCATTACTGACCAGCATGAATGGGTTGGCTTTTGTTATATTGAAACATGGAGTCATGGTGAATACGTAGCCAACAGTGGATTGATTGTTGCTCCGGCTTTCAGAAAAAGTGGTGTGGCAAAATCTATCAAGAAAAGAATTTTTGAACTGTCGAAAAAATTATATCCCGAAGCAAAAATATTTGGCCTTACAACAGGACTGGCTGTAATGAAAATAAACAGCGACCTTGGCTATGAACCGGTTACCTATTCTGAATTAACACAGGACGAAGCTTTCTGGGCAGGTTGTAAAAGCTGTGTGAACTATGAGATATTAATGAGTAAGGATAGAAAGAATTGTATGTGTACAGCTATGTTGTACGATCCAAAAGATCATTACGAACCAGCAGAAACAAAAAAATATTTTAAAGAAAATGTAAAAGGTTTTGAACGATTACTTAGGTTTAAGAAATGGAAACTGCTCAGGCCGTTTCTGAAAAAAGATAAATCAGATGGTAAGGGGGGTAACCCAAAATCATTTTTCCATCATTTATTTCATCTTTAAAAGAAAACTAATTCTTCTCCCGATAACTATAGGAATCAGGATGACAAAAGAAAAAATATTATAATGGCAAAAAAAGTAGTATTAGGTTTCAGCGGTGGATTAGACACCTCTTATTGTGTAAAATATCTTACAGAAGAAAAAGGATATGAAGTACACAGCATCATTGTAAACACCGGTGGTTTTGATAAAGAGGAACTTAAGCAGATTGAAGAACATGCATACAAACTTGGAGTAAAATCGCATAAGACAGTTGATGCTGTAGAGAATTATTACGACAGCATTGTTAAGTACCTGATCTTTGGAAATGTGTTAAAGAATAACACCTATCCGCTTTCTGTTTCTGCAGAAAGATTAAGCCAGGCATTACATATTGCAGAACATACGAAAGCACTAAATGCTGATGCTGTGGCTCACGGAAGTACAGGTGCAGGGAATGATCAGGTTCGTTTTGATATGGTCTTTCATATTATGATTCCCGGCGTTGAGATCATTACTCCAATCAGGGATTTAAAGCTAAGCCGTGAAGAAGAGATTTCGTACCTTAAGGAGAAAGGTGTGGATATGAATTTCTCAAAATCAATGTACTCCATTAATAAAGGACTTTGGGGAACCAGTGTTGGGGGAGTAGAAACGTTGACTTCTAAAGGAATACTTCCAGAAGAAGCATGGCCAACACAAGTTACACAAACAGAAAGTGAAGAAATAAAATTGAGTTTTGAAAAAGGTGAACTTAAAAAAGTCAATGATCAGAAATTCAAACAGCCGTTTGAAGCGATACAATATCTGCAAACGATTGCCGGGCCATATGGCATAGGCCGTGATATTCATGTTGGAGATACAATCATAGGTATTAAAGGAAGAGTAGGTTTTGAAGCAGCAGCGCCTATGGTGATTATCAAAGCCCATCATGCTTTGGAAAAACATGTGTTGACCAAGTGGCAATTACAGTGGAAAGATCAGTTGGCACAATTTTATGGCAACTGGCTGCATGAAGGCCAGATACTTGACCCGGTGATGATTGATATTGAATCATATCTTGAAAGCAGCCAGAGAAATGTTACAGGCGATGTATTTGTTCAATTACATCCTTATCGTTTTCAGATAATTGGAATTGAATCAAAATATGATTTGATGAACAGCAGGTTTGGAAAATATGGAGAAATGAATTCGGGTTTTACTGGAGATGATGTAAGAGGATTCAGCAAAATTTTTGGCAATCAAACGGCCATATACCATATGGTTAAAGAAGATGCAGATGGGAAAAATTAAAACCCCCAACCCCCGTCCGACTCGGTCGTCCGGGCGGGCCTAAAGGGGAGTAAATTGATGAGTATGAAATTAAAGGCAGGGATTATTGGAGGAGCTGGTTATACTGGTGGAGAACTAATCAGACTATTAGTTAATCACCCAATGGTTGATATGGCCTTTATTCATAGCCGCAGCAATGCCGGCAAACCGGTTTATTCGGTGCATCAAGATTTATTGGGTGATACTGAATTAAACTTTACAAATGAACTGAGCACCGAAATTGATGTGCTGTTTCTATGCCTTGGACATGGCGAGTCAACAAAATTTCTAACGGAAAATAAAATTCCCGACCATATAAAAATTATTGATCTGGCAAATGATTTCAGGTTGACTCAATCTTCAAAATTCGGTAAACGAAATTTTGTTTACGGATTGCCCGAGTTAAACAGGCAGAAAATTAAATCTGCAAAGAATATCGCTAATCCCGGCTGTTTTGCTACTACATTACAACTTGGATTATTACCACTAGCAAAAGCAGGCCTATTAAAAGACATTTACACAACTGGCATTACTGGATCTACAGGTGCTGGACAATCTTTGACACAGACTTCACACTTTAGCTGGAGAGCTAATAATATACAAGCCTATAAAACATTAACGCATCAGCATCTTGGTGAGATTGGCGAATCGTTATTACAATTACAGCCAAAGAAAAATATAGACTTGAATTTTGTTCCCTGGAGAGGAGATTTTACGAGAGGGATTTTTATAAGTTCTACTATGCATTGTGATATTTCGGTGGAAGAAATATTTGTATTATTCAAAAAATATTACAGCAATCATCCTTTTACTCATGTTAGCAAAGAACCTATTTTTTTAAAACAGGTAGTAAACACTAACAAGGCATTAATTCAAATAGAAAAATCAGGCAATAAACTTGTCGTACATTCTATTGCTGATAATCTATTAAAAGGTGCCAGCGGTCAGGCTGTTCAGAATATGAATTTGTTATTCGGACTGGATGAAACAACTGGGCTAAAACTCAAAGCAAACTATTTTTAAACTTTAAACGACTAAAAGTCCCTCCTTCAGAGGGATTTAGGGAGGCTACTAATGAACTTATTTGACGTATATCCAATCAATGAAATTACCATCGTAAAAGCAAAAGGCTCTTATGTGTGGGATGACAAAGGAGAACAATATCTTGATCTTTACGGCGGACATGCCGTAATCAGTATTGGCCATACACATCCACATTGGGTGAAGCGAATTCAAGAGCAGTTGAACAAAATTGCATTTTATTCCAATTCAATAAGAATCCCTTTGCAACAACAACTGGCCGAAAAGCTTGGCAAAGTTTCGGGTAAAGAGGATTATCAATTATTTCTTTGTAATAGCGGAGCAGAAGCAAATGAAAATGCTTTAAAGCTTGCCAGCTTCTACAATGGCAGAAAAAAAATAATTGCCTTCAGCAAATCATTTCACGGCAGAACTTCTTTGGCCGTTTCTGTTACAGATAATAAAAATTACATCGCACCGGTCAATGAAACGGACAATGTGATCTTTCTTCCTTTTAATGATGAAGAAGCATTAGAAGACTGTTTTAAGAAGAATGCCCCGGCAATTTCATCTGTCATTATTGAAGGCATACAAGGTGTGGGCGGTATAAATATTGCAGGAGATTCATTCTTGCAAAAAATCCGTTCACTATGTGATGAACATGGAGCAATTTATATAGCAGACAGTGTGCAATGCGGTTATGGAAGAAGCGGCAAATTTTTCAGCCATGATTTTGCCGGAGTAAACGCTGATATCTATACTATGGCAAAAGGGATGGGTAACGGTTTCCCTGTTGCCGGAATAATCGTTTCGACTAAAATAGAAGCAAAGCATTTTCAACTAGGAACCACTTTTGGTGGCAATCATCTTGCTTGTGCCGCAGCATTGGCCGTACTTGAGACTATTGAGGAAGAAAAACTAATGGGTAATGCTGTAATGGTTGGTAAATACCTGAGAACTGAATTAGAAGCAATTCCGCAAATAAAAAATGTAAGAGGCCGAGGCTTGATGATTGGATTTGATGTGCCAGATGAATTAAAAGACCTGAAGAAAAATCTTTTGTGGAATCAAAAAATATTTACTGGCGAAGCAAAACCTAATGTTATTCGTTTGCTTCCATCTTTGGCTTTGAAAAAAAGAGATGCAGAACAATTCATTGATTCAATAAAAGAAGAAATAGAAAGTTTAGTTTCAACCCCCGCTAATTAAAATGAGAAATTTCACTTCTGTAAACGACCTTATAAGCCCCTCTTTCGGAGGTGTTGGGGAGGCCATTGATGCATTAGTGCAAAAAGCACTTGCATATAAAGGAAATCCCATTATTGATAAATCACTTGGAACCAATAAAAGAATTGGTTGCCTGTTTCTCAATCCAAGTATGCGGACAAGGTTAAGTACACAAATCGCTGCGCAAAATTTAGGAATGGAAGCCATCATCTTTAATGTTGGTAACGAAGGTTGGATGCTGGAATTTGAAGAAGAAGCTATCATGAGTGGCACATCAGTAGAACATGTAAAAGATGCAGCTCCCATTTTTGGTAAATACTTTGACATTCTGGCAATCAGAACGTTCCCATCACTAAAAAACCGGGATGATGATTACAGTGAGTTGTATATAAAACAGTTTATTAAATATGCCGGAATTCCGGTAGTAAGTTTGGAAAGTGCAACACTGCATCCACTTCAATCCTTAACAGATATTATTACTATTACAGAATCATTCAAGGAAAACCGAAAACCTAAAATTGTCCTTACCTGGGCGCCGCATGTAAAGCCTTTGCCACACTGTGTGGCTAATAGTTTTTCGCAATGGATCAATGCTTGGGGCAAAGCTGATTTTGTCATTACACATCCGGAAGATTATGAATTGAGTGAGGAATTTACAAAAGGTGCAACAATAACGCATAATCAAAATGAAGCGTTGAAAGATGCCGACTTTGTATATGTAAAAAACTGGAGCACTTTTACTGACTACGGTAAAATGTATGAAAGTGATCCCAAGTGGATGATGACCAATAAAAAATTAGAGCTTACAAATATTGCAAAAGTCATGCACTGTCTCCCTGTTCGCAGAAATGTAGAGCTGAGTGATGAGATATTAGACGGACAAAACAGCATCGTTACACAAGAAGCCTCTAACCGGGTTTGGGCTGCACAAGCTGTCTTGGCAGAAATACTAAGAAGCCCCCATCCCCTAAAGGGGAGTTAGGCAAGACTCTGTAAAATATTTTAAAAAGCATGAAAGAAAATATGTTTTACGGCGCAAGCCACCTTATATTTCAAAGAGCAGAAGAGCTTAGAAAGCACATGACTTCTGCCGAAGAAATAATATGGAATCATATTCATATTAACCAGTGGAAACTTAAATTCAGAAGACAGCACCCAATTTGGAATTACATTGCAGACTTTTATTGTCATGGAATAAAGTTAGTAATTGAGATTGACGGCGGCATTCATGAGGCAGAAGATGTGAAAAAAAATGATGCTTCCAGAGAAACACATTTAAAAGAATTTGGGCTTACCGTTTTACGTTTTAAAAATGAAGAAGTTTACAATAATATCAATACTGTGCTAAAAACAATTTCACAAACTATCGAGGAACTTCGAAACACCCCTTTAGGGGATGGGGGCAAGGATAAACTATACGTCATAAAGATTGGTGGCAACATAATTGATGACACTGATAAGCTTAAATCATTTTTAAAAGATTTTGCTTCACTTGCTGAAAAAAAAATTCTGGTTCATGGAGGCGGTAAGCTGGCCACCAGAATGGCAGAAGAACTTGGCATTGAACAAAAGCTATTGGATGGTAGAAGAATTACAGATGCCGAGACCTTAAAAATTGTAACAATGGTTTATGCCGGTTATATAAATAAAAATATTGTTGCTTCATTACAGTCTTATGATTGTAATGCCATTGGATTATCTGGCGCAGACGGAGACAGTATTTTGGCACATAAAAGAGTGCATCCAGGAATGGATTTTGGTTTTGTAGGCGATATTGATGCAATCAATACCAAACTTATTAATACACTTCTACAAGAGAATATTTCAATTGTTTTTGCACCAATAACACATGACCAGCAAGGGCAATTATTAAACACAAATGCTGATACAATAGCACAGGAAATTGCAAAAGCCATGAGTGATTTGTATGATGTTGAGCTTATATATGCATTTGAAAAAGACGGGGTTTTGCTCGATGCAAATGATGACTCAACTGTAATACAGAAATTAAACTGGGAAGACTATCAAAAATTAAAACAACCAAGCTCCACTTCAGGCCCGCCCGGACGACCCGGTCGGACGGGGGATGGGGGCAAAATATTTGCCGGAATGATACCAAAACTCGATAATGCATTTGCGGCATTAAAAAGCGGAGTAAAAAAAGTAATTGTAGGCAGAGCAGAAAACCTGAATCAACTAATTGAAGGAAAATCCGGAACAGCAATAATCAATGAGTAGCGACTTAACTATATTACAAAATGAGGCTATTGATTTATTAAAAGAGCTAATTGCCACCCCTTCATTCAGTAAAGAAGAAGATCAGACTGCCGGAATTATCGGTAAGTTCTTAGCGCTGAAAACTATTGCTGCTACAAGAGTGGGGAATAATGTTTTTGCATTAAACAAACATTATGATGATGCGAAGCCTACCATCTTATTGAATTCACATCATGACACAGTAAAACCGAATCCACAATATACCAAAGATCCATTTTCTCCTATTGTTGATAATGGCAAACTATTCGGACTTGGAAGTAATGATGCAGGAGGATGTTTGGTTTCTCTACTGGCAGTTTTTGTAAATTATTACGATAAAGCAGATAGCAAATACAATATCATTTTTGCTGCAACGGCAGAAGAGGAGATTTCAGGTGCTGGCGGAATTGAATACACTCTTCCTTATTTACCAAAAATTGATTGTGCTATTGTTGGCGAACCAACGCAAATGCAAATGGCAGTTGCAGAAAGAGGATTGATGGTAATAGATTGCATTAGCCATGGAAAAGCTGGTCATGCTGCCAGAAATGAAGGTGAAAATGCAATCTCCAAATCATTAAAAGATATTGAGTGGTTCAACAGCTTTCAATATCCAAAGGTTTCTGATCTGCTTGGAGCAAATAAAATGAGTGTAACAGTAATTGAAACGGAGAATAAAGCTCATAATGTTGTGCCTGCTGTTTGTAAGTTTGTTGTAGATTCAAGGATAAATGAGTTATATAGTTTTGAAGAAGTACTAAATATTATCAAACAAAATGTACAATGTGAAATTAGTCCAAGAAGCACAAGACTTCGTTCTACTTCAATTGATTTGGATCATCCACTTGTAATTGCTGGAACTGAAATTGGCAGAACTTATTATGGCTCGCCTACAACATCCGACAAAGCTTTAATTCCTTTCCCTTCTTTAAAAATGGGACCTGGAGATTCTGCAAGAAGTCATACAGCAGATGAGTATATTTATATTGATGAAATAAAGGATGGAATTGATTTATACTTAAAGCTATTAAATAAAGTAGTATGAAGTTGTGGCAAAAAGATAAAGCATCATTACAAGAAGTAGAAAAGTTTACGGTTGGCAACGACAGAGAAATGGATATGTACCTTGCTTCCTTTGATGTGCTGGGTTCTTTAGCTCATACTGAAATGCTGGAATCCGTTGGTCTATTAACTAAAGAAGAATTAGCTCAACTTCAAATTGAATTAAAGGGAATATATAAGCAAATAAATAACGGGGAGTTTACCTTGCAGGATGAAGTGGAAGACATTCACTCACAAATAGAATTATTACTTACAGAAAAACTTGGTGATGTAGGAAAGAAAATTCATAGTGCAAGAAGCAGGAATGATCAAGTGTTGGTGGATGTAAAATTATTCCTCAGAAATGAGTTAGAGGAGTTAGTAAAGACAATTCAGCCTTTTTTCGAGATACTGCAAACCCAAAGCGAAAAATATAAAGCTGATCTTTTGCCAGGTTATACGCATCTGCAATTAGCGATGCCTTCTTCTTTTGGACTTTGGTTTGGTGCTTACGCTGAAAGTTTAGTTGATGATGTTATAACTGTAAAAGCAGCTTACGATGTTGTAAATAAGAACCCATTAGGTTCGGCTGCGGGCTATGGTTCTTCTTTTCCAATCAACAGAAGATTAACAACTGATTTGTTAGGCTTTGCTGATCTGAATTACAATGTCGTGTATGCACAAATGGGAAGAGGAAAAGCCGAAAGAATTGTTGCACAGGCTCTCGCCAATGTGGCAAGTACATTGGCAAAACTAAGCATGGATGCCTGTTTATTTTTAAATCAGAATTTTGGTTTTATTTCATTTCCGGTTGAGTTAACAACAGGCAGCAGTATTATGCCGCATAAAAAAAATCCCGATGTGTTTGAATTGATTCGTTCACATTGTAACAGAATTGCAGCATTACCAAATGAGATAACAATGATGACGGTTAATCTTCCATCCGGGTATCATAGGGATTTACAATTACTGAAAGAACATTTATTCCCGGCATTCAAAACATTGAAAGACTGCTTTGAAATGGCTGGTCTGATGCTTTCAAATATTGAAATCAAAAAAGATATATTAGCTGACGATAAATACAAATATCTTTTTAGTGTTGAAGAGGTAAATAAATTAGTAAATGACGGAATGCCTTTTAGAGATGCTTATAAAAAAGTGGGATTGGATATTGAAGCTGGAAAATTTATTTACGATACAAATATTGAGCATACCCATGAGGGAAGCATTGGCAATCTTTGTACTGCTGAAATAAAAAAACAAATGGAAACTTTGTTGATAGCGTTTCCATTCGAAAAAATTAATGCTACCTTAAAAAAATTAGCTGAATAGAATTGTTATTGAGTGATTCATTTACACTCTTTCACTGAAAGAATAGAAATGAACAAATCAAAGATTGCAAGGGACCCTCCCCGACTTCATTGTTTATTAATAAAAAGGTCAGGCGGGGATGATAGTAGCACTAACGCCGGCCTACAAACCATACTTATCTACCAGATAAATCAACGCCGCCATATTCACTGCACCCAATTCCAATTCTCTTTTATTTACCGCTTCAAACACATCGCTTCTTGAATGGTGAATGTCGAAGTAACGTTGTGAATCCGGATTAAGGCTGGCAGTCGGAGTTTTTAATGCTCTGTTCAGAGGACCAATGTCTGCTCCTCCTCCACCTTTATTAAATTCCGTACAGCCATAAGGTGCAATCAATTCTTTCCAACTCAAAAATTTTTGAAACTGGTCTTCCGATCCAGAAAGACCCAATGCTCTTGGAGTAAATCCGCCAGCATCGCTTTCGATAGCCAAAATATGTTTTTCATTTTTGGCGACAGCTTCTTCTGCATATTTATTTCCGCCTCTTAACCCATTTTCTTCATTCGCAAATAAAACAAATCGAATAGTATGTTTTGGACGATAACCAATGGCCTTAAGTGTTCTAAGTATTTCCATCGTTTGCACACATCCTGCCCCATCATCATGTGCACCTTCGCAATTATCCCAACTATCCAAATGCCCACCTACAGTTATATATTCTTTTGGAAATTCTGTACCAATCAATTCACCAATTATATTATGACCTATTGTGTCTGGTAGAAAATGCCCGTTGGTTTGCATTCTTACCGTAACTTTCGATTGGTCGATCTGTTTACTTAACTTATCCGCATCTCTCAGTCCAATTGCGACGGCAGGAATTTTTTTGTATGCCGAATCATATCTTGTAGCTCCTGTATGCGGATTATTATCTGCTGCATGACTCATGCTTCTTACGATTACTGCTTTTGCTCCATATTTAGCAGCTCGGCTTGGCCCCTGGCCGCGGTATTGACCAGCATCACGGTATGCCAAAAATGTATTCACATAGGTGTCGTCAAATTTATAATTATAAAAAACGATTTTTCCATTTATTTCATCCTTTCTTTTTTCCAGTTCATCGAATGAATCAACTTTTATTACTTCAGCAGTAACTCCATTCTTTCCTGTACCTATTGAATTGCCTAAAGCAACCACATCCAGTTTTTCATATGCCTTTTTTCCTTGCACATTAAAAGAGGCCTGATCTACGCCTCCTCGTACCCAATGCGGTACCATACATTGCTGCTTCCAGGCATTTTCAGCACCGCTTTCTTTCATTACATTCAAACCCCATTGCTCCGCCTTTACCATACCTGGTGAGCCTGCCAATCTTCCACCAATCTTTTTTGTAAGATCCCGTAGATTATCATATGCCTTCCCGTTTGTTAATATTTCATCTGCAATTTTTTTGATGAAAACAGAATCAGCATTTTGTGCCTCAACCTGAAAAGCAGCAACAAGAAAGGAAACGATAAAAAATAACTTTTGCATATTTACGAATTTAGATAAAGTTAATACAAACCTTAAATGCGGGTAACTTTTTTTAAGATAAGCGGCAAACCAAAGCCACATAAAACTGTTACCTTAGTTCATCATTAGAACTGGAATTTATGAAAATTGGAATTGTTTGCTACCCTACATTTGGCGGCTCCGGCGTTTTGGCAACAGAATTAGGTAAAGCCCTTGCCCAAAAAGGCCATATGGTACATTTTATTACCTATCAGCAGCCGGTAAGGCTTAATGGATTTATCCCGAATATATTTTATCATGAAGTGCAGGTGCCAACCTATCCGCTTTTTGATTATCCACCATACGAAACTGCTTTAGCCAGTACAATGGTTGACGTTATAAAAAATAACAAGCTGGATTTACTGCATGTGCATTATGCCATTCCACATGCATCTGCCGCCTATATGGCCAAACAAATATTGAAAAAAGAGGGTTATGAAATCCCCGTTATTACCACATTACATGGAACAGATATAACACTCGTTGGAAGAGATAAAACATATGCGCCAGTTGTTACTTTCTCTATTAATGAAAGTGATGCCATAACTGCTGTGTCTGAAAATCTAAGGAACGAAACATTCAAACATTTTGATATAAAGAAAGAAATTGAAGTGATTGTGAACTTTGTGGATGTAAGCAGATTTCAGCGGCAGCCGATAAATGCATTTAAAAAAGTGATTGCCCCCAATGGAGAACGAATACTATTACATGCATCTAACTTCAGGAAAATAAAAAGAGTGCAGGATGTTGTAAAAATATTTGCGGAAGTAAATAAACAAATTCCTTCTAAATTATTGTTTGTTGGTGATGGTCCCGAAAGATCAACAGCAGAAGACTTAGCAAGAGAATTAGGCGTATGTGATGAAATACGATTTGTCGGCAAGCAGGAACAGATGGAAGACATAATGCCTATTGCAGATTTATTTTTGCTTACTTCTGAATATGAAAGTTTTGGCCTTGCGGCATTGGAAGCAATGGCTGCAGGTGTTCCCGTTGTATCGACCAATGCAGGCGGATTAAGTGAAATTGTAACGGATGGAGAAAATGGGTATATGGGTGATGTGGGTGATGTGGCAACAATGAGCAAACATGCTCTTGCTATTTTAAAAGATGACAAAACATTAAACGAATTCAAAAAAAGGGCTGCTGAACATGCAAAGAAATTCGACATTTCGAAGATCATTCCTTTGTATGAAAAATTATATGAACGTTTCTTATAAAGAAAAATCCCCTTCATTAAAAGAGGATTTTTTTATTCTATTATTTACCTCCTTAACCAAGGTTTGGGATCAACATTCTTTGTTTCTACCATTAATATAAAATCAATCTGTCCCGCATTACCAGCCTCATTACTTCCTGCTCTTCCAATTTGCTGACCGGTTCTTACCATATCGCCTTTAGAAACTGTTACACCTGCCAAGTTACTATATGTTGTAAAATACTTGCCATGCCGGATTGTAACCGCCATTCCATCTCCCAAATTATATATACCTCTTACTTCGCCTTCAAACACAGCTTTAACTGCTACACCTTGTGATGGGGTGGCAATTGTTATTCCAGGATTATCAAATGCTAGGTTATCAATTCTATTAGTGCCAAAATTAAATGTCACAACTCCATTATCAACGGGCCACGGCAATAATGCTCTGTTTGCCTGAAAACTACTATTCAAAGCAACATCCTTTGCATTCAGATCAAGATAACTTGCTGGTTTTTTTTCTGGTATATCCCGTTTAGCAACCGGAGGTACTGCTACAGTAGTAACTTTCTTTTCTGTGTTATCCGGTTTTGTTGAAGGCGGCGTTACCGGATTTGTTTTATTTGCAATTTCACTTGCTTTTCGTTTTGCCTCTGCTTCTGCCTTTGCTTTATCTTCTGCAATTTTTATTTCCCGTTTTACAATTGCTACAATTGCATTATTAAGGTCTCTGTCTCTTTTTTTCTTTTGTGCTATTTGTCCGCCTAAATCTTTTTCTTTAGATTTTAATTGTGAAACAACCGCCGCTTTTTCTTTTTTCTGAACAGCAAGAACCTCTACCTGCTGCGTTTGATTTTCCAATGCTACGTTCTTAGATTCCTTTCTTCCAAGTTGCTGTTCCTTCCGCTTTGCAATTAATTGCTGCGTCTCCAAGATTATATTTACCTGCTTTTCTCTATACGTTCTGTAGCTTTTGAGATAGGCAATTCTTTTAATGGCATCATTAAAACCACTTGCAGAAAAAATAAAATTGAGATAATCGTAATTGCTCCTGTTCTTATAAGCATACACAACCGTTCTTGCATATTGTACCTTCAAGGTGTCAATTTGTTTATTAAGGCGGTAAATTTCCAACTCACTCAGGTAGATATCGTCATCAATAGTTCTGAGTTCTTTGCTGATGCTGCTTATATATTGTTCCTGCAAATTAATTTTACGATTCAATACTGCCAGTTGACCAATGGTCAGTTTGGTTTGTCCTCTTACCTTATTATAAAGACCTTGTATTTCTTTTAATTCCTTTTGGATATCCTGCCTTTCTTTTTCAAGCTGGGTTTTATCTGTAAGCGGCTGAGCAGCCACTGAAAATAAAAAACATGAACATAAAAGCTGGAGAGCAATTTTTCTTA
>JBDSUW010000176.1:0-15464 GCA_039927535.1 Chitinophagaceae bacterium | reverse complement strand
GAAAATTCTGTACCCAGCCTGAAATTATTATTCTTTTTCAAACTATCATTGGGAGAAGTTTCAAATGCTCCGTATGCTTTTATATTTAATTTTTCAGCACCTTTAAAAACGTTTCTGTTTTTCCAGTTTACACTTGCCTGTGCACCCGTAAAAGAATTAGATTTAGTGAAACCACCTACTTCAGCCGAAATATTTTTCTTGTTTAATGGTGTAAGATAATAGTATACATCCATCCTGGATGGATTGATAGAATCTGTGGAGGCTTCATAACGGCTTTTAACAAACTTGAAAGCACCCATGTTAATATACCTGTTGAGCGATTCATTATGTGTTTTAACATCATACAACGATTCTGGTCTGTAGGTAATGGACCGCACCAATGCTTTTGGTGTAAAATTATTTACTGTATCCCGTATATATACATCATCGTATACAATTATACCTGTCTTAGTGGTATCTGGTGGAGGTGTCAGTAAGGTGTAGTTTGGAAACACCATGATGGAATTAATGGTTTGCGGTAACCGTGCTACTATTGGGGTTTCCTTTTTTATACTCAGATAAAGCTTTATTCTATGATTGCCAACAGTTGTATCAACAAATGTTTTTATATAATCCGGACTAAAATAATAGTAACCTTTTTGTTTTAAGTATAAGTCAATACGCCGGGTTTCTGCTTTGATATTTGCCAATTCAAATTGTTGCCCTTTTTCTATATAGGAGTCATTTGGAGGGATGGTCAAAATATCTTTACTTAAAACACTTGAATCCAATATCCAGGCAATACTATCCAGAAAATAGGGTGGACGCAATTTTACATTATAGTGTGCTTTCCATTTATATCCTTTTACTGAGGAGGAAGTGTCAGCTGTAGATTTAAAATATCCACGGTTTTCCAGGTGTGCAACAATATTATCTTTATTGGCTTCCATATCTACCATTGTATTCAGTACAGGCGGTTCGCCCAGGCGGTTACGCAGCCAGTATTTAAGACCTTTCTCTTTTTTGGGTTCGCCAATCAGATACCACCAACCTACTTTGTAAGGTATTCCCAGAAACATTTTATTTTTTTTTGGAAAAGTGATGCTTTGAAGTGATTTTCGGATAGCCCTTGTTCTTACACTACTATCCGGAGTGGCTGTTACTTTTACAGAAGCACCATTGTACAAATAAGTATTTTCAGGTAAATGTTTACGAACGCTGCAGGCACTTACTAAAAGAGCTGTTATTAAAATTGATATAATGCATCTGTTGATCATTACTTCTTTCTTTTACTGAAAACTTCCCTGAACTTATTATAATCCATCGTTAGTGTAAATGCAATTCCAGATTCTATAAAATAACCATCTAGTATGGCTTCATACTGATTGCGGCGGTAAGCTCTTAGCAGGTAGCGGCCATCTTTTGATATCTTATAAGTGGTGGATATGTCCGGAATAAATTGCACGTTAGTATTGTTTCCTCCTTTGGCTACTGGATCGTTTCCATCTATTGCAAAATTTTTACCAACACTTACGGTTAACCGGTCATTCAGAAATGTTTTAGCCAGACCTATATCAAGATCTGTCCGTTGTCCGGCCCCTTCATCATAAGTAGTTTTCAAGTTTATATCTATATCTACTCCTTTTATCAAATCTGCTGCAATCTGATCAATCGCATCGTTTAAAAAAGCACTGACACTTTCATTAGCCAGCAAACTGCCAGAGTTTCCAATATTGGATCCCCCAAAGAAATTACTACTCTCATCTCCAATAAAACGGTTGAGTGCCAATAAAGCAAAAACCTGTTTATTCATTTGCGATTCATCGGTTCTTAATTGCTCCAGTTTATTTTCAATCGTATTACCAAGAGCATAGCTCACCCCTTCTGCCTTATCTTTTATCCTTATATCAAAAGCTAATAAAGGTTTTAATGCAGTACCTGTTATTTTTAATAATACCTCAAAAGGCACTTTTGTTTTATAAGGCACACTGGCGGGTGTATTGGAGCCGCCGATTTCATTACTGATCAGATCAATAGGAGGAGTGCTGATTTCGTAGGCAGCTGTAATGTCAAGGCGGGCATCATTGGGATCACCTGCCAGCATAACCGTACTTCCGTCGAGTAAAATAAACTTTCGGTTTATTATCCCGTAATTCAATTCATAACTACCACTGTTCAAATTATAAATACCTGACATGGAAACGGTACCATTCGGATTTACACTCATGTTAAAATTACCACTGCCTTTTACCCGTAGTTCATCCCGGGTAGTGGGATCTACTATAACAATAAATTCCGCTTCTCTCTCTACTTCCAGGTTAATATTATACGTAAATAAGCCCTGGTTAGCTGTAAGTCTTTTGTTTTCTGCTTCTAGATCCTGTGCAGTTTTTTGTGTAAGCAAATTATTGATAGTATCCATATCAATAAATTCGATTACACCTTCCCGTTCTCTTAACGATTCGGCCAGGTTTTCCTGCACATAAGTAATTGCTGAACCATTTTTAATTACTGCACTACCTATAAATTCGGGGCTTGTTATTGCTCCCTTTAAATTTCCTTCCACACTTGCAATTGCTTTTCCATAAATCATACTATTTTCCGCAGCAGTACTGTTCATAATATTGAACTGATCTGTCTTGAGATATAAATCACTGATGAAATTTTTGCTTTCATTTTGCCGGAGATTTCCGTCAACTTTTAATGTATTACCTGTACTATCATTTACAGTAAAACCATCAAAGTTGATAGTTGGATAGGTCAGCGTAATTTTCTGTCCATCAATTCGTAAAAAAGTACCGAATTGTGTTGCTATTGTTTCGATGCCATTAAATCTAAGTTCTCCATTCCAAACTGGATCATCAACTGGTCCTTTAATTTTTATAGGGCCGGAAATATCTCCTTTGCTTTTTGCAAGATTACCTGCGGTAAAGGGTTGAAGTGTCAGCAACTTCAGCGGATTCATATTAATATCTACATCAATATTATTGGAGGTATAGTTGCCAGCTATTGTTACGTTATTTCCAAAGCCATCTACCTTTCCGTCCAATTGTACTATATTATTATTGGCAGAAGCATTCAACTTTAAATTTCCGATGGGTGCCTGCTGATAAAACATGCTGTCAATCTGAAGCAAGCCATCCATTGTAGGAATTGTTTGCCCAAAATTACTCACAGTGAAATTTGAATTAATCAGACCTCGTAGTTCGGTAGAGTCCTGGTTATAGGCAGCCGTAATAGTGCTAAGTTGAAAATTGCTGATGTCCACTTTTAGCGGATCGTTGTAACCGGAGCCTGTGCTATTGAGAGATAAACGCTGATTACTATTACTAATGTCAAAGCTATTGATGTTAAAACCTTTCCCTGCTATGCGTACCTGGTTTTGCGGATTTACATCCCACTGATCATAATTCAACATCAGGTTTTCTTTCAGATGAATATCATAACCACCAGCAACAGCATTCTTCATTCCTGTTACACCAAAGGCATATTGTTTTATTTGTTTTGAATCTTTTGTTTCTACATCAGCAACAAAATTATTATTAGCAAAGCCTGCTTTCACAAGGCCTTCATAAAGCAAAATGCCTCCAGAAATAAGGGTGTCAGCAGTAAGTGTCATCAGTAAAGAATCTTTAGTGCCACTAATAATCGTATTCAGATTAGCCATCGTAACGCCGCTGGCTGTCAATTTTTCACCGATGATGGTCGCTTTTACAGCACTGTCTCTGTCCTGATTAGTAATGTAAGCATGAGCTTCTATATTTCTGAAATCAAGATCTTTTACAAATACCCGATAGGTTTCATCCGGATAGAGTGAAAGGTTAGCAGTAATACTTCCGGGAGGTGCTTGTTTTGCAACCGTGGTTCCGGGTGGCGGCATATAATAACTCACCACTTCATTAAGCAGTTCCGGCATTTGTATATACGTAAGATTGCTGGCAATATCAGCACCAGCGATAGGACTTTTTAGCACAAAGAAAGTGGAGTCGTTCCGAACGTTCCCCGTTAGCAGTATACTATCGGCATAAATATTTGGACCGTTTCTTTTTACAAGAATACTGTCTAAGCGAATAACGGCATCCAGGCTATTTGGATCAGCGTTATTGATATCTACTCTACCTATGGTACTGATGACCATGCTGTCGGGTGTTAATCCTAATGCAAATAAATCCGCCGCTGGCAGATCAATATCGGCATGAAGTGTTGGATATTTATTGCGAATGTTCGCATTGCCATTTAATAGCAAATTCAGTATGGGATCTTTTACATTCGCTTTCATATCCACCAAACCGTTATCAAAATTTGCATCAAGATTAATATTCTTATAAGTATTTTTTTGTATTCTGATTGATCTGATATTGGCCTTAAGATCCATATTGTTATTCTTAATATCAAATCCTTTGTTTCCTTTTGCGGCAATAGTTCCGGTTATTTTGCCGAGCAATGAATCCTGGTAAATCCATTTACCGGTTTCCAGCGCAGTAGCATTAATCACCATATCATATTTAAGCGTAGCAGGTTGTTGTATATTCACTAACATTCCTTTTGCGGTAGCTTTTCCAAAAGCAGAGTTGATGGTAACATTGGTCCGAACACTATTCATATTACCTGCAAGTGTACCCGAAAGATTGATAACAGGCGGTAATTGTATTTTTTGTCCGCTTTGTTTTACAAATGGTGCTATCAATGATCGTTCTGCAGTAAGATTCCGGATGTTGAGGTTATAACCAAGGGCGCCGGGTTTTGTAATATTGGCAATTGAACCAGCAAGGTCTACAGTAAAGACTTTTCCGTTTAATGATCGTAATTTTAATTCCCGGATATTCATTTCCTGCGGAGTGCCAGACATACGGGCCGTTATTGCCAGATCACCCAGTGCATTAAATTGCGATGCATATTGACGGCTGATATCGTTGGCTAATAAACGAATATCCTTTTGAGAGATAACGGAATTTGTAATTTCAATAGAACTGTTTTGTCCATTACGATTAGTACCTATAGTATTCATAGGATAAACAACAGCATCTGCCCGCAAAGTAGAGGTTGGTGTTTTTGCTACAAAATTTTCTAATCGAATAGATTCGTCATTTACTTTTACATAACCACTTAAAGATTGCAGGGTAAACCCACTTTTATCTGCGAATGAAAAATTCTGGATGGAGGACTCAATTTTCCCGTTTTGATAAAAAGTATTACTCGCCAGAAGATTAAGTTTTTTAATAGCCAGATGAGCATAATCTATTCCATTAATGGTTGCCCGGGCGGCATCATCGTTATAAGTGATGTTATTATTATTTAGATAAATTTTGTTAACCTGAAAAGCAAGGTTATCAACTGCATCCACTGTGTCAATAACTTCTTTATTTTTTACCGATCTGTTAACGGTTTTAACGGATGTATTATGATTAAATAAAACAGTAGAATTTTCCAATCGTAAAGTTTCCCCTTTGTAGAGATAAGGATTTTCCATATTGCTGAAGTGAAAGGCTTCCAGCAAATTAATATCATTTACACTTTTTATTTTGCTCACCTGATCTTCAAATCCAATATGACTGTTTTTTATAACCAGACTATCTGCCCGAATCAGTGGCCATTTAAATGGAGCTGCCTGACCCGCAGTAGAAGTTTCATTTGCAGGAATTGGATGTTGTTGTACTATCAGGTCAAGCCGAAGTTCATCTGTATACAATTTATCAATATCAAACTCCAGCGTATTAATGTCTAGTTTTTTTAGTTTCAGATCGAAATCCTTTACCGTCATCCGGGTATAACTACCGGTTGCATCATCCAGCATATTAAACCGCACTTTTTTGAGCATAAGCTGATCAAGCGATAAATCTATTTTACTCGTATCTGTAGCCGAGGAAGTTGGATCAGCTTTACTGGTAAAAGCGTCTATTATAAATTGAAAATTAAAGACCGTATCATTTTTCTTTTTATGCAAATTGATATACATGTCTTCCAGCAGCAGCTTTTTAACTTCATACCTGCCGCTGATCAGTTTAAGCATGGAGATATTAGCTTTGATTTTATTGCCGTACAGAAGGGTGTCATTATTACGATCAAGCATAATAACGCCATTCAATTCTATCCATTTTGGTAAACTATAATCTATAGATCCAATTTTAAAAGATGTATTTGTTTTGCTGGAAATGTAGGAAGCAATTTTATTGCGTACCATGTTTTTTCCCCACCTGGTTTGCAGGAATAAGAATACTAGCAGGATCAATCCTACCAGACTTCCAAGAAAATACAAAAAACGCTTAACCCATTTATTCATAGTCACTTAAAAAAGAGAGAAAACCGTACCAAAAATAAGTAGAATACAATCCCCTAAAATTAAACATATTTGAAGGTTTTTTGGGAAATAATTCTAAGCAGAAACCAAAGCTTAATAGAGCAGTTTTAAACATAATAAATGCTGTAATTGTAAGAAGCAATCTGCATTATTTATTTTAATAATTATAAACCGGATGGATCTTCAAAACTTTGTATTAAAACGGTATTCCTACGGTAACATATGACTGCAATTTTCTACTTTGATCTGAATATAGCATACTTAATTCCACTGGCCCGATAGGTGACTTATAGGCAAAGGTTAATGCATATCCACTTAAGAAAGATATTTTGGCGGGGTCATTATTAACGGGAACAAAATCTTTCATCAAACTAGTAAAACGTCCAACCAGATAAACATTATTAATTACATTATACCGAAGCCCTAACTGGAGCATAACTGCACTTGGAGAATTAAGTGTGGCTTCCTGAAAGCCGGCAAACTTTATCTGGTTTCTGAAATAGCCTTTAAGACCACCGATTGAAAAATTGTTTAATAAATTAGGCTTGTTAGTGAAGTTGATGCCGGATTGAAATTCCGTAAACAAGTTAACGTTTGCATTGATTGGAATATGTGCCAGGCCATCCAGATAGAAACGGGTATAGTTTTCAAAACTTATTGTTGCCGGGCCGGTTGGCAATCCATTATGATAAAGTGTAATGTTGGGCTTTTGATTATATAGACGGCCAAGCTCTGTATTTATTTTTACTCCCCTGGTTGGATAAAAAGTTTTGTTTAGTGTGTTATAGTTATAAAAAACATAGGTTTTCATGGAAGAATAATTTCCTCTTGCTTCATCGATAGAACTGATGGCCGGATTAAAGTGAATATTTTCTATTGAAGTGCCCGCCCCAAAAGTAAATCTGTTATTACTGCTGTTTTGAATGTCTATAGCACCCCGGTACATCACTTGTTTATAAGCACCGTCTCTGTTATAATTCTTAAAAGTTTCTATATAAAGTCTTTCGATATTTATTTTGGGTATCACCGCAATGCTTTTCTTACGTCCGATATATTGAAGGTGGGAGGCGTCAAGTTGCAAACTTTCGCCAAGCGATACAGATACCATACTTCTGGAGTTTGGTGTCAGAAAATTCCGGGAAGTCATATTGAGATTAACATTTATTCCTCTGAATTTACTGTAGTAAATGCCTGCTTTTAAAAATGTATTTGGATTTTCTTCCACATCAAATATTATTGTGGCACTATCAGCTCCACGATTTTGTAAAGAATAACTGATACTATTATAATATCTGGAACCATAAGCCCTTCGGATTGCTTTTGAAATATTTAAAGCAGTATAATATTGATCAGCATTAAAATCCATCAGGTGAGTGAAGAAAGATCCGGTTGTTTTTTTTAAACCAATAATCTCTATTTCTTTTATAAAAATTGAGTCGTCTGAAATAGTGGCAGGTTGCTGAATATATTTTGCCGGAAATGATGCAATACTATCGGCCAGCTTTTTAAATTGAGAGTAATACCTGTTTCCATTTTCAATTCCCTTGTTAATGATTTGTTTACTACTTCCAAAACTTCCGGTGCCATATTTTTCGACAGGCATATAGATGTATAGATTGGTTAACGGAACCTCTTCTTTAAAATCAAGTGCTTCTTTATAAAATGCTAACTGGAGAATAACATCTACAGGATTATTAATCTTTTCTTTTGTAGAAAGACCGCTTGTTACATTGCTGCCAATTACATAATCGGCTCCCATTTCAATTACATTCTTAACCGGAAAATTTCTTACAAGCCCTCCATCAAGTAATCTTTTACCGTTAATTGTTACATCTGTAAATACGGATGGGATTGCCATACTTGCTCTGACAGCAGAAGCGATATTTCCGTTTTCCAGCACAACCAACTCTCCTGTTTCCAGATCGGTTGCCATGCATTTGAAAGGAATCTTGAATTTATTAAAATCTTTAACCTGGTAATAAGGAGCAAATAGTTCGGAAAATTTTAAATCTAATTCCTGACCCTTAATCACCCCAGTGGGAAGCCTGATTTTTTTATTGATATAGGGCAACTCAATGATAAAACGATTGTATTCTTCTTTCTCTTCCATAGACAACACAGGAAGGGATATTTGATTGGACAGTAATATATCCCAATCAATTTTTCTTGCAATCCTTTCAATCTCATTTCCAGAATACCCCGCCGCATATAAAGAACCGATGACGGCTCCCATACTTGTGCCTGTTATGTAATCTATTTTTAAACCCGCAGAGTCGATGGCTTTAAGGATGCCAATATGTGCAAGGCCTTTTGCCCCGCCACCACTAAGTGTGAGTCCTATTTTTGGTCGCATATTGCCTTCCTGCCCTGATAGGGAAAAGGAAAAGGCGATGCATAAAAAAGGAATAAGAAAATACTTCATTTAGAAAAAAAGCTATCTGATTATTCTGCTAAATTATAGTAAGAAATCTGCCTATACTTTTTTCAGTAAATTTTATTTATACCAACTTAAAATCCAAGCTCTTCCACCGGATTCCAGAAATGATTTTTGAAATCGACGATTTGGTCTTCTTTTACCTTGATGCCTTCTTTCTTTAATAATTGTTCCATTTTCTCCGGAGGAGAAAAATGAAATTTTCCAGTTAACATTCCATTACGGTTAACAACACGGTGTGCAGGCACTTTCAGTTTAGAATGATGGCAACCGTTCATGGCCCAACCAACCATGCGGGCAGAAGATTTTGTGCCAAGACATTCTGCAATGGCGCCATAAGAAGTAACTCTACCTTTGGGAATTTGTCTTGCTACTTCAAAAACAAGTTCAAAGAAATTTTCATCTCTTTTTCCGGAGGGTTTTACCGTCTTTAACTTTTCAGATAATTTCCCTTCTTTTCGGCGGACAGGCTTTTTTACAGACATGAAGTGAAGTTAATAAATACTACGTACTTGTTACACCAGACTTGATACGGTGTCTTTAATTCAATAAAGAAATAAAATTGGAGAAAGAGACCCCCATAATTATCGGGGCATTACTAAAAAAATAATCAATTAACAACAAGCTTTCGTTACTTCGTTAAAAAGTTTCTGGATACTCTCACTCATATTGCTCTTGGCGCCTGCATGGGAGAAGCTCTGGTAGGCAAAAAACTGGGGAAAAAGGCGATGCTACTTGGCGTTATTGCTCACAGTCTTCCTGATATTGATTTTATAGCTTCTTTTTGGCTTCCCACTGCGGATAGTTTACTGGCTCATAGAGGAATTTCTCATTCTATTTTATTTGTTTTGCTGGTAAGCCCAATGCTGGCCTGGATAAGTAAGAGAATATTTAAGGTTCAAATTTCTTTTATCAGATGGACTTTTTTTTATTTAGTGTGTATACTCATGCATATTATTCTCGATGCTTTTAATAATTATGGAGTAGGCTGGTTTGAACCTTTTAATCATCAAAGGATAACTTTTAATATTATTTATGTGCTGGATCCATTCTTTTCCATTGTTCCGGTCATTGCTGCCACTGTGCTTCTTTTAATAAAACAAGATAAATCAATTCGAAAATTCTGGTGGATGGCAGGCCTTGTTTGCAGTTTTTTGTATCTGGTGTATTGTTCCTATAATAAAATGCTTATTGATAGAAAAGTAAAAGAGGCTTTGAATATTGAACAATTGGTTGCCAATAGAATTTTAACTACACCGGCTCCTTTGCAAAACTGGCTTTGGTTTGTAGCTGCAGAAGTTAAAGATGGTTATTACGCTGGTTATGTTTCAGTATTTAATAAGAAATTAAAAAAGCAGTTTACATTTTATCCTAAGAATGAAAGTTTATTGGGTTTATTGTCCGACAATTCCGAAGCTGAAAAACTCATAAAGTTTTCACAGGGGTATTACACGGTAGAAAAATCGGGGGACACTATATTAATCAATGACCTTCGGTTTGGGCAGGTAACGGGGTGGGAAGACCCGTCTCAACGATTCGCTTTTTACTATTATCTTCAACCAGCAGTGGATAATGCGCTGGTAGTTCAGAGAGGTAGATTTGCTAACTGGAACCAAAGAACATTCCGCTCTTTTATACGGAGCATAAAGGAAAATTAATTTATAGCACCGGGGAAAACAACCGGGCAAGTTTTTCTGGCAATTGAATATACCACGGTCGTGACAACCAGGCTTCTTTATTTATCTGTTCAGCATTTTTCAAGTCTTCGAAAAAAATATTGCGCATTTCTTCTGCAATTTTCTGATCGTAAATCAATGCATTTACTTCAAAGTTGAATTCAAAGCTTCGATAATCCATATTCGCCGTTCCTATAATTGAAAGCATAGAATCGGCAACAAGTGTTTTGGCATGAACAAATCCTTTTTTATAAAAATATATTTCAACGCCAGCTTCTAACAGTTTGCCATAATAAGATTTAGAAGCTGCATTTACAACTTTTGAATCACTTATTCCCGGAACCAGTAGCTTGACCGACAAACCACTTAATGCCGCCACATTTAAAGCACTTATAATACTATCCCCAGGAATGAAGTAAGGAGTGGTTATCAATATTTCTTTTTTTGCAAGATAGATGGCCTGCAGAATAGAATATAATATGGATGGTAAAATGGAATCAGGTCCGCTTGCAGCAATTTGCACAAGGCTGTTTTCATCCGTCTTTTTCGGAATTTTAAAATAGCTTTCGTTTGTTTCCAGTTCTTCATCACAGCAAAATTTCCAGTCGGTAATGAATAGGTATTGAAGATAGTATACTGCAGGCCCATCAATCCGAAGATGGGTATCTCTCCAGAAAAGTTTATTATTATTATTATTATTAACGTATTTATCAGATACATTTATTCCTCCTACAAATGCTGTTTGCCCATCAATGACTACAATTTTCCTATGATTGCGATAATTTAAACGATTGGCCAGTAAATAAAATCTCACCTTATGGAAAGGCGACACTTTCGCTCCGGCCTCCCGCATCCTTTTTTCAGTTGCTTTTTTAATGGTAGGACTTCCAAAATCATCATAAATAAGACGAACTTCAACTCCTTCTTTTGCTTTTTGAATTAATAATTCAATAATTTCAGTACCAATAGTATCATATTCATAAATGTAATATTCAATATGTATGTGGTGGGTGGCATTACGAATTGCTTCTAAAAGATTAGGAAATTTTTCTTCTCCGTTTTTCAATAGTGTAACTGCGTTATTTTTTGTAAGTGGGCTGCCAAGATCCCGCATTAGCATTGAAGCTAATTCTGAGTTTTGCTGAATGGATTTATCAAGACGGGAAATAGAACTTTCATTATATTGAACGATTCCATTTTTAAGATGATCTAGTATTTGACCATCTTGGAGGGATTTTTTATTATACTTTCTTTTCCTCCAGTAATTTATTCCAAAAGTAAGATAGAAGAGCATGCCAATTACAGGGATGAATATGGCGAACAAAATATAGGCTAGGGCTTTGCCTGAATAATTTATAGTAATTACAATTTGTATACATACAACTATTAAGATAATAATATACAAAAGTGATATTAATATTGGTAAGCTCATTTGGAATTAAGGAAGTTGCGGTTTCGTTATAAAAATACTAATTATTGGATTACACAAAGATAAGAGTGGTAAATATAGTGATGATAATGAGAAGATGTTGGGTTGATACGGCATAACAACTACTCTTTCTTTTTTTGTAATAACAATGACTTTTTCGGCTCTGGAACATTCTCATATTCAAAAGGACAATGTAAGCAACCATTACCACAGCAGAAGCCTTTGTCTAAATGATACTTTTCGGTTAGTACCACATAGCCATCAGCATTTATATAATAATCTGTTCCTTCAATCAACTCCATCATGCCAGTCTGCCGTCAGGCAGATTCTTTTAATAATTGTTTAAGTTCATCGTCTTTTTCTTTTTCAGGAATTTGTGCTGGTAATGAAAAGCATAAATAATGAATGCGGTTACTTCCGGCAATATCCAGCGACTCGTAATGAGTTTTTATTTTCAATTCATTACTTATTTTTTCCTGTTGATAAACATTATCTGTATCAGTATGTAAGGTGCATCCGTATAGTTCAATAACAATTTTGGTGAAATTATATAAATCAGGACTATCTGTTTTTAAATGTATTAATCCATTTGTGATAAGAATTTGTTGATATAATCTTAGAAATTTTGGATGCGTCAATCTTTTTTTTGCTTTCGACTTTCTAAGTTGGGGATCTGGGAAAGTGATCCATATTTCTACCACTTCATTTTTGGAAAAGTATTCTGCCACCTGATCAATCTGTGTTCTTAAAAAAGCAACATTGTCTAGTTTATCCTGGACCGCTTTTTTTGCTCCCACCCAAATGCGGTTTCCCTTTAAGTCAACACCAATAAAATTTTTTTCGGGATACAACTGACCAAGACCAACTGCATACTCACCTTTGCCACAGGCCAGTTCTAATGTGATAGGATTTGTATTCGAAAAATGAGAATGCCAGTTTCCTGCAATATCTTTTGGGTACTGCAATACATTGGGAAGGGTTTCTATTTCTGCAAAGCGTATTAATTTTTTTTGGCCCATGGCGGGCAAAGTTAAATTTTTACTTGCAGTCCTATACCAAATACTGATTTTACTTGCAAGGCTGGAGAAGTTCCATGAGAGCCGAACAGCTGCACATCGTCATCATAAATCATATCGAGGTTCCAACTAAGGGCTATTACTTTACCCAATTTTGCAGTAAGAACATTGGTCATGTATAAATCAACATTGGAGGGATTCTGCTGATAGTTTGAAAAAAGATCTACTCTTCCACGATAAGAGATAAACTTATTGAAAGATTTATTATAACTCAATGTGGCAAATGAGCCTAACTGGTTCAGGCTTTTCTTGCCGGGAGTAATACCATAATCACCTCTTGCTGATAACGTATCATCCATTACAATTATCCAACGGGAAGTTATGGGTGAAACGAAAGCTGTAAAACCTTTTATTGGTTTATACTCTAGTCCTTGGCTAATTAATGCATAAGCAGGAGAAAGAAAATCAGAAGCAAAATTCTTTTTAAAGGCACCCTTTGCAGTTTCTGTATACGAATAGCCTTTGATGGCTTGTGTGCGGAAATTAATCAGCGAAGTAAGATTCAATTTCGGATTAAGTGCATATCCATATTTAGAGATCAAATCAATACGGTCGTCATTTTTTCTACTTCCTAGGCTGGTGGTATTGATGTAACCAAAATTTGCAGTAAGAGCATTATCCCAGCTTGATTTATCTTTTTTATAAAAAGCATATAGATTAAGTGAGGTAGAGAGAGAAAACGAAAAGTCATCGCCTCCAGCAGCCCAGTTGCTTTGGCTTCCCTGCCCTGCACTTATAGAATAGATAGCGCCGGCCTTCCAGTTATTAATAACGGTGTCTGCAATATCTTTTTTAATTGTTATTACAGATTCGGCCTGCAACTTTCGAATACTAATATCTTGGGAGAAAGATTGATGTGCTAAAAGAATAAGCAAAAATATTCCAGTGATTTTTTTCATGTAGTGGTTCAGTTTTAAAAAATGAAAAATCAACAGGGGTTGGGATTACGAGGCCGCTAAAGTAAAGCATCAATGCAAAGAAATAACACACTTTTTTATTTCAAATGATATGTTAAAAGAAAAGAGGATGCCTTAAAAAGTCGTCATTGCGAACGAAGGTGAAGCAATCTTAGTTTCACGGCTTTTGGGAAAGCCTGTTTTTATACAATCGAATGTTAGTTAGAATTTTACCAGTAAGCCAATGCCAACGATTGATTTTACCTGTAAACCAGGAGATGTGCGGGTTGGACCGAACAATTTTACATCATCATCATAAATAAGATCAACACCCCATGTAGCCGAAATTACTTTCGAAATCTTTGCATTTAAAGTGTTTGACATAAAGACATCAACATTTTTCGGATTCCTTATATAGTTGGAGAATAAATCAAGCCTGCCTTTGTAAGTGATGTTTTTGCTTATCTCTTTCAAATAATTGATTGTTACAAAAGCACCAAATTCAAAATTTGATTTTTCTCCAGGTGTAACACCATATGCGCCCTTATTTGATAAAGCAGTATCTCTTACAATTACCCAACGGGCAGTAACAGGCGAAAAGAAAATTGAAAGATCTTTTGTTGGCTTGTAATCGAGACCAACACTTAAGAGCAAGTAACCAGGTGCCATAAAATTAGAGGATAAAGATTGCACATTATCAGAAAAAGTATAGCCTTTAAAAAACTGTGAACGTAAATTAATAAGCCCAGCAAGGTTTAATTTAGGTTTTAACGCATATCCATATTTAGATAAAAGATCGAAGCGGTCGTCGTTTTTGCGGCTACCCAAACTCGTTGTGTTCACATAACCAAGGTTGAAATCAAAAGTATTGTCCCAGCTATGTTTTTCTTTTTTGTAAAATGCATACAAGCTAAGCAAGGAGTTTACTGATAATGAAAAATCATCGCCACCCGCAGCCCAGTTTGATAAAGAGCCTTGCGAAATATTAAGACCATAGATTCCGCCTTTTCTCCATGTTTTAGTACTTGTGTCTGCATCATCTTTTTTGATGGTTTTACCTGCTTCTTTCTGTAAATCTTTTACTGTTCCATCCTGCGCAGTAGCAGCTATGCTGATAACAGTAAAAAGAAAGCAAATCATTTTCTTCATATCGGTTAATTTTTGTGCAAATGTAAAAACAATGAGGTTTTTTTGGAATGAATTCGATAAGTAACTTATACATTCCTTATTTTAATAAGCACAAAAAAGCCTCCTGAATTTAATCAGAAGGCTTAATTAGCTGTAGGGGCGCCGATAGAATCGGGGCACGGGTCAGTTAGTTATATGTAATTTTTATATTCAAGTCACAAAAAAGCCTCCTGAAATAAATCAGAAGGCTTAATTAGCTGTAGGGGGAGGGATCGAACCTCCACGGGGCAGTTAGCTGTAGTACAAAGTTCGGTGGTCGACCCCGGTCGAATTGGTATTGCTACCAAAACGGCTCTATACTACGTTTATCCTGTTTTCCCCACCCCCGAGACAAGAGGGCATGTCTGCCATGCTTTCGCAATTTCATCACCCCACAGTGTGTGTCTTGTTATTTTAAGAACTTGATCACACAAATATAGGCTGATAGCTATTTTATTTCCAAATTATCTAATATTTATTTTGAAACTATAGAAATTATTCAAATATTT
>JBDSUW010000175.1:0-10552 GCA_039927535.1 Chitinophagaceae bacterium | reverse complement strand
TTCGCCATTACATCTTTCGCCAGGTCGCTAAATGCTTCCGGTGAAAATGAGTCAAAGAGCTGTTTGTACTTATTACTATCCCAGATTTCTAATTTGTTGACGGCCGCAACCAGAATGATATCTTTTTCCAGCGAAGCATGTCCTTTTAAATTCGGTGGCACTAAAATCCTTCCCGCCGTATCTGGCTCCACAAAAGTTGCCCCGTTTAAAAAATTTCTTCTGAACTGTCTCACCTTAGGATCGAAGTCGTTCAGCTTGCTGATATCATTAAAGAGCGGCTCCCAGTTTTTAACTGGGTACAGGGCCAAACACATTTCAAAACCCCTGTTGATAACAAAACGACCCAACTCCTCTTCCGGCAATTGCTTCTTGAAGCCAGCTGGTAACAGAAACCGTCCCTTGGCGTCTAACGTAGCCTCGAATTCTCCGAGAAAACCTGTCATTATCAGTGGTTTGGGTCAGTTGATTTATTAATTGACACAAAATAACACTTTTTCCCACTTAACCACCAAATATTTTCTTATTTAATTTTTCCACACTACTTTTCTTGTTGAAAATCAATGCAGTAAAGGGTTTCAGAGAGTGTGGGGAAATTTTGGAGAAAATGACTGTGGATAGTATGTGAATTTAGGTGGAGAACCTGTGAATAGAGATGGTTTTATGTTAATTCCCTAAAATTTATTCGCAAATGATACATTTGCATTTCACCAAATACAACAGTTAGTTGTGTTATGACGAACCCAAGAAATATATCCATACAAGACTACACTTATTCTCTTCCGGAAGAAAAGATTGCAAAATATCCATTGGCAAAAAGAGACGATTCTAAATTGCTTGTGTACAACAAGGGAGAAATTACAGAAGACATTTACAAAAATTTATCTGACCAGCTTCCCGAAAACAGCTTATTGATATTCAATAATACCAAAGTAGTAGAAGCAAGATTGCTGTTTCAAAAACCTACCGGAGGTGTTATTGAAATATTTTGTCTGGAACCACATGAGAACTATGCCGACATTACCACAGCCATGCTGCAAAAAGAAAAAGTACTCTGGCAATGCCTTGTTGGCGGCGCATCCAAATGGAAAAGCGGACAGGTGTTAGAAAAAAAAATATTGCATGAAGGAAAAGAATTAATTCTTTCAGCAAACTATATCGAAAAAAGAACCGGTTCATTTATCATTGAGTTATCCTGGACTCCTTCTCATTTAAGTTTTGCTGAAGTATTACATATTGCCGGAGCTATTCCTCTTCCACCCTATATTAAAAGAGAAGTTGAAGAATCCGATCAAGAAAGATACCAAACTGTTTATGCGGAATTTGATGGCTCTGTAGCAGCACCAACTGCGGGATTGCATTTCACTGATTCAATTTTTGAACAACTGGAAAAGAAAGGAATTCAAAAGGATTGTGTAACACTTCATGTTGGCGCCGGTACATTCAAACCAGTAAAGAGTGAAACAATGGAGGAGCATGATATGCATGCCGAATGGATTGATGTTTCTAAAGAAACAATTGAGAATATTTTAAATAATCTTGATAAGAATATAATTGCTGTTGGCACTACTTCACTTAGAACAATTGAAAGTTTGTATTGGATTGGCCGGAAGACGGAACTCCGTTCCGTCAATATAAAATCGAAACAGAGTTTCGATGTCCGGCAGGATCAGCGTTCCGACAACCAATCGAAACAGCGTTTCGATCACCGGCCAGAACAAAGCTCCGATAACCATGTTTCGCAATGGGAAGCATATGCATTATCGGAAAAAAATATTCAGGTTAAAGATGCATTAGCATCTTTGCTTAATTGGATGAATGAAAATAAAATGGAAAGATTAGTAACCAAAACACAAATACTCATTGCACCTGGTTATCCATTCAAAATAATAAAAGGACTGATCACTAATTTTCATCAACCACAATCTACATTGCTTTTATTAGTTGCTGCCTTGATTGGTGATGAACAGCCTACCGGACAGGCAGGTTGGAAAAAAGTTTATGATTATGCTTTGCAAAATAATTTTCGCTTCTTAAGCTATGGCGATGGAAGTTTATTATGGAGACCTTCGGCAAGTTCAGGATTTTATACCTAAGCCTTTGTTAATGGCAGATCAACCGTGAATATGCTGCCTTTACCTAATGTGCTTTCTGCTTTAATATCGCCTTCATGAGCTTCTACCATCGTTTTTACGTAGCTTAATCCTAATCCAAAACCTTTTACATTGTGCACATTGCCAGTATGTGCCCGATAGAAACGTTCAAAGATTCGTTTCACTGTGTCCCGGTTCATGCCAATGCCATTATCTTCTATTTTCATTATAAAATTCTTCCCGTTGGATTGGGTTGATAATTTAATCAGTGGCGGCGTATTATCTTTTGCATATTTCACTGCATTATCCATCAGGTTGTTAACGAGATTAAGAAAGTGAACTTCATCAGTATTAATTAAATCATTATTTGCATTTAAGGCCAGTTCTATTTTTCCTTTCTTGTCCTCCAGCTGCAATGCAAAATTATCGACAGTATCTTTTATCAGATCATGTACATGCACCGGTTCAAGATTTAAATCAAGGTCTTGTTTTTCTAATTGCGAAGCTCTCAAAATAGTTTCCACTTGACGGTTCATCCGCTGGTTCTCTTCTTTTATTATTCCGCTGAAGTAGCCAAGTTTATCCCTGTCGCCGATAACCTTTTCATTTTTCATAGCATCTACTGCCAAAGAAATAGTGGCAATCGGCGTTTTAAACTCATGGGTCATATTGTTGATGAAATCATTTTTGATCTCACCTAATTTTTTCTGCCGCAACATGGTTCGAACCGTAACATAGAATGCCAAAAGGATGATAATTGTAAAAAGAACAGAGGTAACAATTCTCCATTTTAAAGATTGCAATACATAATTATCAATATTCGGTAGCATCACAATAAAAACTTCATCCAGCGAAAGATTTTCACCGGCTGTACCACTTGGCGGAGTTAATGGATACATGAATTGAATATTGTGCACTGTATCGCTATAAAAAGTTGCAAACTTTTCAGTTTTTCTATCAAAATAATTTTCAACACCATTTCTTCCAAATGTGGCAATCCCGAATTCGAATTCAACATTCTTTAAACCAATTTCCAAAAATGAATTATTTAATTTCTTTTTTATTTCCTCAACACTGAACTGTTGACCAACAGTATTGGGCTTAAACATATTTAGCGAAAAATCATCTACCAGGCCGTTTCGTCTTCCTGAAACAGAATAGGTGCCTTTGTGTTCTGCCAGTTCTGTTCCAACATTTTCAATTGCCACCCGTAATTTTTCTTTTACCTGCTCTTCTTTTAACAATACCATGTTTTTTATCCACGATATCTGAATAGCAATAATACCTACCAGAGAAACGCTTATCAAGACTGTAATAATGGAGAATGTTCTTTTCACAAATTTATTATATAGTGATCTAAGATAATGGTTTTAACATATGCTTCAACCTTACAAAAATACATTTCCTTGACTGCTTTCTATGCCCTGAAGAGGGTATAAAGCAGTATTTTAACTACCTTTTTGGAATATAAATAAATAAGACAGAATATAATCTACTTGATTTTAAAATAACGATTTCCAGATCAGCCTTTTTTAAAAAGAATTAAAACACTAAATTGAAGTATGATTGATCTGACTTCAGGTATATTATTGATTGCAGATCCTTTTTTGAAAGACCCTAACTTTCTGAGAACTGTTGTTTTTTTATGCGAACATAAAGAAGAAGGGAGTTTTGGGTTTGTACTAAATCGTCAATATGAAAATTCGCTGGATGAATTAATTCCAGAACTGGAAGGACATAAAATTCCTGTTTATTATGGTGGACCAGTACAATTAGATTCTATTCATTTTGTGCATCAATATCCAAACGAAATTCCGGGCGGGCAAGAAGTGATTAAAGGGGTTTACTGGGGTGGCGATTTCGAAGCTGTTGTAAATTTTATAAAGCAAGATGATTTTGATAGTAATAAAATCAGATTTTATATTGGTTATTCCGGCTGGACCGAAAACCAATTAAAAGAAGAAATGGAGGAGAAAACCTGGTTAACAGTAAAAGCCAGTCGCAAATTAGTTTTTCATAAAGACCATACTGAAATCTGGAAAGATTCATTAAAGCATCTCGGTGGCGAATATGAAATGATGGCCAACTTTCCGATTGACCCGCAATTGAATTAGTATACAACGATATGCTTCTTATTTCCATCTGTTAAAAAAAATATATGAAAAAATTACTTATCATCCCAGCACTTTCATTTTTACTTATTCTTCCGGGATGTAATACGTTAAAAAATTTAGGACTGATACCTTCTGAACTGGAAATGGCATTAGGATTAAAAGATGCACTGTCACAAGGATTATTTAAATGGGCCAATGCATTTGCTGATCCAAATGGAAATCCTTTAGTACGATTTGCATTTCCGGGTGAAGCAGCCAAAATTGAAAAAACATTAAGAGATCTTGGTTTTGACAAAGTAGTTAACCAGGTAACTGGAAAATTTACCAAAGCCATGTCATCTGCAGTAGGTGTTGCCAAACCACTTTTCATAGACGCTTTAAAAAGCATGAGCATCAGAGATGCGGTAAACATTTTAATTTCAGATAATAATCATGCTGCCACTGATTATTTTAAATCCGAGATGAAGCCAAGCCTAATTACTGCTTTTAGACCCATTGTTGATAGTACCATAAGAATTGAAGGAGCCGATAAAGAATGGAGTGGCATCACCAATATCTATAACTTAATTCCTTTTATCAATAAACCACTTGAAAATAGCCTGACAGATTTTATATCTGCAAGAGTAATTGACCTGATGTTCGTAATGGTAGCAAACGAAGAAACCCAGATAAGAACAAAATATGAGTTGCGGAAAACGGATTTGATGAAAAAAGTTTTCGCTTATGCAGAAGAAGAATTGAAAAGAAGAGCACAAAGAAATTAGTTTATAAAAAAGCCCTCTTCGATTGAAGAGGGCAAACTTGTTTTCACAATCCCGGACTATCTGGTTTTCCCCAGTTAGTTATTCTACAGGTGTGGCACCTTCCACTAATACGGTAACTTTGTTATTCAGCACTTCTACAAATCCTCCCTTTATATCAAAGTTTACTATATGATTTTGTTTGTCTTTCAGCACTTTTAACCTTCCTGCTTTTAATGCACTTACCAATGGAGCATGTTTTTCCAGCACTTCAAACGAACCACTGATGCCCGGCATTTGTACACCGTACACTTCGCCGCTGTATAATTTTTTCTCTGGTGTTAATATTTCTAGATTCATTTATCAGATTTGTTAATGAGCCAATTTGTTGATTTGGTGATGCATCATCACATTATCAAATCTCCAAATTATCAAATTATCCCTGCGCCTCTGCCATTAATTTCTTTCCTTTTTCAATTGCATCATCAATGGAACCAACCAAATTGAATGCTGCTTCTGGATATTCATCTACTTCACCATCCATAATCATATTGAAACCACGAATCGTTTCTTCAATCGGAACCAACACACCTTTCAATCCTGTAAATGCTTCTGCCACATGGAATGGCTGCGATAAGAAACGCTGAACCTTTCTTGCACGGCTTACTATCTGCTTATCTTCATCACTCAACTCATCCAAACCAAGGATGGCGATAATATCCTGTAATTCTTTATATCGCTGCAACATCAGTTTTACATTGTTTGCACAATCGTAGTGAAGATCACCCACAATTTTTGGAGTCAATATTCTTGAAGTAGAATCCAATGGATCCACCGCAGGATAGATACCTAAGTCAGCAATCTTACGACTCAATACCGTTGTTGCATCCAGGTGAGCAAATGTTGTTGCAGGAGCCGGATCAGTCAGGTCATCCGCAGGAACGTAAACCGCCTGCACCGATGTGATTGAACCATTTTTTGTAGAAGTAATTCTTTCCTGCATCACTCCCATCTCTGTAGCCAACGTTGGTTGATAACCCACCGCTGAAGGCATACGACCCAGTAAAGCCGAAACCTCAGAACCTGCCTGAGTGAAGCGGAAGATATTGTCAACGAAGAACAGGATGTCACGGCCTTTGCCAGTGCCATCACCGTCACGATAATATTCTGCAATTGTTAATCCAGATAATGCTACCCTTGCTCTTGCTCCAGGAGGTTCGTTCATCTGTCCGAATACGAAAGTTGCTTTTGATTCAGCCAGTTCTTTCATATCCACTTTACTTAAATCCCATCCACCTTCTTCCATACTATGTTTAAAAGCATCACCATATTTCATAATGCCTGCTTCAATCATCTCTCTCATCAGGTCATTTCCTTCTCTTGTTCTTTCACCCACACCAGCAAATACGGATACACCGGCATATGATTTTGCGATATTGTTGATTAATTCCTGAATCAATACTGTTTTGCCCACACCAGCACCGCCAAATAATCCAATCTTACCACCCTTTGCATAAGGCTCAATAAGGTCAATAACTTTAATGCCGGTAAAAAGAATTTCAGAAGCCGTACTCAGATTTTCAAATGCAGGTGGCTGAGCATGGATCGGACGACCACCAACTTTGCTAACAGCAGGTAAACCATCAATCGGATCGCCAGTAACATTAAATAAACGTCCTTTAATAGCATCGCCAACAGGCATTGCAATAGGAATACCAGTATCTATTACTTCCGTACCACGAACAATACCTTCTGTACCATCCATCGCAATGGTACGTACACTATCCTCACCCAGGTGCTGCTGCACTTCCAGTACCAGTATGTCGCCGTTTTCTTTCTTGAGTTCTAAGGAGTTATAAATTTCGGGAAGGGTGCCATGAAACTGAACGTCAATTACCGCACCGATTACCTGTTTTACTTTACCAACGTTTGCCATATAAAGTGTTTATTGAGAGGGTTATTTTCAGGCGGCAAAGGTAAGGGTGTGTGGTAGAATTATGAAATAAGAAACAAGAAAATAAATTATAGTGGAAAACTGGTGGAAGACGCTCTTTTAAAACAAGAAAACAGAAGTTTTAAGACTATTTGCAGCTCTCAAAATCAAATTATCGAAATTCACAATAAGACAAATTAAAGATTGTGCTACAAATTATTTATTTATCGTTATTTGCAGGATGCAACTGATTGAAGTAACAACCACACAACTTGCGAAAGAATTTATACAGGTAAATGTAACCATCAATAAAGAGAATCCTGATTATATAAGGCCTTTAGATAAGGATGTGAATGAAGTATTCAATCCAAAAAAAAACAAAGCCTTCCGGTTTGGTGAAGCGATAAGATGGGTATTAAAAGATATGAACGGAAACCTGATTGGACGAATTGCTGCATTTACTAACAAAAAATATAAGAACAAAGGTGATGATGTTCCGGTTGGCGGCACAGGTTTTTTTGATTGCATCAATAATCAGGAAGCTGCTGATATGTTGTTTGATGTTGCAAAACACTGGTTATTACAAAAAGGAATGCAAGCCATGGATGGCCCCATCAATTTTGGCGAAAGAGACCGTTGGTGGGGTTTGATTGTAGAAGGTTTTCAATCTCCATTGTATTGTATGAATTATGCCCAACCCTATTATAAAGAGTTATTTGAAAATTATGGCTTCAGGGAATTTTATGGTCAATCTTGCTTTGGATTGGATCCCAAAAAAGAAGTTCATAAAAAAATATTAGAGCGGCATGCACATATAGCAAAAGATCCTTCTTATTCTGCCAGGTATATTAACAAAAACCAATTAGAAAAATATGCCGCTGATTTTGCCATTGTTTATAATAAGGCATGGGCAGGTCATGGTGGTCTAAAAGAATTAAAAAAAGATCAGGTGCTTTTGATGTTTAAAAAGATGAAACCGGTGATGGATGAAAAAATCATCTGGTTTGCATATCATAATGAAGATCCGATTGCTATTTTCATTAATATGCCAGACCTGAATCAATGGTTTAAACACCTGAACGGAAATTTTGACCTGCTTCATAAATTAAAATTCTTTTGGATTAAAATGACTAAAAAGAATATACGATTTACCGGGTTAGTTTTTGGAATTGTTCCGGAATTTCAAGGGAAAGGCATTGATGCATATATAATAAATGAGTCGAAAATGGTGATTCAACCTGAAACAGAATACAAGGAATATGAAATGCAATGGATTGGCGAATTCAATCCGAAAATGATTAACGTAGTAGAATCTTTTGGCGATACATTCCGTTCCCGAAGGCTAATTACTTACCGTTATTTATTTGACAGAACTAAAGAATTTAAGCCGCATCCTATTTTGCATTAGAGATACCCCAAACCTCTAAAGCGGATTACAAAGACTTATTAACATACAGTTATTCTTATGCCCTAAAAATTCTCTTCTTTCTTATCTTGCAATCTCTTCTTTAGGGTTTTATTATTCCCCTTCAGGGGATAGGGGAATGGAAAAATTCGTTGTATCAGCCAGAAAATACAGACCACAGACTTTCGACACTGTCGTAGGACAATCGCATATCACTACTACATTAAAGAATGCAATCAAACATGAGCAACTGGCACATGCCTTTTTATTTTGCGGGCCAAGAGGTGTTGGTAAAACAACCTGTGCAAGAATTTTAGCCAAGACTATTAATTGCGAAAATCAAACTAAAGAAGGAGAAGCCTGCGATAAATGTTCAAGCTGTACATCTTTTAATGAAGGTGGTTCCCTGAATTATTTTGAACTAGATGGTGCTTCCAATAATTCAGTTGATGATATTAGAGAATTAGTAACACAAGTACGGTTTGTTCCTCAATCAGGTAAATACAAAGTATATGTTATAGATGAGGTACATATGTTGAGCTCATCTGCCTTCAATGCTTTTTTAAAAACGTTGGAAGAACCACCGCCTTATGTCATTTTCATTCTGGCAACAACGGAGAAACATAAAATACTGCCAACTATTTTAAGTCGTTGCCAAATCTTCGATTTCAAACGAATTACAACAAATGATACGGTAGAGCATTTGGAATCTATTTGTGCAAAAGAAAAAATAAAAGCGGAGCAAGCTGCTTTGCAGGTAATTGCGCAAAAAAGTGAAGGTTGTTTAAGAGATGCATTGAGTATTCTTGATAAAATTGTCAGCTTTACAAATGGTGAACTGAATTATGCCAATACGTTGGAGCATTTAAATATTCTGGATGCAGAATGTTATTTCAAATTACTGGAATGCATGCGGCAACAGGATCTTGCTGGTGCATTGCTGCAATATGATGAAGTTAACAGAAAAGGGTTTGAAGGAGATCTGGTCTTGAATGGTTTTGCAGAATTTATACGCAACTTGTTAGTTTGTAAAGATGAAAAAGCCGCCGTATTACTTGATGTTGTAGAAAGTTTTAAAGAAAAATATATTGCAACAGCAAAAGAAGTTGCACCAGCATTATTAATAAGTGCATTAAATATTCTTAACTCCACTGAAATAAATTATAAAGCTGCAAGAAATAAACGGTTACATGTAGAGCTGGCATTGATAAAACTTTGTTATCTGCAACAAGCTATTGAGATAACAGCTGATGGAAACGCCATTTCAAAAAAAAAAGTAGTTGAGCCTGCAAAAGCAATTGCTTTCCGGCAAATAAAACCATTTGCGGTTAAACAAACTATTGATAAGCAATCAGGAAATCTAAAAGCAACTATTACCGAAGGTGCGAAACTGATAATAGAAACTCCACGGATTAAAGAAAATATAGTACAAGAAGAGAATCTCAACGATGCATATGGCCGGCAAAATGCAGATAGTAAACAGCCAGTTACCAAAAGTAAAATTGCTGCCCTGGATAAAATCCGTAATCAATACAAAGAAAACGGAAACAACGGAAATGGAAATGGGATTGCTAATCATTCCATAAAAAAAGAACAGCTTGAAAAAGCCTGGGCTGAATATGTTATCAAACTAAAAGCAGATAAAAACCCTGCAGCTCAACCTTTTGATCTCGCCATATTACGTATCAAAGACGAAAATTCATTCGAAGCTGTTACAGCAAATAAGATTGAAAAGCAATTCATAGAACAAGGTCGAAATCATTTGTTTGCTTTTCTTCAGGATAAATTACAAAACAGGTTATTACAGTTTAGTGTAACGATTGAAGAAAATGCAGAAAACCGACCCGGATTAGAGATCATACTTTCATCCAAAGACCAGTTTCAGAAAATGTCGGAACTATATCCCATGGTTTGGGAATTGAAAGAAAGGTTGAAATTGGATCTCGACTATTAATCAACTCCTCTATCACCTCTCTGCTCGCCTTCGCATAGCTACTGCGGAGCAAGCCGGTAGGCAGGTTCATCATTTTGCCTTAATTTCGACAAAAATCATAGGGAATGGCCGATAAGATATTAATGCCCAGACTCAGCGATACCATGACAGAAGGTGTGATTGCTGCCTGGCATAAAAAAGTTGGAGACAAAGTAAAAAAAGGCGACCTGCTGGCTGAAATTGAAACAGATAAAGCCACTATGGAACTTGAAAGCTATAAAGATGGAACATTGTTACATCTTGGAGGTGATAAAGGTGCTAAAATTCAGGTAGATGA
>JBDSUW010000174.1:0-5495 GCA_039927535.1 Chitinophagaceae bacterium | reverse complement strand
CGGCAAATTACATCCACTTTCATACTGTTCACCAGGTTAATTGCAAGAGGATAAGAAGTAGAAGTAACAAAATATAACCAGTAAGATGATAACCTTGGTGTCATAAAAGGTAATGTATAAATATACCTTTTCAATCTCCTGATAGCTGCATACTGCAACAACATTTGTTTATAGGTTAATATTTCTGCACTGCCAATATCAAAATTTTTATGAAATGTATTTTCTTTCAACAGTACACCCGTTAAAAACTGTACTACATTACGGACAGCGATGGGCTGGCATTTAGTATTCAACCATTTTGGTGTAACCATCACTGGCAACTTCTCCACCAAGTCACGGATAATCTCGAATGATGCACTGCCCGAACCAACTATAATTGCTGCCCGCAAAACGGTAAGCGGTACTTTACCTTTTTCCAGTATTTTTTCTACTTGCAGTCTGCTATTTAAATGTTTGCTTAATTTATCGGCATTAACAATGCCACTCATATATATTACTTGCCTGGCTTTAGTATCATTGATCAGGGTAATAAAATTTCTTGCACAGGCAGCTTCCGTTTCATCAAAGTCAGATGTATTGTTGCTCATGGAATGGATGAGGTAATAAGCAACATCAATTTGTACTGGCAGTTTTATATCAGGTGCAGGCTTTTCAAAATCTATTTCTATTGGAATCAACCGTTCATCACTGTGCGATGCTATGAACCGGCTTTTGTTACGAACACAGCAATACAGTGTATGTCCCTGTTCCAACAGAACAGGAATTAACCGTTCACCGATATAACCATTAGCACCTGTAAGCAAAATGTTCATAGCTGTATTTTAATAACAACAACACAAAAGCGTTTTTGTTGTCATTGTATACTTTAAAGCTAAGCAGATTAAATTCTGGCATACAATCTATTCTTACTTAATAATTCATAATTTCAGCTACACAATTTCAATTTTCAAAGAAATCACCATGCCTGATAGCCGCAAGAAATTCCTCCGCCAAATAACCACCGGCCTCTTATTAGCAGGATTACCAAACATAGCATCTGCAAAACAATCAGAAAATAAAACAAATAATATAGACGCCGCAGACTTCACCGACGAAGGAGCCCCCGACGATGAAAAATTCTGGAAACGCATTGCCAAAAAATATTACGATACACCAAAAGATTATATCAATCTCGAAAACGGGTATTACGGCATGCAGCCCAAACCTGTATTGCAAGCCTTTCAAAAAAATATAGAAAAAGCCAATAAGCAGGGAGCAAGGTTTGCAAGAAAAGAATATCCCGCCATTGCCGCCAACGTAAAAAAAGAACTGGCAACATATTTAAATGTATCCGACGAAGAAATCATCATCACCCGCAATGCCACCGAAGCATTGAATATAGCCATACAAGGATATCCCTTTACTCCTGGTGATGAAGTGCTGCTCAACCAGCTCGATTATTTCAGCATGATAGAAACTTTTCAGCAACTCGAAAAAAGAGGACAGCTAACCATAAAAGCATTCGACATGCCGCTGCTGCCCAGCACCGAAGAAGAAATAGTAGAAGTGTACAAACAACAGCTCACCCCCAAAACAAAAGTCATACTCCTCACCCATGTTTCCAATATTAATGGTCTCATAGTACCCATAGCAAAAATTGCCGCTATGGCCCGGCAACGAGGTATCGACATCATCTGCGATTCTGCCCATGCATTGGGGCACTTGCCTTTCAGTCTGCCCGACCTCGGTGCCTGTTATGTAGGGCTCAATCTGCATAAGTGGATCGGCAACCCCGTAGGTGCAGGAGTACTCTATATAAAAAAAAAAGAATTGCCAGTACCAAAGCCCTGTTTGGCGATGTAGCCGCCGCTAAAGATGATATCCGCAAGTTGGCACATTTTGGCACCACACCTTTTGCTGTGGTAATGACCATACCCGATAGTCTTGCCTTTCACCAAATGATGGGGGTAGATAGAGTAGCTGCCCGTCTTCACTATTTAAAAATCCAATGGGTACAGCCACTCATGTCGCAGCCCGGTGTAGAAATAGTAACCCCTGCCGCCTCTCAATTATCCGGCGCCATAGCCTCATTTCGTATTACAGGAAAAACCGCCACACAAACGGCTGACCTTTTATACACCCAACATAATATAATGACCGTTGGCCGTACACTCGGCCCGCATGGCTGTGTACGGGTAACCCCTTCCATTTATAATTCAATTGATGATTGTAAAAAACTAGTTGCCGCTGTAAAACAAATTGTAGGAAGTTAATTATTTATGAGCCAAACTTCAGTGCTACTATCATAGTCTGTTGCTGCCTGCCAAGTGAGAATTCCTATTCCCATATTTCGTTGTATCTTGAAATGATAATGAAAAAAAATGTAGAATTTTATTATAAACGTCTTTTAGGTCGGTTATGGTTTAGGCCCCTACTTTTTTGTTTACTATCCATTGCAGTAGCACTTTTAGCACAACTGGCGGACAATAGTTTTATTGCAGATATTGCACCTGCTATAGAAAAAAGCTCGGTAGAAGAACTGCTATCTATCCTTTCTGCAACAATGTTGGTTATCGCCATTTTTGCGGTGGGCTCTATGCTCTCTGCATTTTCGGCAGCCAGCAGTTCGGCCACTCCCCGATCATTTAAACTTGTAGTGGCAGATGATGTTTCGCAAAATGCATTATCCGTTTACATCGGCTCCTTTATATTTAGTATAGTGGCCTTGGTCGCTTTAAAAAATGGATACTATGGCCAGGCGGGATATTTTACTTTATTTATATTAACACTTCTTGTTTTTGCTGTAGTAATAATAACTTTTTTAAGATGGGTAGAACGTATCTCTAAACTTGGCAGATTAGGCCATACCATTCAGAAAATTGAAGAGGCAACTAAAAAAGTTTTAATAAATAGATTAGAACAACCCTATTTAGGATGTCATCCCATAAAAGAAAGTATCGAATCGGGCACACCGGTATATACCAAAGAAATGGGCTATGTGCTGCACATTAATATGGACAAACTGCAGGAACTGGCTTCGGACAGCAATGCTTTGATAACTGTGGTATGCATACCGGGAAGATTCGTTTCACCAGAAAAACCATTGGTGTACATCACCTATCAGGATGCTAATGGAAATACAATTGACAATGAAGAACTGGAGAAAGCATTTTCAATTGATGACAACCGGTCGTTTTATGACGACCCCCGCTTTGGTTTAATTGTATTAAGTGAAATTGCCAGCAGAGCATTATCCCCCGGCATTAATGACCCCGGTACGGCCATTGCAATTATTGCCAGCCATATACGTTTATTTTCATTATGGGTTATCGGAATAAAAAAGGAGAAAACAGAAACTGTAAAATATAATAGGATTTCGGTGCCTGCTATTTCACTTGCCGATATGTTTGATGATGCATTTCGTCCTATTGAACGAGATGGTGCCGGCAATATAGAAGTAATGATACGACTGCAAAAAGCGTTGATCACTATTGCACATATTGGAAATACAGAAGTAAAAGAATTGGCTATCCTTCATTCACGGCAAGCATTTGAAAGAGCTGAGATAGCAATGGATTATAAAAATGACCTTGTAGTATTGAAAAAAGAATCATTATTCAGTAAATCATAATGCAGCTTCTGCTTTATTTGCATCCTTCCGTATTACAGGTAAAACCGCCAGGCAGACGGCCGACGATGGTGAGCTTTCATTCGAAGCTTTAGTGTAGTTGTTCTCTTTAAAATGCTGTTCGCTACAAAAGCCAGCAAATGTAGAAAGCTATTAAATTTATAAGGGAAATTTATTTTCTATATAAGTTCTTATGCGGAGTAGAGTCAAATAAATACGATGAGCAAATGCTTCCGCTGTAGCAGTAAATTTTAGAAAGCCTACTTCTTTGTCTTTTGTATTAAAATTGATCCACTTGTTGGTAGTAATGCTTTTTTTGACTTCGGGAACAAATTGAATTCCTTTTTCATTTTCAGTTTCATCTTTTTGTGAACTTAGTTCAAAGAGGTTAAACCGAAAAGCAGCTTTATTCGAATATACTATAGCAATGTCTCCATTCCTGGTAACAGACACCGTTGGTTGAACACTGCCATCATCACTATTGGTAAGTAAAAAATTCACTGAATCCACCATTTGTTGCAACAGTTTTTCTTCGGAAGTGTTTTGAGCAAGGATCAATTGAGAAAAAACCAATAAAATACATGTAAGAGAGGTGCGTATCATATTCTAAATTTAATGTCGTTCAGTTTTAAGATTTGCCACCAAAGAATAAGAATTTGATTACTGTAGTTTTAAACTTCCTCTTTTACTGAGGCTTATCTGCTCAATATTGCATAAACACCGGAGTTCTTACACCGTGGCGGGTGTACAGAGCTTGATGAAGTATCCCCACCCGCCACCGTACCTTTAAGACTTTATTAATTTATACTCTTTAATGCAAGTGGTTGGTGAGGGCAAACTTGCCTTCCGGCAGGCAGGTACCAACCATGGCGTAAATGACCAACAACAATTGGGGCCATCTTTTATAAACACAAGCCAAAGCAGAGGAATTTAACCTTACTCATTACGAGCTGCGTCAAGTGCTTCTTTTGTTTTTTTAGCATGTCCTAAAAATTCCATTAATTCATTTTTGGAATAATATTTCCCCTTATGTACCAAGGCCCCGATATTTCTGACGGCTGATATGTTCTTCAGTGGATTTTCTGGCAATAAAATCAAATCGGCTTTTTTGCCAACTGCTATCGATCCTACACTTTCATATTTTTTCATAAACAATGCACCATTCATTGTTGCAGATTGTAAGATGTTCAGTGGTTTCATGCCGGCTTGTTGAAACAGTTCCAGCTCTTCAATCAATGAAGCGGCAGGATAAACAAATGTATTCAGTGCCGCTGCATCGCTGCCCGCTAATATCATTACGCCTGCTTTCTGTAAAAGGGGAACCTGGCTGGCTATGAGTTGATATTTATCTTTACGTTCTTGTTTTTGAACAGCCGTTTCATTTGCCATCCGGCCAATTCGCCATTGATAATTGGAAATAAAACGCTTGGTGAGATACTTTAAAAAATCATCCTGCTTATGATCATTTACATCTAAATATGCCAATTGTTTACCGCCAATCAGTGTTGGGGTAACAGCCACTTTTTTTTCAGCCAGCATTTTATACCCTTCAATAGCTTTTGCCTGATCAAAATTTTTAAAATACAATTGATCCAGCTGCGATCGGGTAATTTCTCCGGCTTCCAGCTTTTTTACCAGGCTATATTCATCACTCCCCAATCTTAAAATATAACTCGCATGTTCAATACTTGAAAAACCGGCATTTGCCAATTCACCTATTGGCAAATCAATAGGCACATGTCCCGATACCAGGTACCCTCTTTTTTTGGCAGCTACTACACTTTTTAAAAACAATGGCCCTTGCAAAGTAATCTCTGTAATTTTTACAAAATCCACTTTATAGCTATCAATTTTATCAAGCATTTGATTTAATTCAGCTTCATTACTT
>JBDSUW010000173.1:0-14624 GCA_039927535.1 Chitinophagaceae bacterium | reverse complement strand
TCTTCAGGTAAGTGCCAACGGTTTCTCTCAAAAAGTTACTATCAAAGAGAATAATATCTCTCTGCAGAAGGTTTTTGAAGAAATAAAAAAGCAAACCGGCTACCAGTTTTTTTATGCTGATGAAGTAATGGCGACAGCTCAAAAAGTAAATCTGAATATTCGTAACGGAAGTATAAAGGAAGTATTGGATGCTTCTTTTAAAGACCAGCAATTGGGCTACACTATTTCAGAAAATACCATCATTATAAAGAGGGTGGTAAATGTGCCTGTAGTAAAAGACCCTCCGCCAATACCAGTTGTTACTTTTATTGATATACGAGGAACAGTAACAGGCGAAAATGGTCAGCCTTTGCAAGGTGCTACAGTTTTAGTAAAGGGAAAATCAGCAGGCACAAAAACTGATGCAAACGGTAACTTCAGCATCAATGCAGAGCCCAATTCAGTTTTGATTATTTCTTATGTTTGTTATGAAACTACGGAAGTAAATGTGAAAAATCTTACTTCAATTACTATACAGTTAGTGCCGGCAATTGCTACAGGTGAGCAAATAGTAGTGGTAGGATATGGTTCACAGAAAAAAAGTGATGTTAGTGGTGCTGTTTCAAAAGTAGATTTAGAAAAAGCGAAAGCAATTCCTACTACTAATGTAGCAGAAATGATTCGTGGCCAGGCGGCAGGTGTACAAGTTACGTTAGGTTCTGCAAGACCAGGTGGTACTTCCAACATATTAATCAGGGGAAGAAATTCAATCCGTGGTGGAAATGATCCATTGGTTGTATTAGATGGTTTCCCAATTGAAAATATTAATGATGTAAACCCCGATGATATTGCTTCTATCGAAATATTAAAAGATGCGTCTGCACAAGCCATTTATGGAGCAAGAGCAAGTAACGGCGTTATATTAATTACCACCAAAAGAGGTAAAGTCGGTAAGATGAGAGTGAGTGTTAATAATTATTTAACTACGCAAAAGCTTTCCAAAAACTTTGATCTCTACAGTGCAGATGAATTTGCACAACTGAGAAGAGAGGCCCGTCGTACAAATAATGCAGTGGTAGGTGGGATACAACCTTACAGTCCGGATTCGGTAAACTTTGGCGGCACTACACAGGCATTGGAGTATATCAACTTTGCAAAAGGTAATTATGCTGACTGGGAAAAAGCAGTTTTACAAACTGGTATTATCAATAGCCATACTATCAGCATGAGTGGTGGAAATGAAAACACAAAACTATTTAGTAGCGTTAATTTCTTTAACCAGAAAGGCTTGATTCCTACTGCAGATTATAAGCGGGGCACATTTAGAATTAACCTTGAGCAGAAGATAAATAATAGGGCAAGTATAGAAGCCAATTTAAATCTGGCAACAGATAAGCAAAGGCTTGAAAGCAGTAATCTAGATTTTATAACTATTTCTCCTTTTGCAGGCCCGTATGATGATATGGGTAATCTTGTAAGAAATGTTGCAGGAACGAATGCGAGCAGCACAACTATTAATCCTTTATGGAACATTAGAGAATCTGACAATGATATTAAAACAAACCTTTTCAATTTAAATCTTGTTGGAAATTATAAGCTTACTAAAAACTTTTCTTATAAGTTAAATACATTATTAAGCAGGAGATATACTGACCAGGGAATTTACATTACCAGTATACATGGGTCTGGTGTTACAGATCAGGGCCGTGCCAATGTAATAAACAATCTTAGAGAGGAATACCTGATTGAAAATATCTTAAATTATAAAGGCCAGCTATCAGACAATCACCGTTTTGATGCTACGTTGGTGCAATCCGTTAACCAGCGTAATACTTCAAGAACCGAATCAGTAGGTACCGGATTCGGAAATGATATTTTAAGGTATGATGGTATTACCAATGCTTTATTCTTTAAGACAACCCGGATTGAAGAGCAATATCGGTTATCTTCTTTCCTCGGAAGGGTTCGCTATACATTAATGGATAAATATCTTTTCACTTTTACATCCCGTTATGATGGGGCTTCTGTATTTGCAGAAAATAACAAGTGGGGGTTTTTCCCTGCTGGAGCTATTGCCTGGCAAATGCACAAAGAAAAATTCTTGAGCAATGTAAAAGCAATTAGTTCTATGAAGCTAAGGGTTAGTTACGGCGCAGTAGGTAATCAGTCGCTGGATCCTTATACTACATTGGGAGTTGTTGGTAATAATCCATACATATTTAATGGAGTTCTCTTTTCCGGTTATCTGCCCGGCACGCAACTAAATAATCTGAATTTAAGTTGGGAAACTTCTACTACTTTAAATACTGGATTAGATTTCGGATTATTTAAAAACCGACTGACAGGATCTATAGATTATTTTAATACCCGAACTACGGATTTATTAACTGATATTTCTTTATCAGGTATTGGAGGGTACACCAATACGATAACCAACGGTGGCGAAACAAAAAATCATGGACTTGAGATTTTACTCAGCGGAAATATTATCCGAAACAACGATTTTAACTGGAATGTTACTGCCACCTTCACCAGTTACAAAAATCAAATTGTAAAGACCGGAGTTGTAGGTGTTGATGGGGTGCAAAAAAATGACATAGGAAGAGGCCGATATGTTGGAACGCCTATTAATAATATTCGTACCTATGTATTTGATGGTATTTTTCAAACTGATGATGAAGCAAAAAATTCAGCTCAGGGATCATTGGGCGGCACCATTACACCGTTTCAAAATGTGGCTACCTTGCTAGCGGGTGCGATACGTTTAAAAGATGTGAATGGTGATGGCAAAATAACTGATGACGACCAGGTAATTTTTGCTACCGATCCCAAATGGTTCTCTTCTATTTCTACTACATTATCCTATAAGAGTTTTGACTTATTGGCAGATTTATATATAGTGGAAGGCACCATGAAGAGCAACCCATATTTGTCTTCTTTCAATGAAGGAGGTACTATACAGAGTGTTCGTAATGGAATTAAAGTAGATTACTGGACACCGGAAAATCCTTCAAACACTTTCCCAAGGCCCAATTACAGCGCTGCTCCGCAAAACATTAGTTCTTTGGGTTTAAGGGAGTCTTCTTATGTTAGGCTGAGAACTCTTTCATTAGGTTATAACATGCAGAATTCGTTACTTGATAAAATGAAGTTAAGCGGTCTGAGAGTTTATTTAACAGCATCTAACTTATTTACCATTACAGATTATAAATCTTACAGTCCGGAAAATAATCCCAATCAGTTTCCAGATACAAAATCATTCACCTTTGGTTTAAACATTGTACTGTAAATCACAAACAAGAAAATTTAAATTATAAATATATACACATGAAATTTTATAATAAAAAACTGAATGTATGTTTTGCGCTGCTTTTGGTAATTGTATCATTCACTTCTTGTAAAAAATTCCTGACTGAAAACCCTACAACTCAGTTTACAGCAGAATTTGTTTACAATACTCCGGAAGGACTTGAATCTGCGGTAGTTGGTTTATATAATCTACAACGAGATTTTTGGCAGAATGTAAACACCAATAATGGATCAGACCCGATTGTAATTGATTCAAGAGACGACCTTACTATTCCCCGTGGTGGCGAAATATCCAATTATGGCAGAATGAGCAGCGGCACCAGGCCCGATAACAGTGGAGTATTTGCAAACTACTGGAGAACTTATTATAGGATCATTGACAGGGCCAACGGAATAATTAAAGCTGCAACTACAATCAGCGGAATGGACGAAAGCCGCAGAAATAAAGTGTTGGCTGAGGCAAAATTTTTCAGGGCAAATGCTGTGTTTACATTGTATAAATTATTCAATAATATTTTTGTAACCACTGAGCCCACTACTCCAGAAAATGCAACGAACATTGTGTTGGACAAAACACCGGAGGTAGATATTTATAAACTGATAAACGATGATCTTCTATTTGCCATTGCGAATCTTACAATGGCGACCGCTGATTTTGGCAGGATAACACAAGCCACTGCCCGTCATGTAAAAGCAGAAGTAGCACTATGGCAGCAAAACTGGGCAGAAGCAAAATTGCAATCAGAAGCTGTTCTTAACTCCGGTGCATATAGCTTGGTGCCTACAACAGCAGGTGTTTTTGCAGGCGAACTGAAAAATTCTGAAACTTTATGGGCTTTGCAGAGCAAACAAGGAGTAGATGGAGGTGTTATTAAAATCAACTTTAATCTAATGCCTAATTATGCAGAACTGATACCTGGTTCTAAATATTCCATAGAACAGGGAGGCCGGGGCTTTGGCTGGCTTACAATTAATAATTATTTGCGTAATCTGCTAAATGCTTACCCAACTGATACAAGAATTAAAGGAACCTATTATATGCAGGATTATCTTTATAATGATCCAGCAACTGTTCCCAATCAGGCATTGCTGGGTACAAAAATCATACATCCTCAATGGCAGGAGTTTGCATCAACCTCAGCAAACAGAAACTTTTGGTTTATTCGTTTAAACGCAGGCTGTAAAAAATTTTTCCCCGACAATGGAATACCTACGCAGGATAACCAATATAAAAATATTATGCTGGCAAGGCTTGCAGAAACATTTTTATTTGCTTCAGAAGCCAACTTAAGGCTTAATAATATTGGAACATTAGCTGACGGCCCTTTATCAGGAACCGCATTGGGACAACTAAATGCCGTAAGATCAAGGTCTGGCATTCCTAAGATTTCTGTTATTACCTTAGATTCAATTTTAAATGAGCAGGCGAAAGAACTGGCTTTTGAAGGGCGAAGAATGTATATGTTGAAAAGAACCGGAAAGCTTTATTCTTATATAATTGATCATGCTGGATATGGATTGGCGGGTGATGTCAGTCCAGAAAACTCAACAGCAGGTGGTGCTAACAACACACCGGCAAAACCATTGCCGTATAAAAATGATGCAAGAAGAAATATGTTGCCGCATATGATAAACTGGCCAATACCACTGGCGGAGAAAAATCTGTTAGGACCAAATTATCCGCAGAATACAGGATATTAACTATAGCAGTTTGAAAGTTTAGCAGTATATAAAGGTTGTTTTGGAAAGCAGTAGCAGACCTTAATAACCTTTGTTATGTGTCACCAATCAAAGTATATTAGTGTTATAAATTATTATAATGACAAAAGAAAATACTAGGCTTATTTGTTTTTTATTACTTGGTTCCTTTTTTATTTCTTGCAGTTCAGGTAAAAAAATTACAGCCAGCCAGATTTCATTTGCTGATAACATAGTAGTAGCCCATCGTGGTGCCTGGAAAAAAAATAAGCTGCCGGAAAATTCAATTGCATCATTAAAAGAAGCTATTAGGTTAAAATGTACCGGTTCTGAATTTGATGTGAGAATGACGATTGATGACTCATTAATTATTAATCATGATCCACATTATAATAAGCTATTGATTGAAGAATCAACTTATGCCGAGCTGGAAAAATTTACATTATCTAATGGAGAAAAGCTACCGACCCTACGAGAGTATATTCTTGCTGGCATAAAAAATAATATAACAACACGGTTGGTTTGTGAAATAAAACCATCCGCAACAAAAGAAAGAGGGAAGATAATTGCTGAAAAAGTTTATCGCCTCATTAATGAATTAAAGGCACAGCCTAAAGTTGTTTACATCAGTTTTGATTATGATATACTGAAAAAAATAGTTTCGATTAATCCCAAAGTGGTCACACAATACTTAGAAGCGAATAAATCTCCCAAGGAAATAAAGGCGGATGGAATAGCTGGTATAGATTATGTTTTAACGTCGTTTAAAAAACATCCTGAATGGATAAGTGAGGCTAAAACAAATAATCTCATTCTCAATGCATGGACAGTAAACAGCGCAGAAGATATGGATTGGCTTATCGCCAATGAGTTTGATTTTATTACTACCAATGAACCTGAATTGCTTTTTGAACGAATAAAAAAAAATCCAACAGCTGCAGGCTGGAAATTAAAATGGAGCGAAGAGTTTAATTTCAATGGCCTGCCCGACAGTACAATTTGGAATTATGCTGAAGGTGGAAACGGATATGGAAATAATGAACTACAGTATTATACAAAAGCTGACACTAACAATGCTATTATAAAGAACGGAAAACTATTCATCACTGCTTTAAAGCAAACAAAAGAGAACAATAAATACACTTCTGCAAGGCTCTTTACAAAAGACAAGGCTGAGTTTACGTTTGGAAGAATTGAAATAAGTGCAAAATTACCGGCAGGCAGAGGCACTTGGCCTGCTATCTGGATGTTGGGAAAAAACATATCAGATATCAGTTGGCCCGAATGTGGTGAAATAGATATTATGGAGCATGTAGGATATGATCCGGATAGTATTCATGGTACCATTCATTCCAAAGCATACAATCACATTAAAGGAACACAAAAGGGGAAGGCAATTTTTATAAAGAATCCTTACACTGAGTTTAATACATATGCTATTGAATGGACTCGGGAAAAAATTGATTTTCTGGTAAACGATGTGGTGTATAATAGTTTCAAAAATGAACATCGCTCAACTGCAGAGTGGCCATTTGATCAGCCTTTTTATTTAATTCTCAATTTGGCGGTAGGTGGCAACTGGGGCGGTAAGATGGGGGTAGATGAGAACGTCTTTCCGGCCACTATGGAAGTAGATTATATAAGAGTATTCGAAAAAAAATCTTTTTAAGTTTAAACAAAGCTGCCGTTACCTTGATTTAATAGTTGTAATAGTAGAAAATAGTATGCTATTTCAGCTCTTCAAATTCAATATACTCCCCAGCCTTTACTTTTGGCTCTGCCGGCGATGCAGTTGATTGATTGGTTTGAGCATTCTGCTGCTTCATATGATCCTGCATCTTTTCCTGCATTTCTCCAAAGCCCTTTTTTAATTTTTGGCTTGCCTGGTACACAGGAATTACAAATTTGAAGATAAATTTGTACAATATGTAGGCCAATAGGGCAAATAATACATATGTCATACTGTAAAGGTAAGAATGTCTGCCCGGTCGTTACCGGAGTTTTGTAGTTGTTTACCGATTTTTTAACCATCAACTTCAGGTTGCTGAAATTTGGCGGGAATTTGTATTTCCTTTACATTTGCAACGGAAATAGCAGTAAGAAGGGAACGAGGCCGTTCCCTTCTTCTTTTATACCCCATGAATGGAGAAACACAAATAAAGGCGCTGGAACACAAAGTGGAAGCATTAATCAGTTCCGAACCCGATTTTTTTCTGGTGGAAATAAGAATAAAGCCCACTAATAATATAAAAGTGTTTATTGATGGTGATAGCGGTATCAGCATAGATAAGCTGGTGCGCTACAATCGTCAATTGTATAAGCAACTGGAAGAAGAAAATATGTATCCCAATGGCGATTTTTCATTGGAGGTTTCTTCTCCGGGGTTGGATGAGCCATTGAAATTGAGCCGTCAGTATAAAAAAAATATTGACAGGTTTATTGAAGTGACGGATATAGAAGGCAATAAGCTGGAAGGAAAGCTTATTAGTGCAACGGAAACTGAAATAGTGATAGAAGAGACAAAGGCCCGCCTGACCGGCAAAAATAAAAGTAATGAAGTCGGGCAGGGAAAAGGAAAGAAAATGCCCGCCCGGATGAACCGGTCGGACGGGGAAGTGGTGCAACACATCATTTCCTTAGACAATATAAAAACAACAAAAGTTCAAATTAAATTTTAAACGTCAGAACTTTGATTTCTGACTTCAAATTTCAAGTGTTATGTCAAGTATTAACCTGATTGATGCGTTCCAGGATTTTAAAGAAGCGGAAAATATTGACCGCCCTACTATGATGAAAGTAGTGGAAGATGTATTTAAAACCCTGTTGAGGAAGAAGTACACCAGCGATGACAACTTCGATGTAATTGTAAATGCCGAGAAAGGTGATCTCGAAATAATCCGCCGCCGTATGATTGTGGAAGACGGGCAAGTGGAAGATCCCCTGGCTCAGGTGGCTTATTCTGATGCCGTAAAAATCGAACCTGACTTTGAAGTGGGGGAAGAATTATACGAGGAGATTGATCTGGTTGATTTTGGCCGTCGTGCAATTCTGGCCGCCAAACAAACACTGGCAAGCCGCATCAGCGACCTGAAAAAAAATGTATTAGCCAAGAAATATGGAGATAGAGTTGGAGATATTATAAGTGCAGAAGTATATCAGGTTTGGAAAAAAGAGATTTTGTTATTGGATGAAGAAGGTAATGAACTTATTTTACCAAAGAGTGAGCAAATACCGCAAGATTATTTTAAGAAAGGAGAAAATATCCGTGCAGTAGTTGCCAGGGTAGACATGAAAAATAATAATCCGGTAATAATACTATCCAGAACTTCACCTGAATTTTTAGCCAAGTTGCTTGAAATAGAAGTTCCGGAAATTTTTGATGGGTTGATTGTTATTAAAAAGATTGTAAGAGATCCGGGAGAAAGAGCTAAAGTTGCAGTAGAGTCATACGATGACAGAATTGACCCTGTTGGTGCTTGTGTGGGAATGAAAGGAAGCCGTATCCATGGTATCGTTCGGGAATTGAAAAATGAAAACATTGACGTTATCAACTGGACAAGTAATATTCAGTTGTTGATACAACGTTCACTAACACCAGCTAAGATTACCAGCATGGAGTTGGACAATGAAGGTAAACATGCAAATGTTTACCTAAAACCAGATCAGGTTTCACTAGCCATTGGTCGTCGCGGAGTAAATATTAAATTGGCTTGTGAGTTGACAGGTTATGAACTGGATGTTTATCGTGACAATGAGGGTGAAGTAGAAGAATTTGATATTGATCTTGAAGAGTTCAGTGATGAAATAGAAACATGGGTTATTGATGAATTAAAGAGAGTAGGATGTGATACTGGAAGAAGTGTATTGGCATTAACGGCAGAAGAACTGGAAAGAAGAACTGATCTGGAGAAAGAAACAATAGAAGAGATCAGAAAAATATTGAAAGAAGAATTTGAAAAAGAATAGCAAGTGAGTGGTGAATAGTGAATGGTCAATAATTTGCGACCCTTTCTATTCACTATTGACTATTCACTATTGACAATTAAAAAAGAGAATGGCAGAAACAAAACTTCCAAGATTATTAGCTGCGGCCAAAGAATTTAACGTAGGCCAGGATACCATTATTGAGTTCCTGATAGGGAAAGATTTTCCTAAGGATGAACTGAAGCCCACTTCAAAGCTTTCTGATGAAATGTATACGGCTTTACAGCAGGAATTTCAAGGTGACAAGGCCGCTAAAATGAAAAGCGATCAGGTCGATTTGCCTAAAGGTGGAGTGGCTGATATAAAAAAGAAAAAAGAAGACGTAGAGATAACTTTCAAGAAAGATGAAAAACCGGCGGCTAAAGGTAAAAAAGCAGAAGAGGTAACACCCGCCACACCCGCCACACCCGCCGCACCCGTCGCACCTGTTGAAGAAGATGCTAAACCTGCTAAGAAGGAAGAAGCTGAAAAGAAAGAAGAGCCGATTGTAAAAATCGCTGCTCCTGAGGTAGAAGCACCCAAAGTGGTTACAAAAATTGACCTCTCTGCAATTGATTCTTCAACCAGACCTAAGAAAGGAATAAAAGCTAAAAACACCGAAGAAGTAAAACCTGCAGAAGAAAATAAATCAACAAAACCAATTACTAAAAAGACAAAGAAAAAAGAAGACGAGCCGGTTGCTAAAGTAGAAGAGGTTAAGGAAGAAACTCCAATAGCATCAACAGACGAAGAGCAGCCATCTGTTATTGAAAATATTGAGATCAAGAAATTATCAGGACCTAAAATTCTTGGAAAAATAGAGCTGCCAGTTAATAATGATACTCGTCCCGTAAAAGAAGAGAAAAAGAAAAGGAAACGTATTCCTATTGAAAAGAAAGAGACAAAGAGAGAGATATTTATAAATAAAGATACAGGTGGTGGAAGAGGTGGTGGAGGTAATTTCAACCGTAGTCGTGGTACAGCAGGTCCAGGTGCAGGTGCAAGTCGCCGTCCTGTTACAACTGGTGGACGGAGAGAAGAAAAACTAATTGACGAAAAAGAAATTCAGGAAAAAATCAGGGAAACACAAGCTAAACTGGCTGGTGGCGGTGGTAAGGGCAAAGGCCTGAAAGCAAAAATCCGTCGTGAAAAAAGACAAGAGTTAGCCGATGCGCAAGGCGAGTTGGTTGATGATAATAAATTAAGAGTAACAGAATTTATCAGTGTAAGCGAACTAGCCAGCCTGATGGATGTAAGTTTTGCTGAAGTAATCAGCAAGTGTATGGGACTTGGTATCATGGTGTCAATTAATCAGCGTTTGGATGCTGAAGTAATTGAGCTGGTGGCAAGTGAGTTTAATTTCGATGTGGAGTTTATTGATATGGAGAAGCAGATGGAAATGGAAAATGATGAAGATGATGAAGATGAAGAAGGTGAATTGCAACCTAGGTCTCCAATAGTTACAATAATGGGCCACGTTGACCATGGTAAAACATCATTACTCGATTACATACGTAGTGCCAATGTGGTAGCTGGAGAAGCCGGAGGTATTACCCAACACGTAGGTGCATACCAGGTAGAACTGGCCAATGGAAAAGAAATCACTTTCCTCGATACTCCCGGTCACGAAGCATTTACTGCCATGAGAGCCAGAGGTGCAAAAGTTACAGACATTGCAGTAATAGTGGTTGCTGCTGATGATGCAGTAATGCCGCAAACCCGTGAAGCAATCAGCCATGCACAAGCAGCGGGTGTTCCAATGATTTTTGCTATCAACAAGATCGATAAAGACGGAGCTAACTCACAGAAAATATATGAGCAGCTTTCCGGAATGAATATTTTAGTGGAAGAATGGGGTGGTAAATTCCAGAGTCAGGAAATTGCGGCCAAGAGCGGTTTAAATATTGATAAATTATTGGAGAAAATTTTACTGGAAGCAGAATTGCTTGAACTGAAAGCAAATCCTAACCGTGAAGCTACAGGTACTATTATCGAAGCTACATTAGATAAAGGCCGTGGCTATGTTGCCACTTTGCTGGTTGAAAACGGAACGCTACGTCCTGGTGATTTAATTGTGAGTGGACAGTATTATGGCCGTGTAAAAGCATTGTTCAACGAGAGGAATAATAGAGAAGAAAAGGCTGGTCCGTCAGCACCAGCTGTTGTATTAGGATTAAATGGTGCGCCGCAAGCTGGTGAGAAATTTAAAATATATGAAGACGAAAGTGAAGCAAAGGGAATTGCTAATCGCCGGGCACAGATATTAAGAGAACAAGGTATCCGTACCAAGAAACATATTACACTCGATGAGATTGGTCGTCGTCTTGCATTAGGAAGCTTCAAAGAATTGAAAGTAATTATTAAAGGTGATGTGGATGGATCGGTAGAAGCCTTGAGTGACTCATTACAGAAATTATCTACACCGGAAATTTTAGTAAGTGTAATTCATAAAGGTGTTGGACAGATTAATGAAAGTGATATCGTATTGGCAGAAGCATCGGATGCGATTGTAATTGCCTTTAACGTTCGGCCTTCTATGCAGGCTTTAAAAATGGCTGATACTGCGGGTATTGAGATCAAGATGTATTCAATCATTTACAATGCAATTGAAGAAGTGAAGAGTGCAATGGAAGGTATGCTTGAACCAAAAGTGCAGGAAAGGATTACAGCTAACGTAGAGATAAGAGAAGTATTCAAATTTGATAAAGCTACAGTAGCAGGTTGCCAGGTTATATCCGGTAAGATAAAAAGAGATTCGAAAATCCGTCTTATCCGTGATGGTATTGTGGTTTATCCTACAGCTGAGGGTGTTAAAGCTGAATTGGCTTCATTAAAGAGATATAAGGATGATGCTAAAGATGTTTCTACCGGGATGGAGTGTGGATTAACAATTAAAAACTACACAGATATTAAAGTAGGAGATATAGTGGAGGCTTATGAAGAAGAGGAAGTAAAGAGAACTCTATAAATCTGCCGCTTCACTACCAATTTTTTGTTAAATACCCCTTGAACTAATCATTAGTTATAAAGGGAAAGTACTTTTGAAACTTATGCAATACGCAAAACGAATATTAATAGGCGGTTTAGCCTTACTGCTTTTTTCAGCACCGGCTTTAGCACAACCACAAAAAGTGGTTGCAGATAGAATTGCCGGCATTGTTGGCGATCAGATTATTTTATTATCTGATGTCAAAAATTCTATTGCTGACATTTCCCGTCAGGGTGGTCAGGTGCCTCCGAATGCAGAGTGTTTAATAATGGAACAAGCACTTATTTCAAAAGTGTTGATGATTCAGGCAATGAAAGATTCACTACCAGTAACCGATGAAGAAGTAGAAGCAGAATTGGATCAAAAGATAAGGTATTATGTCAACCAGCTAGGTAGTCAGGAAGCATTGGAAGAAATGGCTGGTAAAACTGTTTATCAAATTAAAGATGATGCCAGGGAATCTGTAAAAGAACAAAAGCTTGGTGGAGCAATGCAGCGAAAAATTGTGGACAATGTAAGAATGACACCTGTTGAAGTAAAGGCTTTTTTTGACCGCATTCCAACCGATAGTCTCCCTTTTTATGAATCTGAACTGGAAATTTGCCAGGTTATAGTATATCCAAAAGCATCAAGAGATATTGAACAATATGTGTATGGCGAGATGCTGAATTATAAAAAACAGATTGAAGCAAAAACTACTACGTTTGATAAGTTAGCCAAGCAAGTTTCGGAAGATCCTGGTAGTAAAGACCGTGGTGGTCAATACCAGATTAACCGTAACGAGAAAACATGGGATCCTATATTCATGTCAACAGCATTCAGGTTAAAAGAAGGTGAAATATCGGCACCAGTAAAATCAAAATTTGGCTATCATATTATTCAGATGGTGCAGCGCAATGGTGATGATGCAATCGTTCGCCATATATTAAGAATTCCTCCAGTAACGAACGATGAGTTGAATACTGCAAAAACCAAACTGGATACAGTTCGTTCTAAAATAGTGGCAGGCACTATTGGGTTTAATGAAGCAGCTTCAAAATATAGTGATGATGAAGCAGCTAAATTTGCCGGCCCTTGTATTACTGACAGGGATGGTTCTACTTATGTAACTATTGATCAATTGGATAAAGAAATGGTAGGAATGCTTTCTAAAATGAAAATTGGAGATATTTCGCAACCAACTTCTTTTGAAGCAGAGCAAGGGAAAAAAGGCGTTAGAATTGTTTACCTGAAGTCCAGATCTCAGCCACATCGAATGAATATGCAGGACGACTACAGTAAAATATCTCAATTTGCTTTAGAAGAAAAGAAAGGTAAAACACTGGACAAATGGCTGGCCACAAAAATTCCGACTTACTATATTATGGTAGATGATAGTATGGTAGAACAATGTCCTCAATTGGCAAAATATGCTACCGATAGAAAATCATTCTGATATTTTAATAAACTACTGAAAAGCCGTTACAATTGTAGCGGCTTTTTAATTATGTGTATGAAGAATGCCAAACCTTACTTTATGTCATCCCGGGCTTGGTCCGGTATCTTTCTCAAAGAATGTGATATTGAAAAATTAAGAAAAGAATTTGATTAGAAAAAGACTCTGGGTCAAGCCCAGAGTGACGTTATAATGCTTGTCATACCGGACTTGGTCCGGTATCTTTCTCGAAGAATGTAGCATTAAAAGAATAAGAAAAGAATTTGATTAGAAAAAGACTTTGGGTCAAGCCCAGAGTGAAGTTACAATGCTTGTCATACCGGACTTGATCCGGTCTCTTTCTCAAAAGAATGTAGCATTAAAAGATTAAGAAAAGAATTTGATTAGAAAAAGACGCTGTGTCAAGCCTAGAGTGACGATTCTGTGAGGTCATACCGGACTTGCTCCGGTATCTTTCTCAAAAAAACTTGTTATAAAAAGTCGAAGACTGTCCCTTCTTGAAAAGATGTAAAGATCAATTTGCCAAGACTTTTTTATTTTGTATGCGACAATTTAATATACCAATATTATCATTTGGGCTTACATTTGCCCTCTACATGAGCGACGCAATTAAACATGAATGTGGTCTGGCATTCATCCGGCTAAGAAAAAACTTCTCCTATTATCAGCAGAAATATGGCACAGTGTTATGGGGGCTTAATAAGCTCTATCTGTTAATGGAAAAGCAACACAACCGGGGGCAAGATGGCGCAGGTGTGGCTGCAGTTAAATTAAATGTAGAACCTGGCTATCCTTTTATGAACCGGATCAGGAGTAATGCACCACAAGCCATTTCTGATATTTTTCAGCAAATCAAAAAAGAAATTAATGATTTAGAAGAATATCATCCCAATATCAGAAAACATGCGGGTTTAATGAAAGGCCATGTAAATTACTTAGGCGAGTTGTTATTGGGTCATCTTCGCTATGGAACACAAGGAAAAAATAAGGTGGAATATTGTCATCCATTTATTAATCGTGACACAATCCCTGCCAGAAATTTAGCCTTAGCAGGAAATTTTAATATCGTTAATTCAGACGAATTATTTACCCTCACTGGTAAAGAGCCTAATGATACGGTACGATTCAGCGATCTGGCTGCCATGATAGAGTTGATGCATACTTTTTTGTGTAATGAAGACGAAGCTACTCCTGGTAAGATGGATATTAAAAATGTTTTGAGAAAAGCATTGCCTTTATTTGATGGGGGAT
>JBDSUW010000172.1:0-3929 GCA_039927535.1 Chitinophagaceae bacterium | reverse complement strand
GATTCCTGGCGAGGCCACCAATTTTTTATAATGTATTTCGCTTATGTGCTTAAAAGCATAAAACATGATTACTACTATAAAGGTCATTGCAAGGATTTAGAAAAAAGAATTCAGCAACATAACTCTGGCATGACAGAATCTATCAGACCATATATTCCTTTCAAACTTGCTTATTTTGAAAAATTTGAAATAGAAAGCGATGCTGTTGCCAGAGAGAAATATTTTAAATCCTCTGCAGGTAGAAGGTATTTAAAAAAAGTTATGGACATGTAATACAATGTTTACCCGGCTCTAGGACGGGCCCGCCCGGCTAGCATGTATTCACATATCATGATTCATCCTTGATAGTACGAACCAAGCCGATACCGGCAATGAAAAATATAATACCCAGAACTCCATAAACAATTAATGATTTCACATCATGATTATTACCTGATGTATTGGAGAACAATACTGCTGTATAAATAAGCCCCCCGATACCGAGCACCGTTAATAGTACTCCAAAAATTCTTTTGACATTCATGTTTTAAAATTTTGCGACCGATTGACTAAAGCTTTTGCAAGTGCTTGTTTGCATTTACTAATACTTTCTCCTTGTAAATCAATATGGTCATGAAATCTGTAATCATTTTTTGATGCACCGTTTCATTTCAATTTTGCCTTAGCGGAATTCTTTTTAGGCAAAAAAATATCTTTTTATCATAAAGTAAAAAATCCCTAAACCGAGCATAATAAGAATGGCACCTATAACAATCATATAAAAAATTTAAAAAAAAGTAAAGCTTAAAAATAAATTTTTTATCGCTTTACTTTCCTTTGTTTTTATTATTTAAAGGGCTATATTTTTTAAAATTTAAAACGTCATTGCGCCAAGTTCTTTCAAATTGCCTACGGTTACACTAACATTTGTAAATGTTTTAATTGCATATCCTGAATTTAAAGGAATGGTTGGAGTAACAGTAACCGTGTAAGTTCCGGCAGGCACCCCTTTCAACAAGAAACTACCATTTGCAGCTGTCGAAGTTGAATAGGTATTAGTACCATCAGTTGCGGTGATGGAAGCTGGCAAAGCAAGTGTAGTTACAATACTTCCGTTGATAGAACCACTTATTGCTTGATCAATTACCCTGATAACTGGTTTAAGCTGGTACACTCCGTTTCCGGTAAGTACAATAGATTGTTTAGCATCAAAGTCAAGTAACAAAGAATACTCCACTCCAGGTGTTAGCGTACTGTTTACATTCAATTTTAAACCCGATTGCATTGCACTGGGTGTAGACAGTGGATAAACAACATTATCCACTTTAACTGTATTATTTGTTCCAAGAATCAATCTTATTTGGCTAAGCTTTCCGGAAGGAACATCAGCACTGGCAATCAGCACATCAAGTCCGTTAACATAGTCGAGAAGGTTGTAAACTCCTGGCACTACATTCAAGTTTACTGTAGCATCATTATTAACTTTAAATTCCACACCAGTGATATCTACATTCACTTGCTGGAAATTTCCGGGAGCATCTGTCAATCTTACTTTTACAGGCGTTGTTCCGGCATTGTCTTTTTTACATGCCATCCATACTGCTGCTACTGTAACGATAAGGGCAAGGATTTTTACTGTTTTCATGAGTTTTTTTATTTGTTGTTTAAAATAGGGTAACAAGCCTGTCTATGCAAACACAATGCCTAAAAAATGTAACCGGTTTGTTGTGGCAGTCTTTTGATTTAAAGGTTGTTGCGAATTTTAAATTCCATATGTTACTATAAAAAAGATTACACAATATCTGAAATGAGTTTTATAATTCACATCTTATAGATCGTCCAATAAATTTAAAGCTGAGATATTTGGCAATCAGATAAAAAATAAACAGAACGAATAGATTTTTTTTTTAAAAATTATTTGTGGATAGTACAGTTTCTCCACTGGGGAATTGAATACTGGCATCATCTTCGGCAGTAAGAAATACCTTGACCGGATTAAAAGATGAAACTGTTGAAAAAGAAGCTCTTAATTTACTAGATAAAAAAGCGGTGGATGTTTTTATCTGCCCAATATTTTTGATACCGTCCGCCGCCGTCTCTATCCACACAACATAGGCTTTCTTTGCAGGCTGAAGCTTATCAGGTTCGGCCAGGTTTTTCACATCTATTTTTATGGCATAATTGTTATTTCCGTCCTTTTTTACTCTCACATTACCTTCTGCTGCAGGAACCACTGTCGATGTCAAAAAAGATGATTTTCTGGTAGCACATGAACTCATTAAAAAAACAATAATAAGGGATGCACCCACTACAAAAATGTTTTTTGAAAAAGGCTTTATGTTTATTTGTTTCATTATTTTTTGTTTAATGATGATTTGCTTCTTTTTCCTGATAGGTCTCAACAATTTACCTGTTCCGGAAATAAAAATTTCAAATGAACTTTCATTGAAGTGCTGCTACTTTTTTATTAGTATGGTTCTTCCCCGTACTCTTTTTGTTTAATACTTCCTGTTAGATCATTTACATTTTTTGCTGTAAATTCCTCAAGTTCTTCCACCTTGTTACGTAAAGCTTTTGCCTCGCCTTTCAATTTTCTTTTAAGGTCGCCAGCCATGTCTTTTGCCCCGCTCTTAATTTTGTTTCTTGTTTTGCTTCCTTTTGCCGGAGCAAATAGTATTCCTACTACAGCACCTGCGAGGGCCCCAACTAATAATGCTTCTATTATGGTTGCTGTGTCTTTAGATTTTGTCATGTTTATTTTTTTTATTCTTTAAGTGAAAAATATATGAGATGTATTGAATCAACCGCTACTCTTTTTAATGCTTCATAAGATAAAATAGCCCTACCTGAAAGCCCCTGTTAGTTGATTTTACAGTACTGTTTTCATTGATATCGCTTACGCCAAGATTGTATCTTGCATCTATTCCTAATCCTGATTTAGGGCTTACATACCCAACACCAAATCCTACAGCAAAGTCAACTGTTTTAAAATTGTCTTTAACATCTGTTTTAGTATTATTCAATTCTGATTTCGCCCTGGTAAGAAAACCAATCTGCGGTCCGGCCTGTAGTCTGAACCCGTTGTCAAACATATATTGAAGCATGACAGGCACATTAATATAACCAAGGTTCAATTTATACTCATTGTTTGCAATGGTATATTTTGCTCCCTGTGCAGAATATAGCAATTCCGGCTGTAATGCAAATTGTTTGCTCAAATGTATATGTCCAAGCATGCCCAAATGAAAACCTAATTTTGTATCATACTTTACATTGTTATCATTATGTATATTATATACATTCAAGCCGCCCTTAACTCCAAATGTTACATGATTTGCTTTTGTGTCTCCATGTTGGGCACTTAGTTTTTCTGCTGTACTTACCATTAAAATAGCTGCTGTAGCTGCGATCAAATAAATTTTCATATTATTTTTTTAATTTAAATTTTAATTATTCTTTTTTACTTATGTTACCAGCATTTACATCTGTCTTTATCCGGAATTATAACTTTATTATTACTCCAAACTCAAGATTCAAGCCAACTTTAGCGATCGATTTTCCCATGTTCAGTATATCCACGAAAAGAGATTACACCAACTATTGTAATATTTTATGAACACAATATTCCGGGATTTTGACTAAACACAAATCCAGCCATCAGAATAAAACTGGATAGTAATAATAATTTTCTCATATTGGTAACTTTTAAACAAAGAGTTTATTTAAATATGGAACAAAGATCCAATGCTTTTCAACTACAAGTATTACACTTTTAGCCAAATTGATTGCATCATTCACACATCTAAGGTTTTTATGATTGTTTTAAAGTAGATTGATTGCGGTATTAGATTTAGAATTAATGAAATGGCGAAAGTATCGCCATTTCATTAATTCTAATCATTTCAGCTTTTTTTACTTGTAATGCAACTTCAGGTCGTTTTGCCAAATAT
>JBDSUW010000171.1:0-21029 GCA_039927535.1 Chitinophagaceae bacterium | reverse complement strand
AATTACCAGAAGGTTACGAATGTTATCTGATAGAATATTTAACGAGCCCCTTTTTTCAGCAAGTGATGGGTCGGCAAGAATAGCTTCTAATTCGTTTTTTGCATTGTTGTAAGGATCAAGGGCTGTTTGATAAATCAATGTGTCTTTTTTTATTTCTTCTAAATTTAAACTGTCGAATGCAAATTTTAAATTACCCGCCGCCTTGCTTATAACTACCGTATCCCAGTTTACAAATCCTTCCGTCATATCATAATAAGCCGATAGCAGTAAACCCATAGAGGAGTTGAATGCCTCGCTATGCTTACTTACTGCCAAGGGAGGAGGTTTAGGTCCAGAGTTATTTGAAGCCTTTTGATTACCAAAAACAAAAAATTGCAAAAATCCTATTATAAGCAATAAGATGGCAAAAAATATTGTTAGGCCATTTACCCCTTTTGTTTTTTTGACAAAAATTCTGACAATTCCAAAAGCAATAATTAATGCCGGCAATACAATTCCTAAGATTTCTATTATTTTCTTCATACCTGCAAAGCTACTTTTTCAATTAAAATTTCAAATAAAATACCCGTACAAAGATAATCTCCTTCTTCCGCAAGTTGTAATCCTTTATTTTTGCGGATTGTTAAATAAAGAGATCAAATAAGAATACTATGTTAGCAGGGTTTCAAAATGTAACGTTTGAATTTGGGGCAAGAGCCATTGTAGAAGAAGCGACCTGGCATATTCAGCCGGGTGAAAGAATTGGACTGATAGGATATAATGGAACAGGCAAATCAACCTTACTGAAATTATTAGTTGGAGAATACCTTCCTTCTGTCGGTACTGTAGAAAGAAGCCGAACTACTTCGATAGGCTATTTACATCAGGATCTTTTAAGTTTCGATACTAATGATTCCATATTACAAGTTGCACTTGGTGCTTTTGAAAAAGTTTTGCAATTAGAAAAAGAAATAGAAGAACTAGGCATCGAACTGGAAAGAACAGGTGATGAAAAAACATTGCATGAATACAGCGACAAGTTGCATGAAATGGACACACTTGATGGCTACAACATCCATCACAAGACGGAAGAAGTACTACAGGGATTAGGCTTTGCTAATGATGATTTACATAGACCATATAAAGAATTCAGTGGAGGCTGGAGAATGAGAGTGTTACTGGCGAAGATGATATTACAACAGCCTGACTTATTGCTTTTAGATGAACCGACCAACCATCTAGACCTTCCCTCCATTGAATGGTTGGAAAAATACTTGCTTCATTATCAAGGTTCTGTTGTAATTGTAAGTCACGACAAATATTTTCTAAACAGAATGGTGACCAAAATTGTGGAAGTGTACCAGCAACAATTGCATATTTATAATGGCAACTTTGATTATTATGAAACCGAGAAGGCCATCCGTGTGGAAATGCAACAAAAAGCTTTTGAAAATCAACAAGACTACATAAGGCAGAATGAAAGGTTAGTGGAACGCTTCAGAGCCAAAGCCAGTAAAGCTGCAATGGCGCAGAGTATTATGAAGAAACTTGATAAACTGGATAGAATTGAAGAGGCAGAAATTGAAAGGCCAAATATAAGGATCAACTTTAGAGTAGATAAAACGCCGGGCCGTGTGCTTGTTGAATTAAAGGATGTTTCAAAAGCTTTTGGCGAAAATGTAATTTTTAAAAACTCAACTATTGAGATAGACCGAGGGGATAAGATAGCATTGATCGGAGCAAACGGAAAAGGGAAATCTACATTATTAAGAATCATAGCCGGCGTAGAAAACTTCTCCCAAGGAGAAAGAAAATGGGGGCATAATGTAGAAGAAAGTTTTTATGCACAGCATCAGCTTGAAGCCCTGAATGTTGAAAACACTATTCTGGATGAAATGAAAGAATGCGGAAGCCAGATGAATGATCTTGAATTACGAGGGTTACTGGGATGTTTTTTATTTAGCGGAGATGATTCAGATAAAAAAATAAAAATATTAAGTGGAGGTGAAAAAGCCAGAGTTGCATTAGCTAAAGTAATTGTAAGCAAAGCCAATTTCCTTATGCTGGATGAACCAACGAATCACCTTGACATGCATAGTTGTGATCTGTTGATTGATGCCTTACATAAATATGAAGGTAGTATGATACTTGTGAGCCATGACCGTTATTTTGTTTCAAAAACGGCGAATAAAATATGGGAGATCGTTGATCATGAAATAAAAGAATTCAAAGGCGGTTATGAAGAATGGGTGAAATGGAAAGAAAGAATGGCCATGCAGAAAAAGGAAAAAGAGTTCGAAAAAAAAATGGAATCAGCTCCTAAAAAAGTGGTAACTCCTGTTCCAGTTCAAAAAATTGTTCATACTGCCATAGATAAAGAAGCAAAAAAAGAGTTACAAAAAGTACAGAAACAGTTTCAACAACTGGAAGAAAAAATTGCAACTTTGAATCAGGAAAAATCGGAGTTAGAGGCTTCGCTTACCGATCCGGCGATATATTCGGATAAATCAAAATTTCTTGAAGCAGAAAATGCCTACAAAAAAGCTGGAAAAGAATTGGATCAATTCAATACGGAATACGAAAAAATATTTGAAAAAATCATGATGCTGGAAAAATAATAAAGATTAAATTGAAAAAATTTTTGAAATTTAATTCTAAACAGTTTACCTTTCATATCTAAATAAACTAAATGAAAAAAATATCAACTACAATTGCTATGATGGCATTTTTTGCTTTAGCTATCAGTTTTACAGCTTGTAAATCAAAAGTAAGTGATGGAGACATCAAAACAAATGTGGAAACAGCATTAAAAGCTGATCCAATGGGGGGCAACATAATGGTTGCAGTGGATAAGGGTGTAGTTACTATTTCCGGCGAATCTAAAGATGATGCCTCTAAAACTCATTTTGGCGAAATCGCAAAAGGTGTGAAAGGAGTTAAAGAAGTAATTAATAATTGTACGGTCACTCCTCCGGTTGTTAATTCTACTGATGATGTTCTTTCAAGAGGATTAGCTGATGCCTTAAAAGATAACCCGGGTGTAACCGGCTCAGTGGAAATGGGCAAAATTGTACTTAAAGGCGAAATTGCTAAAGCAAAATGGATGTCATTAAAACAAATGCTGGACAAATTAACTCCAAAAGGATATGATCTTGATGGATTAACAATTAAATAAGACTAAATCAAAAACTAATGGTACTACAAAATAAATACAACGACCTGGTTACTGCTGCAAAGGAAAGTTCTGTAACTAATTTGCAAGTAAGAGAACAAGAAGGCATTTTATATATTGATGGAGAAGCTCCAACAGGTGCTGTAAAAGATATGTTATGGTCTGTGTACGATAAAATAGATCCTAACTTTTTAACTGGTGACCTTGTTATGAATATCAATGTTAATGCAAATGCGCCTGTTACGAAAGCAAAGGTTACTACAGAACGTACGAATTTAAATATTCGCAAAGGACCTGGTACTGACCAACCGATTGTTGGAAAAGCAGGGCATCATGAAATCGTTACAGTGGTAAGTCAGACCAGTGAACAATGGTGGTTGATCAGAACAAAAGATAATGAGGAAGGGTATGCATATGCTCAGTATCTTACTCCCGAGTTAGAAAATTAGATTTTTTAAAATATATACTCTTTTAATAAAAATGCAGCCTTGTGCTGCATTTTTTTATCCATACAAATATTAAAAAAAGATGTAACTTTTCCTTCCTTAACTCATCAGCAAATGAAATCTCCACTACTATTAGTGGCGCTGCTTGCTTTGATAGCCGCATCGTTGGCATTCAGATTAAAAGATATCGCCACAAAGAAAAATCAACCGATCTCAAATATTGAGTACAAAAAGAAGAACATAGTTCGCTGTGGCCCGGACTGGGAGGCCTTAAAGGATTGGTTAGAAGAATCTGACATTCCCCCTATTCCCGGAGCCGGATCATACAAATGGAAAATAAGTACTGCTAATGATAGTGCACAATTCTATTTCAACCAGGGTATCAATATGTATTACAGCTTTCATATTATTGAAGCAATGGCTTCATTTAAAAAAGCTGCAAAGTTTGATGCTTCCAATGGAATGTTATATTGGGCACAGGCATTAGCCTATGGACCCAACATCAATGATCTTGGTTATGCCGCTTCACCAGATGCACTCTTATCAATTGAAAGTGCATGGGAACATATGGATCTTGCCACAGAAAAAGAGAAAATACTTATTAGGGCTCAAAGAATACGTTACGCTGCCGATTCAACAGTAAGCAGGGAAAATTTAAATCAACTTTACGTTGATAAAATGAAAGAAGCCTACCAAAAATATCCCGACGATGCAGATATTGCTGCATTATATGCAGATGCACTTATGCTTCTACATCCATGGGATTTGTGGAAAAATGATGGAACTCCCAAACCATGGACACCTTTAATTAGAGAAGTATTAGAAAAACTTTTAACTATGTCCCCTGCTCATCCGGGAGCTAATCACTATTATATTCATGTGATGGAACCATCACCTTTTGCTGACCTTGCATTACCAAGTGCAGACAGGTTGGGCAAGTTAACACCAGGACTTTCTCATACCGTACATATGCCCTCTCATATATATCTGCGTACAGGTGATTATCAAAAAGGAGTTGCTGTAAATGAAGATGCCGTAAAAAGCTATAAAAAGATAATTCCTTTATATGCCCCGGTCACAGGAAATGATTTTTTATATATCATTCACAACCTGCACATGCAGACCAATCATGCAATGTTAGCAGGACGTTCAGGTTATTCCCGTATTTCAGCAAAAGAAACAGTGAAAAGTATTCCGATTGATTACTTGTCATTACCTGATGCATTAGGCAACTATGTGCAATATATTTATATGACACCGGTACTGGTTGATATACGTTTTGGCAATTGGAATAATTTATTAAGCCAGGCTAAACCAGAATCCACAATGACTTATGCAAACATCCTTTTTCATTTTGGCCGTGGCATGGCATTTACACACCAAAATGATTTGCTAAACGCAAATAAAGAATTAGCACAATTGCAGGAATTAATGAAGGATAGTGTGCTGACAATTCCCCTCAAACCATTCTCAGCTGCTATTGATGGAGCCGATATCGCAGAAAATTTATTGAAAGGTTCAATAACTTTAAAAGAAAATAAATTCAGAGAAGCCATTGCCGCATTTAAAGAGGCAGTAGTAACTGAAGAAAATATGGTTTATAACGAACCAAGGGACTGGTTATTAAATCCAAAACATTATCTCGGTGATGCTTTTATTAAAGCCGGACGGCTGTCTGAAGCAAAGGATATCCTTCAAAATGATTTGGAAAATAACAAAGAAAATGGATGGGCTTTATTTGGGCTCTGGCAAATTCTGATAAAAGAAAAGAAAATAGATGATGCCAATAAAATGATTGTCCGTTTCAGAAAATCATTTGACAAGGCGGATATTAAATTAAACGGCCCCGTATTCTGATCAGATAGAATTACCTTTTATAAAATCACTCACCAGGTAACTTATTAATTTACCACTTGTGGTATCTGTTCTGCCATCACTTAATCTTGTAGCGCCTTCGCAAATATGAAAATAGGCAGGCTTAGTATCTGCCGCAGCGAAAGAAACATATTGTCTGGCTTGTGTGGCAGAAATCCCAACAGGTGTCATAGCACTGCTTAATGTATTTTGAATAGCATCGAGATCAAGATCAATGCCAGTCAAAGTATCCTCTGTAAAACCGGTGGCATGAGAAACCGCCTGCATAAAAGTTCTTTTCTCATGCACAAAAATATCTTCATGTGTAATGCAATCTATAAAAGGATTATTAACGATATCGATCCATACATTTTGAGGAATATAATTTTCATGCAAACCAATTACACAATATTTCTGTAAGTAACCGTCTTCTTCAGCATAACGGAATGCATTACCACTATGCCTTCCTTCCAATGGCCTGTAATCGGCATGTGTATCCAAATTAATACAATTTATCTGTGCCAATTGCAATACTCCTGCTTTGTACCAACCCTTGGAACTTCCTTTAATCAAAGGATATGAATTATTATGTCCACCACCAATTACAATAGGAATTTTTTTCGCCTCTGTAATTATTTTAGCAAGATGCTCCACTTCATCATCCACAGCAATAACAGCATGTCTGAATGCTTCAATTTTTTCTTCTTCGCTTTTAGCTGTTGTATCAATCAGGTATTGAATATCTCCAAAATCAAAATGACCAGCCAGCAATACCTGATTGCCATCAAAAAAATCATTACTCTGTATATTCAAAAAGCTCTGCAGAAAAGGTAACCATAAGGTATCAGCACCGCCTATGCCTAAATTACCTTTCACTCCCAGATCTTCCGGAACACCAAATACTACATATTTTGCCGTAGAGTTTTTAATGGCGTCTGCAATATCAGTTATATCCTTCAACACATCCAGCCGCTCCCCTACTTTTGTTTCAAACCTGCGGATTTTTGTTAATGACAAAACATCCTCCTTACTATAAACTTTAAAATGTTTCATTTCTCCTGTAACAGGCGGTTGCATCGTAGTATTAATTTCCAAGTTTTCCATCTACAATTTTTAAAATTTCTTCTTCTAAAGCTATGGCTTTGTTTTCAATTTCTTTGCCTCTTTTTAATGTTTCTGCTACATACATTTTGTCATCATAACTACTTGCATTGATCCGTACATTCATAAATGCACCCATTACAGCCGATCTGGCACACAATGCACCGACTCCGGCATCAGATACAGAATTGGGGTTTCCAATTTCAGCCATAGCTTTTATCACTTCCATACTATTATAAGAAGCAGTCATTACCTGAAATGGAATTTCAATTGCAAATTTTGTAGCTTCCTGGATAGCCTTTGTTCTGATAAGTTTTTCTTCATCCGTTGATTTGGACAAACCAAATGCTTCCATTATTTTATTAAATGCTTTTGTATCTGCATCTACAAGATTAACTAATTCATTTTTGATCTTCTCTCCTTTTTCAGCCCAATTACTGAATTCTTCCCACCGTTCATCCCAGCCTTTTTTATGCGAAGAAAGATTGGCCACCATGGTTGCCAGTGAAATGCCCAATGCACCAACATAAGCTGCAATAGAACCGCCACCGGGTGCAGCACTTTCACTGGCTGTTTCATTGGCGAAATCAGTCAATGTCATATTCACCAATTTGCTGTCTGCACTATTCTTTAATAAATATTCAATCACTCTTTCTTCAGGTTTGAAAGTCCCCAATTCATCCAACCCCATTGATTTGACTGCAATCTTTATCAATTCCTTTTCAGAAACACCGATTGATCTTTTTTGCTTTTGTAAAAAATATTTACCTGCATCTGTCAATGATTTTAGTGGGACTAAACCAACCAATTCGCTTCCTGTAACTCTTATTCCTCTTGCATCTGCTTTTTTACACACTTCATCAAATGCAATATGAACAGGTGTAGTGTTAATATTAGTTAGGTTCATTGAAATTTGCGCAACTCCATATTCTTCTATATACCAGCCGATGGCTTTTACTGCTTTTAGCGTTCCCGGTTTATTTATTTTCACACCATTCTCTTCCACATTTCTTCCAGCTTCCCGCACATCGAATGCTATTGCATTGGCTCTTCTGGTTGATGTGGTGTTTAGGTTAATATTATAGGCCACTAAAAAATCTCTTGCGCCAATTACCGTTCCACCTCTTTTTGCATCAAACATGGCAGGGCCAAAATCAGGCTTCCATTCCGGTTGATTTATTTTTTTAAAAAAGCCCTCATATTCTCCGGCTCTTATAACTGACAAATTACTCCGACTTTTATCTGGCTGCGCATCTTCATACAAATAAACTGGAATCTGTAATTCTCTTCCAACTCTTTCTGCTAATTGCTGAGCATATTTTGCTGTTTCTTCCATTGAAATATTCGCAATTGGAATTAATGGACATACATCAGTCGCTCCCATTCGTGGATGTTCTCCCTTATGCTTGCTCATATCAATCAACTCTCCTGCTTTCTTTATAGCAAGAAATGCTGCTTCGATCACTGCTTCAGGATTTCCAACCAACGTAACGACAGTTCTGTTCGTTGCTTTTCCGGGATCAACATTTAGTAAACGAACTCCTTCCACTGATTCTATCTGATCGGTAATTTGTTTGATAATATTCAAGTCATTCCCTTCACTGAAATTGGGAACACATTCTATGATTTGCTGCATGTATAATATGTTTTTTTGAAAAATCTTTTCGTTAAATCCACTCTCCTCTTATCATCACCTTATCAATCAAATTTGAACCAAAAGCGTAAGGCATATATGCTAATGACGGAATGGGTTTTGTCAATATTAGATTTGCTTTTTTCCCAACAGTGATGCTTCCAACTTCGTTTTCCAATTCCATTGCATAAGCCCCATTAATTGTTGATGCATTGATAACTTCTTCCGGCAACATTTTCATTTGTATACAACTCATAGCAATAACAAGATTCATATTGCCGGATGGAGAAGACCCTGGATTATAATCTGTTGCTAATGCAATAGCACAACCTGCATCTATCAATTGTCTTGCAGGTTGAAAAGGCATACGCAAAAAGAATGCAGCAGTTGGCAATAATGTTCCAATTGTATTTGAACCACCCAATGCTTTAATTGCAGCATCATCCATAGTTTCTAAGTGGTCAACACTGATTGCACCTAACTTAACTCCTACTTCTGTACCACCGGATAAACTCAGTTGGTTAGCATGGATTTTTGGTTTTAATCCATGAGTCATACCGGCAAGACAAATTATTTCTGTTTCTTCGGGAGAAAAGAAACCTGTTTCGCAAAACACATCAATATTATCAGCCAGTTTTTCTTTTGCAATTACAGGCAACATTTCATTAATAATAAGATCAATATATCCCTGATGGTTTTCTTTGTATTCAACGGGAAAAGTATGAGCCCCCAAAAATGTAGCTTTTATCAATAGCTTTGACCTCTCTTTAAGTTTCTTTATTACCCGAAGCATTTTCAATTCACCTTCCACGGATAATCCATAACCACTTTTAATTTCAATTGCACCTGTACCCAGTTTACTAATTTCTTCTAACCTTTTCCATGCTGCGTTGAAAAGTTCATCTTCTGATGCTGCATTCAATTTTCTTGCTGAGTTTAGAATACCACCTCCTTTGGCAGCTATATCAGCATAACTCTTTCCTTTAATCTTATCAACAAATTCTTCTTCCCGGCTTGTTGCAAATACAATATGTGTATGACTGTCGCACCAGGCAGGCAATACAAACTGACCGGTAGCATCAATAACCGAAGGAGAATGGCTGAACTCATCAGGCATTTCTTTCATATTGCCGTAATCAGTTATTATTCCATCTTCAATAATTATATACGCATCATCAAGACATGGCAAATTGGCTAAATCTTTCCCCCTGAGAAGCTTATTCTCTGTCCGGGTGTTTACCAGTTTCTTTATATTGATTATTACTGTTCTCATTTTTGAATAATGGCAATTTAAACTATTAGAATTAAAATTGCTAAACTACGAAAGCAATTCCCCTCATATCAGTATTTTTTTCATTAACCAATCGGTCTGGTTATCATCTCCCAATTTAAAATTATGAGTGGAAAATTTTTCAAATCCCCACTTTGTATAAAAATCAATTGCCCGTTTATTATGTTCCCAAACTCCCAACCATATTACTGATTTGTTTTTTTGCTCAGCGATTGAGATACATTCCTGCATCAACAATTTTCCAACTCCTTTTCCAATAGCATTTTTTATAGCATATATCCTGGCAATTTCCATAGAATTTGTTCCAGCTAATTCAGGAGGATTGTTATTATCTCTTAGTCGCACATAACCAACTGGCATTTCATTTTCATAAGCCAATAGAAAAATATTACCGGGTGCCACAACTTCCTTTATCAGCAACTCTTTGGAAAATGATTCTTGCAGAAACATATCCATATTCTCCTTAGTATTCATAGAATCAAATGTTTCTATGAATGTTTGCTGGCTTAATGCTGCAATCAGTTCAGCATCCCTTATATCAGCAAATTTTATCGTTACCATAAAAATTTTATACTATTATTCATTAGTTAAAGCATTGGCTTCAACTTTCCTTCAGATAATATTTTGTGTCCAAATTTCTATTTCAAATTGACAACTCTTTTTTACAAAAATGGATTTATAATATAAAAACTCTCCTGTTAAAGAGAGTTTTCAATTTTACAAAGAATTATGAGAACCTTGTTCTGCTTAAACATTCTCAATCACCATGGCGCTAGCTCCGCCACCGCCATTACAAATTCCCGCTGCACCATACTTTGCCTTATTTGCTTTCAACACATTGATCAGTGTAACAATAATTCTTGCTCCGCTGCATCCCAACGGATGGCCGATTGAAACGGCTCCGCCATGCACATTTACTTTTGCCGGATCAAGCTTTAGTCGTTTTGTATTTTCAATACCTACAACAGCGAAAGCTTCGTTTAACTCCCAATAAGCAATGTCTTCCATTTTTAAACCGGCTTTAGCAACAGCTTTTGGAACAGCCAGTGAAGGAGTTGTTGTAAACCATTCCGGTGCCTGCTCTGCATCTACATAGCCAATAATTTTTGCAATCGGCTTCAAACCAAGCTCATCTGCTTTCTCTTTACTCATCAACACCAAAGCAGCAGCACCGTCATTCATAGTAGAAGCATTAGCAGCGGTAACTGTCCCATCTTTTTGAAAAGCCGGATTTAATGTAGGTATTTTCTCAAACTTTACGTTGTAAGGATCTTCATCTTTTGCAAAAATTACAGGATCGCCTTTTCGTTGCGGAATTTCAACAGGAATTACTTCATTATCAAATAAACCTTTTTCCCATGCATCCTGACTTCGTTTATAACTTTCAATAGCAAATGCATCCTGATCTTCCCGGCTGATGCCACATTCTTTTGCGCAAAGTTCTGCAGCATTGCCCATTGCTTTTCCATCATACACATCTGTAAGACCGTCTTTCGCCAATCCATCAATCATCGCTGTATTACCATACTTACTTCCCCATCGCTGTACATCGTTATAAAACGGAACATTACTCATATTTTCCATTCCACCTGCTACAACAATATCTGCATCGCCTAATAAAATACTTTGCGTTGCCTGTGCAATAGCTTTCATGCCACTGGCACAAACTTTATTAATGGTAGTACAATTTACTTCATTTGGCAAGCCGGCAAATTTTGCAGCTTGCCTTGCCGGAGCCTGACCAAGATTTGCTTGAAGCACACAGCCCATCAATACATCCTGCACCTGCTCGCCTTGTATGCCTGCTTTATTTATTGCTGCTTTGATTGCTGTAGCGCCTAATTGAGTTGCGGAAATTCCTTTTAAGGCTCCACCAAAACTTCCCATTGGAGTTCTTACAGCAGATATAACATATACTTCTTTCATAAAAATGATTTTGAGCCGCAAAGATAACCAATCACAAGTTCTTTATATAGCGAATTAAACTCTCCAAACCATTGCTTATATTCGGCATTCAATTTTTTAATTATGAATCTTTTAAAATCGCTAGTGGGTATTTTGATAGTATGCATTTCTCAATTTAATGTTAATGCTCAATCTGAAAAAAGAAATTTAATACCCGGGGATTTATACAAGTTAAAAAGTACCAATGATGCACAAATATCTCCAGATGGTAAATGGCTGGCCTATACAATAACTTCTGTTGATTCAGCAAAAGACAAAAGAAATACAGATATCTGGATGTCGGCGTGGGATGGTGATGATAAAATACAATTAACCAATAGCCCTGAAAGTGAAACTAATCCAAGATGGAGTCCCGATGGAAAGTATTTGTCTTTTACAACTTCCCGCAACGGTGGCGCAAGCCAGGTTTATCTGTTAAACAGGCTGGGTGGCGAAGCAATTAAACTTACAGATGTAAAAGGCGAATTAACTGATTGTAGCTGGAGTCCGGATGGAAAAAAATTACTACTTACTATTAAAGATTATGAAGATACTACCGGTAAAAAAAGTGCAAAGCCTTATGTAATTAACAGGTATCGATTTAAGCAGGATGTATCAGGTTATCAATATGATAAAAGAAATACACATCTTTATCTATTTGATGTAGCATCAAAAATAACTGACACTTTAACCAAAGGGAATTATAATGATGGAAACGGGCAATGGAGCCCCGATGGAACTTCTATTGCTTTCGTAAGCAACCGTTCAGAAGACCCGGATAAAAACAGCAATACAGATATTTTTACCATTGAAGCTAAACAGGGTGCAAAAGAAAAACAAATTACCAGTTGGAAAGGCAGCGACAATTCGCCACAATGGAGTCCTGACGGTAAAAGTATCGCTTACCTGAGAAGTACATCTGATGCTGATTTTATTATGTATGACCATCCAATATTGAGTGTAATATCTGCAAAGGGTGGAGAACCTACTTTATTAAGTAAAACATCAGACAGACCGATTTCCAATCACCGATGGAATAAAGATGGTAAAAATATTACAGCAGTTGTTACTGATGATTGTGAAAAATATATTGCCGCTTTCGAGGTAAAGACCAGCATGATGAAAAAAATTATAGGAGGTAACCGCTCCTTTGGATCCTTAGAGCTTCATCCTGATGGCAGTTGGGTTACATCAATGTCAGACCCTCAGTTACCATCAGAATTTTATGCGTTAAAAGATGGAAATCTTCGTCGCCTGACGTATATACAAGATGATTTTGTTTCCGGACTATCATTCGCCACAGTTGAAAAATTCAGCTCAACAAGTAAGGATGGTGCTATAGTATCTAATTTATTGTTTCTTCCTGCCTCAGCAAAAAAAGAAATGCTTCCGGTTATATTTTATATACATGGTGGCCCTGTAAGTCAGGATGATTTTGGGTTTGATCTTACAAGACAAATGCTGGCTGCTAAAGGCTACGCCGTTGTTGCGGTAAATTACAGGGGGAGCAATGGAAGGGGAATTGATTTTAGTAAAGCAATTTATGCAGATTGGGGCAATAAAGAAGTATTGGATATTCAGGGTGCAGCAGATTATCTTATAAGCAAAGGAATTATTGATGGCAACAGAATGGGAATTGGCGGATGGAGCTACGGTGGCATTTTAACAAATTATACCATTGCAAAAGACACCCGTTTTAAAGCCGCAGTAAGTGGTGCAGGAAGTGCTTTACAACTTTCTCTTTACGGAGTTGACCAATACGTTTTACAACTGGATAATGAAATCGGACAGCCATGGAAAGATAAAAATTATGAAAAATATTTGAAACTGTCTTATCCGTTTTTGAATGCTGATAAGATCAAGACACCAACACTTTTTATGGCTGGTGAAAAAGATTTCAATGTGCCAGCTATTGGCAGCGAACAGATGTACCAGGCGTTAAGATCGATTGGCACTCCAACGGAATTGATCATTTACCCCGGTCAGTTTCATGGCATCAGCTTACCTTCTTTTCAAAAAGACAGGTTGGAGCGTTATGGACAATGGTTTGACAAGTATTTAAAACTAAAGTCATTCTAAATAAACCGTTTACACTTATACTGATTCATCCATATATGATTATGCTCATTTTATTCCCTTTCACATTTCTTGTGTACATTTGTAAAAATTAATTTCATGAAGATATTTGTTGCCGGTCTACCCTATGACATGGACGATGCAGAACTCGAAGAATTTTTTGAAAAATTTGGAACTGTTTCTTCTGTAAAAGTGGCTATGGACCGTGAAACCGGAAAAAGTAAAGGGTTTGGATTTGTAGAAATGCCAAATGATACAGAAGCAAAAGAAGCTATTGAAGGATTAAATGATATTTCTCTTGGTAAAAAACCACTGGTTGTAAAACAGGCTGAAGAAAAACCCGGTGGTAGTGGCGGAGGTTACAGAGGTGGTGGTAACCGTGGAGGCGGTGGTGGCTTTAACAATAACAACGGAAATAACAGAGACAGAAACCGATACTAAATTTAATTTTTAGAAAATATTAAAGGCTACTCAATTTTTTGAGTAGCCTTTTTTTGAAATAAAAAATCAATCTAACTCAGTAATATTTTTTATATTACAAGAGACATTTACTTCTACTATCAAATATTAAACAATGGCAAGATCAAACCATCGCAGGAAGCATAAATCACATGTACAGCAATTTAAAAAAGAACATAGTCAGGATTCCAGCATTTTTAAACGTAGCAGCACATTTCCAGTATTTACAATTGTAGGAGGTTTGCTTGGACTTATTGTCGGATATATGGCAACAAATGGAGATATTCTTGTAGTTCTGATTGGATTAGTAGTTGGGGCAGTTGGTGGTTACTTACTTGGTCGGAAAATAGACGATAGTAGTAAAGAGAAATAAGATTTTCTTACCATGTTGTGAAGAAATATTTTACAATAATCTCGGTCACTCAAACGCAAACCTGTAAATTAATGTTTATAAACAAAACTTCTATACTCAATGGGTGATTTCCAAGTAAAAAAGCAAACAAAAAAATACGATGTAGTAATTGTAGGATCTGGTGCAGGTGGAGGCATGGCTGCTTATACACTAGCAAATGCTGGCTTAAAAGTGTGTCTGTTAGAAGCCGGATACATGTATGATCCTCAAAAAAACATTACTCAATTAAAAAACCCATGGGAATCGCCACGCCGGGGTGCCAGTACTAAAATCCGGCCCTTTGGTGATTTTGATGCTTGTTATGGTGGCTGGTCATTGGAAGGTGAACCTTATACTAAAGAAGAAGGAACTGAATGGGCTTGGTGGCGGGCAAGAATGCTAGGTGGAAGAACTAATCACTGGGGTAGAATTTCTTTACGATTTGGCCCGAAAGATTTTAAAAGAAGAAGCATTGATGGACTTGGTGATGATTGGCCGATAGGATATGAAGACATTAAACCATATTATGACCGTGTAGATAAAATGATTGGTGTATTCGGCACCAATGAAGGATTAGAAAATGACCCCGATGGGTTCTTTTTAAAACCACCGAAACCAAGATTGCATGAACTCTTTATAAAAAATGCTGCGACGCAAGCTGGTGTAAAAGTTATTCCATCAAGGTTATCTATTCTTACAGAAAAAATTGAAAATGATGCTGGAAGAGGTACTTGCTTTTTCTGTGGTCAGTGTAATCGCAATTGCAGTATAGCCAAAGCCGACTTCTCCTCTCCCAATGTATTAATTTATCCTGCATTAAAAACAGGAAATATTGATATGATCACCAATGCAATGGCCAGAGAGGTTCTTACCAATAAAGATGGGCTAGCTACAGGTGTTTCTTACGTCAATAAAGACGATATGATGGAATACCAGGTTGAAGGCAAAGTTGTTATTCTTGCTGCAAGTGCTTGCGAGAGTGCAAGGTTATTATTGAATTCAAAGTCAGAAAGACATCCAAATGGACTTGCCAATAATAGTAATGTAGTGGGAAAATATTTACATGATTCAACTGGTGCGGCATTAGGTGGAATTCTTCCACAACTTTTCGATAGAAAAAAATACAACGAAGATGGTGTAGGTGGTCTTCATGTATATTCTCCCTGGTGGTTAGATAATAAAAAACTTGACTTCCCAAGAGGTTATCATATTGAGTATTGGGGAGGTATGAGTCAACCTTCTTATGGTTTTAACTGGGGAATTGAAAATCTGAATGGTAAATACCTTGTAAAAGGAACACAAAAAGAAGGTGGAGGTTATGGCAAATCATTGAAAGAAGATCATCGCTATTTCTATGGCTGTGGTGTTGGCATGGCTGGCCGTGGCGAAGCCATAGCATTAGAAAGTAATTATTGCGAAATAGATAAAAACACTGTTGACAAATTCGGGATACCAGTTTTGAAATTCAACGTAAAATGGAGTGAACATGAAGTAAAACAGGCGAAGCACATGAAGGAAACTTTCAAAGAAGTGATGCATAATATGGGTGCCGTAATTACATGGGGTGCAGATGATGATGAAAAAAATCAATGGGGATTAGCAAAACCGGGAGAAATAATTCATGAAGCCGGGACAGTACGAATGGGAAATGATGCCAAAAAATCTGCTTTAAATAAATGGAGCCAAGCACATGACTGTAAAAATCTTTTTTGTGTGGATGGCGGACAATTTGTTTCGCAGGCTGATAAAAATATAACCTGGACAATACTGGCATTGTCAATGAGAGCATCAGAGTATATTATTGATGAAATGAAAAAACAGAATTTGTAAAGTTATATTTATGCTTAAACTATTTCACCTTTCCATTATTAGTATACTTTTATTAGTAAGCCAGGTATGTTATAGTCAGGTAAGTATCGAAGATTTAAATAAAAAAATTGAGGCGCAGAATAATAGAATAAATTATCTGAGTAATCAATTTAATAATGATACAAATAAATTAACAAATGTTGCAAACAATTATGCTCCTATTGGAATAGTTTTATTTCTATTCGGAGGGTTTTGTGCATTATGGGCTCAGAATACTCAGCGCAACGCATGGCTTTGGTTTTTCTTTGGGTTAATATTAAACGTAATTGCGGTTATAACTTTATTGATAAAAAATGCTGGTGATCTAAACTCTCTGGAAGATAAAATTAATGATATTTAAAATAAGATAATGGACAGAAGAAAATCTCTAAAATTAATTCTAACGGGTGCTGTTGCTGCTCCGGCTGTTATGGCAGGCTGCAAAACTGATGATAAAAAATCAGAGAACAAGGTCAATGACCCAAAGTTTACAATTGACCGCAACCCAGATGAATTGAAACGGGAAAAAGAATTATTGGCCCAGGAGAATTTTTTCACAGCCCATGAAATGGCAACTATAACTGTTTTGGGAGATATCATTATTCCAAAGGATGAGATAAGCGGAAGTGCCAGCGACGCAAAAGTTCCTGATTTCATTGAGTTTATAGTAAGAGATATGCCAAATCATCAGATACCGATGAAAGGAGGTCTTCGCTGGTTAGATGTGCATTGCCTGAAACATTATGAAAAGGCTTTTATTGATTGTACAACAGCGGAACAAATTGAAGTGGTAGATCAAATCGCTTATCCCAAAAAAGCAAAACCGGAAATGAGCCAGGGTGTAAAGTTTTTTAGTTTGATGAGAGATCTTACTGCCAGTGGTTTTTACACTTCTGAAATAGGAGTAAAAGATATTGGCTATGCAGGAAATACGCCAACACAATGGAATGGTGTACCCGATGATGTATTAAAACAATACAAACTTGCTTATACTGAAAAAGAACTAAATGAATGTGTAAGCTTTACAAAACAATAATCTAACTAAAGTAAGAACAACTGTGACAATTTTTAACGCTGCCAAAACTATATCTTCATTATTAAGCAGTATTAAAAAGCAGCATCGTTTCATTGCTACCGAACTTGGTGAAATTTTAACAGCCGCAAAAAAGTCAAATGATGGCAGTCTTGATGCATCCGACTTTAAAAAAATAACCCATTACTACGGCCTTGCTGTTCCTGCTATTCTGGGCGATTCTATTTGTGCTTTAAGAGGTTTTAATATGACAAGAAAAGAAAGACTGTCTCTTACTTACCAAGGAGCAATGACCGGATTGTTTGATGATTTTTTTGACAAATTTAATATGCCGGATGAACAGGTGAAAGAATTTATGGAAAAGCCAGAGGAGTTAATTGGAGAAAATTCCGCTGAAAGACTTTTTTTTATCTTCTATAAAAACGCATTACTTAATGCTCATGATCCCGTATTAGTTTCAAGATATCTGGGGCAGGTTTATCAGGCACAAATAGAAAGTAAAAAACAATCGACTCCGGGATTATCCCAAAAAGAAATCCTTGATATTACGCTGAAAAAAGGTGGGGTATCAGTTTTATTTTATAGGGCATCAATGTCTCATTCATTTGTAGAAGGTGAAGAAAATGCATTAAATAACATGGGAGGATTAATGCAGTTTGGTAACGATATTTTTGATATTTATAAAGACCATAACAGCAACATAGAAACTATTCCAACAACTGCAAAAAGAATAGCCGACGTTCGCCAATTATTTACTGATCAAATGAATAAAAGCTTTGATTTAACAAAACAACTCTCCTACGAAGCAAAAAACAAGAAAAAACATCTCAGTCTTGTAGCAATGAGTCTATGCAGCAGATGTTTTGTATGCCTTGATCAATTGAAAATAAATGAATCAGCTACTGATTCCGTATTTATGCCAAAAGAATATACAAGAGAGCAGCTTGTTTGCGATATGGACAAAAGAAAGAATAAAATAAAAACAATCAGCTATTTTCTAAAGCAGTGTATATAAATGGCACTAAATAGTCATTTTGAGGAAACAAGAAATTCTTAACTTTAAGAACCATTCATGAACCGAAAATCTTCATTATGCCAAAATTTTGCATCGCATTACTGATTATTCTATTTTACAGTAATTGTATTTTAGCTCAAAATAATTATGTAACACTACACGAAGATTGCAATTATAGTGGGAAGCAAAGTGTTCTTGTCCCAGGTAATTACAGAACATATCAAATGAAAATCGGCAATGACAGGCTATCGAGCATTCAGATACCTTCCGGTATGAAAGTAACAATTTATGAGCATGATAATTATGAGGGTAAATCAAAAACTTTTACCGAAAGCATACAATGTCTTGATGCAGAATGGAATGAATTTGCTTCGTCTGTTGTTGTTGAAGATATGTATTATAAACCCGGATATAATCAGAACAGTTATATTACTTTTTATAATGATTGTTATAATAAGGGTTACTCTAAAAGTTTAAAACCAGGTACATACAAAGGAAATGCTTTAGGGCTATTAAAAAAGAATATCTCTTCTTTTATTATTTACGGCAATTTGAAAGTAAGAGTTTATCTGAATAATGATAATATTTCCGGTTATAACTATACTTTAAACGAAAGCACAAATTGTCTTTCCAGTACATACAATGACAAGATCAGTTCTTTGGTAATTGAGTATGATAATAACCAAGGTAATAATAATAACAATGGGAACAACAATAATCAATATAATAATAACAATTACGGCAACAGCTACGTAAATATTTACTCCAGTTGTAATTATAAAGGTAATAGTTTGCGGCTTGCACCAGGCCAGTATCAAGGCAATAACTTAGGCATATTGAAATCCGCCATTTCTTCTATCGAAATCCCTTCAAACCTTCAGGTAAAAGCATATATAAGCAGCGACTATTTGTCTGGAAACTATTATACGATTTCAGAGAATATAAGTTGTATGACAAGTACTTTGAAGAACAACATCCGATCCTTGGTTATTGAAGAAAAAAATCAAAGTTCAAACTATAACAACAATCCTTCAGTTGACTCAAGAGTTACAATTTATGTAGATGGCAATTATAAAGGTCAGTCTGTTTCGTTACTTCCTGGCACTTATAATTCAATGTCACAGATAGGTTTCCCTGATAAAGCATTAAGTTCATTAACTGTTCCTGAGGGCTATCGGATTGTACTATATGAGTTTGAAAATTTCGGTGGTAAAAAATATACAATCACTCAATCTAAATCTGGCTTTAGTTTCTCAGGATGGAATGATAAAGCATCATCCATTGCTGTTTACAGAGACAGGTAATACAATAAAGTAAAGGCTGCAAGTGATGCAGCCTTTACTTTATTGTAGTTAATATTGGTTTATGCGTATTCTTCTTTCTCAGTTTTACTATACTCGTCAATAAGCTTTCGTTGCAAATCAAACGGCACCGGCTCGTAAGCTTTAAAATCCATTTTGAATTTAGCTCTTCCTTGTGTAATAGATCGAATGGATGAGGAATATCCATCCATTTCTGCAAGTGGAACTTTAGCTATGATTTTTTGAAAATGTCCTTCACTGTCTATTCCTTCCACAATTGCACGGCGGCTTTGCAAATCACCCATTACAGAACCTGTAAGATCTTCGGGACATAAAACTTCTACATGATAAATTGGTTCTAATATTTGTGGATCTGCCTGTTGAAATGCCTGGCGAAAAGCCTGCAGTCCTGCTATCTTAAATGAAATATCGTTGCTATCCACCGGGTGCATTTTGCCATCATACACACTTACCCGAATATCTCTTGCATACGAACCTGTCAAAGGTCCATTGTGCATTTTCTCCATCACTCCTTTTAAAATGGATGGAAGAAACCTTGTATCTATTGCACCACCGACTATACAATTATAAAAAACCAATTTTCCACCCCAGTCTAAATCATGCACATCTCTTGCTCTTACATTTAACTCTTTTGGCTCAGGCATTCCTTCATACCAAGGCTCTATACGCATATACACTTCACCGAACTGACCAGCACCACCACTTTGTTTTTTATGGCGATAGCTTGAATCAGCCATTTTACGAATAGTTTCCCGATATGCAATTTTCGGTTTTACAAATTTCACGTCTAGCTTATGCAGATGCTGAATTTTCCATTTCGCCACTGCTAAATGCATATCTCCCTGGCAGTGAATTAAAGTTTGCTTCAATTCCGAAGAAATTTCTACCAATAAAGTTGGGTCTTCTTCCCGCAATTGATGTAATGCCTGCGAAAGCTTTTCCTCCTCTCCTTTCTTCTGTGACTCAATAGCAACAGTCATATTGTAAGAAGGAAAATCAATTGATGGCAATTCATAATTTTTTCCTTTTGCATGCAAAGTATTATTGACATGTGTATTTTTTAACTTAAGTGTAGCCCCAATATCCCCAGCAACTAATTCATGAGTGGAGGTTTTTCTATTGCCTTCTACCAGAAACAATTGATTTAATTTTTCCAAAACCCCTGTACTTTCATTTTCCAGTTCCATTCCTACTTTTATTGTACCTGAATACACTTTAAAGAACGACATCTCACCTACATGAGGTTCTGATATCGTTTTGTAAATAAACAAACAGGCCGGGTCATTAGGATCGCAGGAGAGTTTTTCACCACATCGATGAGGAAAGGCTGTGGCGAGAGCAGCCAGTCTTTGTCCGCGAAGAGTCCTTCGGGAGGGAAAGCGGCGCGGATGGCGTCAAGGCGCGGATGATCAGTGTCGAGATTCATGACACGGGGTGATGCTGCGCGCGGTTACCTCAAATCAGC
>JBDSUW010000170.1:0-16645 GCA_039927535.1 Chitinophagaceae bacterium | reverse complement strand
TATTGCCTGCAATTGTTACGGCAGCAGTATTTACACCAATAGTCTGTGTGGTGCTTCCTCCTTCTTTAATAAGAATATTGCCGACACCTTTTTGCACAGGTTCATTAAATGTAAGTATGAGGTTTGCAACGGCGGAAATATTTGTAGCGTTATCTGCCGGGGAATAATTGGTAACCACCGGTGCTGTTACATCAGGAGCACTAATAGTAAAATTCCAGGTAGTGGCATTGGTGATACCCGCATAATTATTATTGGCTACATCTTTAAAAGTTCCGGCAGGCATTTCAATATTTACAGCAGCACCAGGTGTAAAATCAGCCGGGTTAATAGTAAATGTATTGCCTGCAATTGTTACGGCAGCAGTGTTTACATCAATAGTTTGTGTGGTGCTTCCTCCTTCTTTAATAAGAATATTGCCAACACCTTTTTGCACAGGTTCATTAAATGTAAGTACAAGGTTCGCAGCAGCGGAAATATTTGTTGCATTATCCCCCGGGGAATAGTTTGTAACAAGCGGAGGCGTTACATCGGCAGCCGGTCCGGTTAATTCAAGATCAAAAGAAATATCGGGGTTGTTACCGCTAAACTGGTGAATCTCTACAGCAATTATATTGTTGCCCTCTGTACAGGTGCCAGCAGGAAGTGATATAGTTTGTGGTGTGTTGCCATCATCAGAGGCATCGGTAGATGCTTTGCTGGTATATGAGATGGTACCGGTTGGCATATTGGTACGAAACACTTCTGTCCCATTAATGTAAACAACAGCACCATCATCTCTTTTTATATTGAGAGTAAACAAAGAAAAAGAAGCGGCATTAGTAACGGTAAATGTTTTACGGAAGTAAGTAGTAATGTATTTTTTATTTGAATTACTGCCAAAGCTAATTACAGTAGCTTCATCTCCATCACCATAACCGAGTTCTGCATTGCCACTCGCCCAAGTTGCATCATTAAATGCGGTTGTTTTCCAGGCAGTACCCTGGTTGCTTCCGTTATCAAGGTATTTCCAGCTGGTACCATAAGCTACCAATGTTTGTGGTCCGGTGGGCTGGGCCTCAGTAGTAAAATCCCAGGTAGTAGCGTTGGTCATACCGGCATAATTATTATTGGCTACATCTTTAATAGTTCCGGCAGGCATTTCAATATTGATAGCAGCGTTGTAAGCAAAATCAGCAGGATTAATAGTTACTGTATTACCTGCTACAGTAACAAGACCTGAAGTAACATCAATAGTTTGTGTTGTAACGCCACCTGTTTTGATGAGTATATTGCCAACTCCTTTTTGCACCGTTTCACTAAAAGATAATATTAGATTGGTACTAATAACAACATTAGTGGCATTATCCGCCGGGGAATAATTGGTAACCACCGGAGCTGTTACATCAGGAGCACTAACCGTAAAATTCCAGGTAGTGGCATTGGCGATACCGGCATAATTATTATTGGCTATGTCTTTAAAAATTCCAGCCGGCATTTCAATATTTACAGCAGCACCGGGAGTAAAATCAGCCGGGTTAATAGTTACTGTATTGCCTGCAACTGTTACGGAAGTAGTATTTACATCAATAGTTTGTGTGGTAGTTCCTCCTTCTTTAATAAGAATATTGCCAACACCTTTTTGTACAGTTTCATTAAATGTAAGTACGAGGTTTGCAGCAGCGGAAATATTTGTTGCATTATCCGCCGGGGAAAAATTTGTTATAACTGGTGGTGTTATATCGGCGGCGGGACCCGTTAATTCAAGGTCAAAAGAAATATCGGGGTTGTTACCGCTAAACTGGTGAATTTCTACAGCAATTACGTTGCTGCCCTCTGTACAGGTACCGGCAGGCAGTGATATAGTTTGTGGTGTGCTGCCATCATCAGAAGCATCAGTAGATGCTTTGCTGGTAAAATTAATTGAACCGGTTGGCATATTGGTACGAAACACTTCTGTTCCATTGATGTAAACAACAGCACCATCATCTCTTTTTATATTTAGTATAAAAGAAGAAAAAGAAGCGGCATTGGTAACGGTAAATGTTTTGCGGAAGTAAGTAGTAATGTATTTCTTTTTTGAATTACTGCCAAAGCTAACTACGGTAGCTTCATCCCCATCGCCATAACCGAGTTGAGCATTGCCACTGGCCCATGCAGCATCATTAAATGAAACAGCTGACCAGGATGTGCCCTGATCTGACCCGTTATCAAGGTATTTCCAGCTGGTACCATAATTGATTAAAGATGTTTGTGCTGTCAGCGCCGCTGTTAGAAATAAAATTGCTGCAGATGCAGAAATAAACTTTTTCATGAAGTTCTTTTTTGATGTTGGTTGTAATCCATTCTAAAGTTAATAGTCTTTAAAACAAACTACCTATATAATTAATCATGTTCCCGGCCTTTGATGGATGAATTTTTCCATGAATTGTTCAGTCCTTCAAACTCTTTTAAATCTGCCGCAGAAAATTCTTTGTTCGATAATTTTTTTAAATCAGGTTGTCCGGCATTTACCCAGGCAGTATACCAGAAAGAAGCAACTGCAAAAATGGATTGCCGCATTCTTCTTTCCACCATTCCTTTCATCATAACATCATAAGCTTTTGTAAAGGCTGATGAATATTGACGGATGGTAATTCCATTTCTGTCTTCAAAAGAATATTTCTGATCGCCTGGGAAAGAGCTGGTAAGCTCTTTTTCAAATTTCAATACGGTATCGGCTGCCGCCGCACTTTCCAAAACTCTTGTCCAGATGAAATCCGCCGGATTCTTTATGTATTCGGCTTTGCCTATAAAAAAGTCCCATTCTTTTTCCGCTAATAATTCTGGTATTCGGCTTTCCCAAAAACCATGAATGCCTTTTTGATCGGTGAATTGTCCGTTGTGATTAGAACTGGCATGAAGAGGTACATGTGAATCGGCCATATAATGACCTATGTCTGCGGAATATTTTAAGATCTTTGTCTGATTTTTTTCTTTGAATGCATTCGTAAGACGTACCAGCATTGTTTGCAGCCACCAGGGTACAATACCATACATATTCAGCGTTTCTTCCGAATATTTCGCAACAGCATCTACCCATTTTCTTGGTAGGGAATCGTAAGGATATGTTCCATAGTGATCAATATCTATATAATGCCTGGGACCTTCTTCTGGTATTGCATATCTTCTTTTGTCCGGATCAACAGCATGTTCCGATAAAAAATCAATCTGCGGTTTATAAAGCACCATCATTTCTGGCGGTAACAGAAATACAGCATAGTGGTTTATCATTCTATGACCATAAAATCCCCAGCAAAAACTTTGCTGCACAGTAAAAGAAAAAAATAGTAAAAGAAAAATCTTTTTCATCTTATTTTTTCTCCACTTTTATTGAATCGTCAATTCTTTCGGCATCCAGATCTACTACTCCACCCGTTACAGCATATTTCATGGCTTCGCCGGATGTGATGTGTTCTATCTTTTTCACTTTATCCCTTGGCAATATATATAACTGACCGGCAAAATTGTAAGCCTGCGGTACATATACGGCTACTTTATCGGCTCCCATATCAAATTTCTGCAGTTCTTCATCCGTTAAAAAACCAATTATCCAGACATCTTCAGAAAAAACACTGGCCATCACAGCTACATTGAATTTTCTTTTATCGCCGGCAAAGGCTTCAAAAAAATCTTTGGTGGATGTGTAAATAAATTTAATACCGGGTGTTCTTTCCATAAAGTGATCGAAAAAACTGATAAAACTTCCCATCAGGAAAGTAGAACTTATCCAACCCACAAAAACTACAAACAAAATAATAATTACAAAACCAAGACCCGGAATATTTACATAGGGCCGTAAAATGCCATCCACCAGATCAAAAAGCCAGTAAAGTACATATGCAGTGATTCCTATAGGTGCCAGGATGATTAATCCCTGAACAAATAATCGCAGTACTTGTTTAAATGTGCTTTTTGGTTCTGTTTTGACTCCCGTACTCATAAACTGATTTACAAGCTAAGGTAGCGTAAAAAAAACAGCTTGTGAGCCGGTATAAATTCGGTGAACGGTAAAAAAAAATGGACGGAAACTTTGGTTACGATTAAAGTTTCCATAGTTTTGCTTCCACATTTTGAATTATGGAGACGAAGGATAGAATATTACTGAAGGCGGAAGAATTGTATATGCAGTTTGGCATTCGTTCTGTTTCGATGGATGACATTGCCAACAACCTTGGCATGTCTAAAAAAACATTATATCAATACTTTGCTGATAAAGATGAACTGGTAGAAGCTGTAGTAGATGGTCATATTAATGGCATCCAGGAAGATTGCCTCGATTGCAGAAAAGAAGCTACGAATGCAATTCATGAAATTTTCAATACGATGGAAAGGATCATGGAAGAATTCAGCAATATGAACCCCATGCTTTTATATGATCTTGAGAAATTTCATCATAAAGCTTATCAGCGGTTCCGGGATCATAAGGACAAGTTTCTTTTACAGGTCATCATCGAAAATCTTGAATGGGGAATAAAAGATGAGCTGTACCGCCCTGATATAAATGTGGATGTAATGTCCAAATATCGCATAGAATCCATGATGATACCATTTAACGTAACAGTATTTTCTCCAGGCAAGTATAACCTTGCCAGAACCTCAGGATTGATCATTGAAAATTTTATTTACGGCTTAGCAACTATTAAAGGACATAAACTGATTCAAAAATATAATGAACAACGACAAAAAAACCTTTCGTATGAAGAAAGTAAGAAATAACCGATTGGTACAGGTATTTGGTTTGTTTTTATTGCCCTTGATGGCAACTGCACAGTCACCTGACAGTGCAAGAATAACCAAACATGAATTCAGTATTCAACAGGCGGTTGATTATGCCAAAAAGAATAATGTGAATGTAAAGAATGCATTGGTTGATGTGCAGTTGCAGGTGCAACAAAACAGAGAGATTACATCAAATGCTTATCCACATATTAATGGAAGCATTGAATCAGTTTATAATCCGAGTGTGGCAACACAGGTGATTCCCAATTTTATTTCTCCTGCCACTTACCAGGTATTGATTGATCAGGGTGTAAAAGATGGGAACGGTCAACCCATTGTTATGCCGGATGACTTTGGATTTATAGCTGCCCAGTTCGGTTCGAAATTTAGTACGACTGCTGGTATAAGTCTGCAACAAATATTATTTGACGGACAGGTATTTGTAGGACTATTAGCCAGAGGTGCCGCAGTTGAATTCAGAAAAAAGAATGCAGAGGTTACTGAAGAAATGATTAAGGCAAATATTTATAAAATCTATTATCAGCTTGTTGTTAGCAAAACTCAGGTGGAATTGTTAGATGCTAATATATCATTGATACAAAAACTACTAAATGACACCCGTATCATTTATGAAAATGGATTTGCTGAAAAATTAGATATAGATAAAGTAAGTGTACAATTAACAAATCTGCAAACAGAAAAGAACAAAGTATTCAATACTATTTCAAATGGGTATTATGGTTTGAAAATGCTGATGGGAATGCCAATTACTGATGAATTGGTATTGACAGACAAACTTTCTGATGAAGAAATAAAAGAAGGGATATTGGAAAAGAGTTTTTATACGTATGATGACCGTAAAGAATATCAGTCTGCGAAAATTGGGAAAACGCTAAATGAATATAACGTTCGTCGTTATAAATTAAGTCAGATTCCAACCCTCAGCCTGAATGCATTATATGCTAAAAATGCACAGCGAAATCAATGGGACTTTGCACGAAGGGGTGATTGGTATACCATCGCCACTGTAGGACTGAAATTAACAGCTCCAATATTTAATGGGTTTTTCACAAAATCTAAAATAGAACAGGCAAAACTGGAAGTGCAAAAAATAGATAATCAGATAGAAGCATTAAAACTATCAATTGATAATCAAGTAATGACTGCCAGAAACAATTTCAGTTCTGCTATTATTACAATGGATTTTCAGAAAAAAAATATGGAACTCGCAGAGAAAGTCTATAGTCAAACCAAAAAGAAATATGAAATGGGCACCGGCTCTCAAATGGAAATAAATACGGCGCAGACAGATATGAAAACAGCACAAACAAATTATATCACTGCTTTGTATGATGCCATTATTGCTAAAGTTGACTTTATGAAAGCAACCGGAAAGCTTTGATCTTACATTAAATTACAAATGACTTTACATTATAATAAAACTAACATGAAATGAGCCACAACAAAAATTTAATTAAATCGAAAATGTTTATTTGGCGAATTACATGTGGCCAAAAATCAATAAAAAAAAATCACATGAAAAAGATAGCAACAATACTTGTTCTTATTACAATAACGGGCTTTTTACTAACATCATGCGGCGGCGGTGCAAAAGATAAAAAAGGTGATATAAGTGATATGAAAGTGAAACTGGAAAAGCTAAAGAAAGAAAAGAATGCATTGGATGCTGACATTCGTAAGCTGGAAGATGATATTACCAAAGCCGACCCTGAAGCAGCTAAACTTATAAAAAAGTTAGTAACCATCGACACCTTACGCATCGGTGACTTTACTCATTTTATAGAATTGCAAGGTAAGATAGATGCTGAAGGTATTGGCTATGTAGCTCCATCTGGCCAAGGCGGACAAGTAAAAGCAGTGTATGCTAAACTTGGTAGCCGTGTAAGTAAAGGACAGCTTCTGTTGAAATTAGATGATGCGTTGGCAAGGCAATCTGTTGTAGCAGCGCAACAACAAACTGGAGTGTTGAAAGCAAGACTGGCACAGGCACAAACTGTTCACGAACGTTACCAGAATTTATGGAAACAAAATATTGGCGCAGAGATTCAAGTAATTAATGCAAAAGCAGATGTGGATGCATTGCAAAGTCAGTTAAGAGCCGCACAGGCACAAGTTGGATTGGCACAGGAGCAAGCAAATATGTCGAATGTGTATGCTGGTATGAGTGGTGTAATAGATCAGATGAATGTGAAGGTTGGAGAATTTTTCTCACCACAAACTGCAGCTATGCCGGGCTCAGGTATCAGAATAGTAAATACAAGTAACTTAAAAATTGTAACGAATGTTCCAGATACTTATATTTCAAGAGTAAAGAAAGGAGAGAAAGTGGAAGTGGTTGTGCCGGACTCTGGTAAGCCTCCTTTTATATCAACGATAAGTGTAGTTGGTGCATCGATAGACCCCACCTCAAGATCATTTGTTACGGAAGCAAAACTTCCTTCTGATCCTTCATTGAAACCAAACCAGACGGCTACTATGAAAATATTGGACTATGAATCAAAAGGCGCTGTAGCCGTTCCTATTAATGTGGTACAAAGTGATGAAAAATCCAAGTATGTATATGTAATGGAAAAATCGGGAGATAAAATGGTGGCCCGCAAAAAAACAGTAATAGCAGGCGAAGCATATAATGGAATGATGGAAATTAAAAGCGGACTAACGGGAGGTGAATTAATTATTACTGCAGGTTATCAAACAGTATATGACGGACAATCAGTGACGACGGGGAAGTAAACCCCCCTGCCCCCCTAGGGGGGAGACTTAGGTTAGAGAGTCAATAAAATTGGCGAAATACTTTAAGCAGGAGAGTTCTTACGCCGAAGGGGTAAAATGTGTGTAGCTCTGGGATAAACCCAGAGAAATAAAATGACAGTATGTATCTCGAACATCGGAGAAGTTCAATAAAGCTGAATAGAATTACTGAACGATGAATGGAGCGTCGCAACATAAGCTGAATAGAATTACTGAAGCTTGCTAAACCAAAATCAATTGATGATTTAAAATATTTCAGATGAAAAGTAATCTCATAGAAGGAATCGGGAAAAAATTCAAACAATTTGGCCCTACCAGTTGGGCAGTAAATAATAAAACGGCTGTTTATATAATTGCCATCTTAATAAGTGCATATGGACTAATAAAGTTCAACAGTATGCCCAAGGAGCAGTTTCCAGATATTGTAGTGCCCACCATTTCTGTTGCCACAGTATATGTTGGTAATTCCCCTAAGGATATTGAAAACCTGGTAACGAGGCCGATTGAAAAACAATTGAAAGGTATTAGCGGAGCGAAGGTGAATAAAATTCAAAGTACTTCGTTGCCAGATTATAGTTTGATAGTGGTAGAATTTGATACTGATGTAAAAACAGATCTTGCTAAGCAGAAAGTAAAAGATGCAATTGATAAAGCAAGAGCCGACTTACCAAATGATCTGACTACAGAACCTGATGCCCAGGAATTCGCTTTTAGTGAAATGCCAATCATGTTTGTAAATATCAGTGGCGATTATGATGGTATGAAGTTGAAAGCGTATGCTGATAAAATGCAGGATAAGTTTGAAGAGCTAAGTGAAGTAACCAGAGCTGAAATAGTAGGAGCACCGGAAAGGGAAATACAAGTAAATGTAGATCCCTATAAAATGACGGCGGCAAGAATAAGTTTTATGGATGTGGAGAATGCCATAAAAAGAGAGAACAATGATATTACCGGAGGATTGATTGAGGTGGGCAATATGAAAAGAACATTGAAAGTGAAGGGACAATTTGCTTCTATTGCTGATATGCAGAATATTGTAGTGCGAAGTAGTGCAAGAGGCGCCTCCGTTTATCTTAGAGATATTGCTGAAATAAAAGATACCATCAAAGAAAAAGACAGCTATGCCCGGCTGGATGGTAAGAATGTAGTTACGCTGAACATTGTAAAAAGAGCCGGAGAAAATTTAATTGAGTGTGCTGATAAAATAAAAGCTGCTGTAGCAGAATTGCAAAAGGCTGAAGACCTGCCAAAAGATTTGCGAGTTGAGTTTACTGGTGACCAGAGCAAGCAAACAAAAACATCTTTTGGTGAACTGATCAATACAATTATTATCGGTTTTGTATTGGTGTTGCTGATTCTGATGTTCTTTATGGGTGTTACTAATGCCTTCTTTGTGGCGTTGAGTGTGCCGTTAAGTGTATTCGTTGCATTCCTCTTTCTGCCGTTGGCAGATAGTATTATTGGTACAAGTGTTACACTAAATTTTATTGTGCTGTTCGCATTATTGTTTGGTTTAGGAATTATTGTAGATGATGCTATTGTAGTAATTGAAAACACACACCGTATTTATAATAATGGCAAGGTGCCGATAGAACGAAGTGCAAAGGAGGCCGCTGGAGAAGTTTTCATTCCGGTATTGGCTGGTACAGCTACTACACTGGCACCATTCTTTCCGTTATTATTCTGGAAAGGATTGATTGGTAAGTTTATGATTTACCTGCCAACGATTTTGATCCTTACATTAGCGGCTTCATTAATTGTTGCTTTTTTCTTCAACCCTGTTTTTGCGGTAAGCTTTATGAAGCCAGAAGGAAAAGAATTTGAAAAACCAAAAAAGGCCGTATTCAGGAATAAATGGTTTCTTGTTTTTGTAATAGCAGGTGTACTTCTTCATTTGCCGGGGTTTCATGCAGTTGCCAACTTTTTAATATTGATGGCCTTGCTGATGGTTTTGAATGCATATGTGCTGAACGATTTAATACATCGCTTTCAGAAAAGAGCATTGCCAAAGCTGATGAATAATTATGAAAAATTATTGAAATGGATATTAGTGGGCAAAAGACCGATATGGGCATTTGTTTCTTTGTTCGGGATATTTGCACTGTCTGCTGGTTTATTGATGATACGTGGAAATAAATCAACCTTCTTCCCAAGTGGTGATCCCAACTTTGTATATGTGTATTTAAAATTACCTGCAGGGACAGATGTAAAATATACAGATAGTATTACAAGAGTTTTAGAGAAAAGAGTAGAGAAAGTTTTGGAGAAAGAAAAACCAGGTGCTCCTGGAAGTATTGTGGAGAGTGTGATTACGAATGTGGCGGTTAGTGCAAACAATCCCAGAGATAATAACAGAAGTATACAATCCAACCTTGGACGTATACAGGTTTCATTTGTTGAGTATGAAAAGCGTCACGGCAAAAGCACCATGGTATATAAAGATGCGATAAGAGATGCAGTGCAGGGAATACCAGGAACTAATATTGAAGTGGCGCAAGAGGATGGTGGCCCGCCCACCGACCCACCGGTGAATATTGAGGTAACTGGAGATGATTTTGAGAATATCTCAATGGTAGCGAAAAACCTGTTTAATTTTTTAGATACAAACAGGGTAGAAGGAATTGAAAATCTACAGCCTGATATTGAACTGGTTAATCCGGAGATAACTATAAATGTAGACCGTGAAAAAGCGATGATGGAAGGAGTGAGCACCGGACAGATAGGGATGGAATTGCGTACTGCCGTTTTTGGAAAAGAAGTAAGTACCATAAAAGATGGCGAAGATGAATATAAAATTCAGCTGCGTAATTCGGAACTGATGCGGAATAATATTACCGACCTGATGAATATGCGTATCACTTTTATGGATATGAATACGATGCAGGTAAAATCAGTTCCTTTGAGTACTGTTGCCAGTGTGGATTACACCAACACTGCCGGTGGCATTAAAAGAAAGAATGTAAAACGTACCATTCAGCTACAAAGTAATGTACCCGATCCAACGATGGTGGGAAAAGTAAATGCTGATTTGAAAATTAAGATTGATGAATTTAAACAGATTTCAAATATTCCTCCGGATGTATCAATAAAATTGAGCGGACAAAGTGAACAAGAAAAAGAGACACAGGCATTTCTGGGTACAGCATTTGCAATTGCAATCGGACTTATCTTTTTGATACTGGTATTGCAGTTCAACTCCATGAGCAAACCATTCATTGTAATTACAGAGATTTTCTTCTCCGTAATAGGAGTATTGCTTGGTTATGCAATAACAGGGATGACAATCGCAACAATCATGTTGTTGGTTGGTATTGTTGGTCTCGCAGGCATAGTAATCAAAAATGGTATTCTTATTATTGAATTTACAGATGAGCTTCGTGGCCGTGGTATGCGAACAAGAGAAGCTGCCATCCAAGCTGGTAAGATCAGGATCATTCCGGTATTATTAACGGCGGTGGCAACCATCTTAGGTTTATTACCGTTGGCAATAGGTTTCAATATTGACTTTGCCGGATTGTTCGGTCATTTGCGTCCAAACATTTTCTTTGGTGGTGATAGTGTGGTATTCTGGGGGCCATTAAGCTGGACAATTATTTTCGGTTTGTTATTCTCCTTCTTCCTTACATTGGTAATGGTGCCAAGTATGTACCTGATAGCTGAAAGATTGAAAAGACCAATGGGACAGTTTTACGGAACAAAATTTATTGCGTTGTTAGGATTTACAGGTCCGTTTTTCTTCATATTCGTCGGTATTATGTACCTGGTAAGAAGAATACAAGGAAAAAAAGTGTGGATGGGACAATTAAAAGAGGCAGCGAAAGAAACAGAAAAAGAGTCTTAAAAGTTGGTGGTTGGTTTTGCCTGCCCGACTATATTTATTTAATTAGAAATGGTCAGGCGGGGTTATAAGAGGCGGCTCCGTGGTTGGGGCCGCTTCGTTTTTTTAAGTTCCTCCTTATTATATTAATTGCCCTTTGGAGGGTATTTTTTTTATGCTGCTTATCAGCAACTTTACACAAAACAGAATTATTATGCAAAAATTAATCGCTTCGTTGTTCATTATTTCTTGTCTTATAGCATGTTCTCAAAAAAAAGAAAATAGTTTGCCAGCTCCAACTTCCAAAACAGAAGTACAAAAAATAATAGCCGGAAAAACATTTATTACAGATCGCATTGGAACATTGTCTCCCTTTGCTGCAGGCATGGATAAGGAAAAACCATTCAGGTGGTTTGATGCGGAAAAAGAACTGGATGATTTTGCAAAAAAATACCAGACAGAAAGGGAATTATTTGTTCTTCAGTTTGTGAATGATACATTGGTAAAAATTACTGATGATGGAAAAACATGGGATGCTGTTTATAACATTGATGAAGAAGTAAAGGATGAGGAAAAGGCAGGATTGAAATTTCGATTTATATATCCGGATAAAGAAGGGACGATGAGCTTTTCTGGTACTACCGAGCCAATGATTTTGACTTCAACTTATTTTATAGCAGGAGTAAATGATAATGCGATGATAGTACAAACGCCAAGACAATTTAACCGGAGTACTGTTGTTTTGTGGATGAAGGAGAAATGATTAATTAACAGATCACTCTAATTTGCAAACGATTTTGTGCTATTTTTCCTTACTAATTTTTGTTATAAATAAGAATGTACAGCAAATTTAAATTGATTTCCATGATATTTAGAAACGAGAATTCTAGTACTTAATGTCTTTATTCATTTCGTAACTCATTCCTTTTAGCCCAAGCAACTTTCGCATAAGTCCAATTTGTCCCAAAAGATAGTCTTCTCTTCCGATACACATGCCGATCATGTTCAACACATTTTCCGGAACAAATGGAACATCCATCCCCATAGAATAGTCTTTCGAAAGTTGTGCGTCTGTTGCCTCCAACAATTTTTGATAAACTTTGGGAGAAATTTCCTCAAAATCCTTCTTAAGTGCTGCTAAGGATGGGTAATTCAGCTTTTCATCTAACGCCTTACCTTCTTTAAAAAATTCGTCATTAGGATCTTTGTTATCCATTCCTAATAAATCTGCATACCAATACCGGCAATTTACCAGATTACCAGCCATCCAGATCACATGATTGGTTTTTCCGTTATTTCTTTCGAGTGCCGCTTCTTCGGATATCCCATCAAGAACATTATAGAAACTTTGGGAATGCATTCTGAAAGCTGGAATAATAATTTCAAGTTTTGTAGATTTTGGTGTGTCAACTGTGTTTGTATTTTCCATAATATTTTTTTAAGAAACAAGTTTTATTTATCGCATAAATTTTTTTTAGAATCGTTTGTCTTCTTTAAAATCCATCTCTTTAAATTATTACAAGAACCATTCCAATCATGTTTTCCTTTTGCGTCAGTAACTGTTTTATATATGTTTAATCTTGAATCATTTTTTTTAGAATATTCAGAAAATCACAAAAAAAGAACCGTCTTGACATAAGCGAGACGGTTCTTTTATCAGATGATATTTCTTTTAAAATCCTTTTTTCTGAACAGGATTACCATCAATATCCAGTTCAATTATTTCATATCCGAATTTCTGTAATGTTGGTAACACTTTTTCTTTATCACCAACCAGCAGAATATTCATCTTATCAATATTCAACCATTTTTTTGCAACGGCATCTAATTCTGCTTTGGTAATATTTTTTAGAATCTCATTTTGCATCTCTGCATAATTTGCAGGAAGATTGTATTCTAATATTCTACCAATGAAACCCGCTTTCTGAAAACCAGTTTCATAACGTTGTGCATCTATCTGTCCCAATGCACTTTTCATAAACTTCATTTCATCTTCTGTAACGCCGTTCGCTGCATAATCTTTCAATTCTTTCAACACTTCAGTTAAAGCACTGTCTGTTGCAGCAGCTCTGATACCTGAACTAAAGGAAAATTCTCCAGTGTGTTTATCGCCACTGAATCCGCTGCTGGCACCATATGTCCAACCTTTATCTTCTCTCAGGTTAAGATTAATACGACTGTTAAATGCGCCACCCAAAGGAAAGTTGGTTAAGAAAGCTTTGTAATATTCACCAGTAGCATCGTATTTCAGGTTAGTGATATCACCCACTCGGAATTCTGTTTGTGCAGCACCCTTTACATCTACAAAATAGATCTTGGTTTTTTCTACATTGTTGGTTGCTTTTACGGCTGGTATTTCCACTTTTTTATTGGGTAGTTTATTCAGGAAGGCAAGCTTTGGTACAATTTCAGCTTCGGTAACATCACCAACTACCACCACATTTGTACCTTGCGATCCGATATTATTGGCATAATAATTTTCTACATCTTGTAAAGTAAATGTAGCTACTGTTTCTTCAGTACCTTGTGGACTGATGCCTAAAATATTATCCTTACCATAATTAAGTTTGTCGAACACATTTGAAGCAATGGCAGCCGGTTGTGATTTTATTTGTTTAAAACTTTCTAACGACTGACGTTTTATTCTGCTGAATGCATCTTCTGTGAATTTTGGATTCAACATTCTGTCTTCTAACAATGCTAGTGTAGCATCAAGATTCTTTTTCAAAGATGATACTTGGAAAGTAATCCCATCAGTGCCACTAAAAACACTGATACTACTGCCAAGCTTTTCAAGTTCTTTACTGAAATCTTCAGACGATCTGTTTTTCGTATCATCGTTCATCATAGCAGCGAAGAATGAAGACAGACCTGCTTTGTTTAAATTATTTGCCTGCATCAAATGGCCACCAGGAATTTTAATAGACAAATTAACCAATGGCAGTTCTGTATTGTCTGCACCAATAGCTTTTATTCCATTGCCGAGGTCTTTAGTCCAGAATGCAGGAACTTTTATTACCGGGTTAGCTCCACTTGGTGGTTGCATGGTACGGTTGAAGTTGTCTTTTGCTTTTGTATAGGTAAGATTATTGTATCCATAATCAGGAGCAGTGTAACCATCCTCATCCACTTTAAAGTTGTTATCTCCTACAATCATCTTGTCCTGCCCTTTAGTAAGAATACTCAGCACAACACAATGTTTGTATTTGATGTATTTTTTATAAACCCTCATTACATCTTCTTTCGTAACTGAACGAACCATGTTTAGTTCTTTACCAATCATATTCGGAGTGCCTGCAAATGTGTTATAAGCGGCCAGTTGAGCTACCTTACCAGAAACACTTTGTAAGCTGTTTATTACCTGCGATTCCTGTTGTCCTTTAAATTTGGCAATATCCTCATCTGTTACACCTCTTTTTTCAAATGCAAGCAATGCCTGATCTAATAAATAATACATGGAGGCTAATGATTTGCCGGGATAGGGGACAACCTGAAACATAAACTCACCAGATAGTTCTGAATTAGAATGACTGGCAGAAGCAGCTAAGGCCAGTTGCTTTTTTACAAGCTCTTGATAAAGGATTGAATTGTTCCCTTGTCCAAGAATTTCTGCCAGGCAATCCAATGCTGCCATATCATTATCATAATTAGGCACTGTTGGATATGCTCTCAGCATTACCGGCACTCTTGCATAATTATCTGTATAAGAAACAAATCGATGCTTTGTTAATTCAGGAACCATTTTTGGCATATTGCTTACTTCAGGTCCACGGGGAATAGACCCGTAATATTTCTCTACCAGTTTCACCACATCTTTAGGATTTACGTCGCCACCAACAGTAAGTGTGGCATTGTTCGGACCGTACCAGCGAAGGAAGAAGTTCTTCAGATCATTTACATTACCACGGTTCAGATCTTCTATATAACCAATGGTGAGCCAGCTATAAGGATGGCCATACGGATACATTGCCTGCGATAATTTTTCTTGAGCCAGACCATAAGGCCGGTTGTCATAATTCTGCCCTCTTTCATTCTTTACAGTTGCTCTTTGAATTTCAAACTTCTGTTGTGTAACAGCATCTAATAAAAAACCCATGCGGTCCGCTTCCAGCCAAAGCATTTTTTCTAACTGGTTGTTAGGCACTGTTTCGAAATAGTTGGTGCGGTCACGGTTGGTAGTACCGTTCAATGTACCGCCCGATTCAGTTACTATTTTAAAATGCTGCTCATCGCCTACGTTATCACTTCCTTGAAACATCATATGTTCAAAAAAGTGTGCAAAGCCTGATTTGCCTATCTCTTCTCTTGCAGAGCCGACATGATACGTAACATCTACCCGAACAAGCGGATCGCTATGGTCTTCATGTATGATCAATGTAAGACCATTTTCCAGTTGGTATTTTTCGTAGGGGATAACAATTTCATCACCCGTCTTGGTTACCTTTTCAATCAATTTTGTTTGTCCGTTTGCCATTACTCCCAGCAAAGTGAATAGTATGGGTAATAAAAAAATTTTTTGTTTCATATAGTGTTTTCGTTTTTTTAGAACCTGCAATTTAAGAAAAACAGCCCTTTTATCCTCTCCTTTTATCAATCTTGTTGCATAATCCTGCATATCTGTTTATTATCTTTAATAAAAATTACAACTATGAGCCAGACAAATCGTAACAACCATGAAATTGACTACAAGATATATGGCGAAGAATTACAATTTGTAGAAGTGGAACTTGACCCGCAAGAGACTGCCATTGCTGAAAGTGGGGCCATGATGATGATGGATGATGGCATTCAAATGGAAACCATTTTTGGAGATGGTTCCGCACAAGCACCTACAGGGTTCTTTGGTAAACTAGCTAGTGCCGGTAAAAGGGTGCTGACGGGTGAAAGTTTATTTATGACAGCCTTTACCAACATGGGGCATGGAAAAAAGAAAATAAGTTTTGCTGCACCCTATACAGGAAAAATAATTCCGATGGATCTTCAGCAACTGGGTGGAACTATCATTACACAAAAAGATGCTTTTCTATGCTCCGCAAAAGGAGTAAGTGTGGGTTTACACTTTCAACGGAAGCTGGGTGTTGGCATTTTTGGTGGCGAAGGATTTATTATGCAAAAAATAGAAGGTGATGGCATGGCTTTCCTTCATGCAGGCGGGTATATTATTGAAAAGGAATTAAAGCCTGGTGAAATACTTAAAGTAGATACCGGCTGTCTGGTGGGTTATACTCCCAATGTGCAATTTGATATTGAATTTGTAAAAGGAATCAAGAACTTTATGTTTGGTGGCGAGGGTTTATTCTTTGCCAAACTGCAAGGACC
>JBDSUW010000169.1:0-34736 GCA_039927535.1 Chitinophagaceae bacterium | reverse complement strand
TTCCAAATTCAGGGTTGATGGAAGTATAATCCGAACAGGCATAATAACTTCCTAAGGTTCCTTTTTTATTTTTCTCCGAAATAGGAGTAACGGGCATAAACCAAAGTGTTTTTACACCCATAGCTTTTAACCTTGGAAGATGTTGCATAAATGCATTGAAAGTTCCGGCGGCTGTGTACTGCCGCACATTTACTTCATAAATATTTGTGCTGTGTGTCCAATCCACCGGAATAAATCTGTTCATCATACTATTCTTTTTATAAGTAAGATCATTCTTCTTTTTCGTTGGCTTGCACGAAGCAAGCAACAACACAATTGAAAAGAAAGCAAGCAAAGAAAACCGCATCTGTATCACTTTGGCGAAAGGTAATAAGAACTTTTCAAGTAATGGATTGTTATAACAACAAACAATTTACGGAATAGTAACACCGCTTATAAAAGTATCTATCCAAAGTTATTGTATGGCGGCATTATACACTCAAGAATATTTACAGTTGTTTTATTGGTCAAATTAAGTTTTAATATTTGGTATAACTTCGCAGGTATGAAGAGTTTTGAAGTTCCCATTATTTACAGAAGTCCGCTTATTTCCGCTGTTAAAAACAAAAGGAAAGAGCAGGATAAAATGAAGAAGCCTGCCTCTCCGTTAGGGAGGGACTTCTCTCCTACTTTGCTCGATTTTGGACCTGTGCAAATCTATCTTGCCCGACATTTTGGATTTTGCTACGGTGTGGAAAATGCCATTGAAATTGCATTCAGAACAGTGGAAGAAAATCCCGACAAAAGAATTTTCCTGCTGAGTGAAATGATACATAACCCACAAGTAAATGCAGACCTCGAAGCACATGGCATACAATTTTTGCAAGACACTTATGGCAAACAGTTAATTCCCTTCGAGGAAATCACCAAAGATGATATTGTTTTAATTCCTGCCTTTGGCACTACTTTATTAATCGAAGAAAAGCTTCGGCAAATAGGTATTCAAACAGAAAAATATAATACCACCTGCCCTTTTGTAGAAAAAGTGTGGAACCGCAGCGAAGCTATTGCCAAGAAAAATTATTCCATCATCATTCATGGCAAACCAAACCATGAAGAAACAAGAGCTACTTTTTCTCATGCAGCTAACAATGCGGCTTCCGTAGTGGTAAAAGATATGGACGAGGCCAAAGAGCTGGCAAAATATATTACCGGAGAAAAAGACGCCGCAAACTTCTATACTGAATTCAACAATCAATTCTCCGAAGGTTTTGATGTAACAAAGGATTTGCAACGAATTGGTGTGGTCAATCAAACCACTATGCTGGCAAGCGACACACAGGCTATTGCCGATTATCTAAAGCAGATAATGATTGATAGTTTTCCCGATGATAATCCCGAAGAGCATTTTGCAGACACAAGAGATACACTTTGCTATGCCACCAACGATAACCAGACAGCAGTATCCGGTATGTTGCAAACAGATGCCGACCTTGCCATAGTTGTCGGCGGATATAATTCTTCTAATACATCACACCTCGTAGAGCTTTGCGAAGAAAAACTACCCACTTACTTTATTAATAACGAAGAGAAGATTCTTTCGGCAAAAGAAATACTGCATCATAACTTTCATACAAAAGAAGAATTGCTTACCAATGATTTTCTTCCTGCAAAAAATCCGGTAAAGATTTTGGTAACCAGCGGCGCCTCCTGCCCTGATGCATTGGTGGAAGGTGTAATAAAAAAGCTAACCAGTTTTTATGAAACGAATAGTTCTGTGGAAGATATGATTGAACAGTTTGAGTGATTGCCGTTTCAACGATTTTGATAAGAGATTTATTAGCCCAGCTTTAGTACTACTATCATCGTCTGTTGCGTCGCACTCTTCAGGGTTCTCTAATTCTACTCAGCAATTTCTAGCATCCCGATATCTATCGCTAAAAGCTTTTTATTAAAAAAAAAGATGGTTCTAAGTGCAACCCTCCTACCGGCGGGCAAGTACAAAAAGTATAATTTCAAAGAATTGATTTTCAGCACCAATATTATTTTGTATGGTAAGTCTTATATCATAAATTTAGGTATTAGCGGCAACCATTACTGTTATTCATACTGTTCGATTAATCAAATGATTAAATGAAGAAATCTTCTTTCATTTTCGGGCTTCTTTTTCTGATTAGCTTTTTATCCTGTGGCTTCGCTTATCAAAAACATGTGACAGGTAAGTATTACATTATTGGGGTTGACTCAAAAGATGACTTGGGACTAAGCTATAAATTAAGTTCAGGCGACTATATCGGAAAAGCACCTGGGCAACTTTTGCAATATGGTTTTAATGATACATTTTTAGTTGCTAAGACCCAAATCGACAAAGCCACTAGTCCTTCATATTATATTATTGACATGACAAAAGATTCTGAGTTAGCCCATGAAGAAGTATTTAGAGTTGGACCTCTTACGGAAGAAGAATATAATAGGACGTGGAAACAAAATTTAAATATTCAGTTAAAAAATCAAAAGTGACGAGTTGAAACAGGCAGCCGCTAACATGGGGTCTTCTTCCTTCCTAAGTCTTCCAATCTTATAGTTTCTCAGCCGATGTCTCACAACTCGTCCTTGTGTGTAGAGTGACTCCGTATTAACCATAAAGCAACTCCCAAAGTATACTTTCTCTTTTCACTTAGATTGCTTCGGCCTATCAAGCATACCTCTCAAATAGTAACATCGCCTACGGCCTCGCAATGACGATGCCTGAACGAGGTTCGTCATTGCGAGGCAAGCAAAATACTTCAATCGAAAAGCATCTTCAATTCGCCGAAGCAATCTTAGTTATTCTGTTGGTTTCTTTGCTCAGCTACTTTGCGAACACACTACTTGTCCCGCACAAAGCGGGAAGAGACAACAGCGGCGTACTGCTTTTTGTTGAAAGTATGCAATATTAAAAAGTATGCTACAGATTGCTGAGGAGAATTACCGAACGTACAAGTGAGTGACACAACAGACGATGCTCAGGGAACTGCTGCTCACCTCCATACTCTTTCGCTGAAGCTACGAAGTACAAGAATAAAATTACTGTGCGTAAACTGGGTAGATTGCTTCGTTCCCGAAAATGTTCGGGACAAGCTGTTCCTCCTCGCAATGACGAAGCCCCGACGATTGCCGGGGCTTTGATGCGTTGTTGTAATTAAATATTGTTACCGGTACAATAAAGTATAATACTCATGTGCCATGCGGTTACTGTCGAACTGGAAGCGAACATCCTGCATTCCATTCTTCATAATCTGTCGCCATGTTTTGTAGTCATCATAATACAATGGAAGTATTTCATTCTCTAGAATTTCGTAGAGTTTGTTTAAATCATATTCATCCTGCTCATGTGTAACCATATTAGCATAATCGGCCTTTGGCACCACAAATCCGTTGTGACCATGATTAATGAATTCTGGAATCCATCCATCATCGGTAGAAAAATTAACTGAGCCGTTCATGGCAGCGGTCATTCCACTTGTGCCGGATGCTTCTCTCGGCACTCTTGGATTGTTCAACCAACAGTCGGATGCCTGTTTCATTCTTTTGGATAAAGTGAGTTCGTAGCCAATGAGCACTGCTACATTTTTATATTGCTTACTTAAATGCACCAGTTGATTGAATTCACTAATGGCAGGATGATCTACCGGGTAAGGTTTGCCAGCCCAAATAATCTGCACAGGATATTTTGTACTGCTCATTAATTTTTGAAACCGTTCTTCGGCAGTGGTAATTAAGCCAGCTCTTTTGTAACCAGCAAATCTTCTGGCCCACACAATGGTGAATACATCGGGGTTGAATATCTTTCCTGTTTGGTCGGCTACAATTTCAAAGGCTCTTTTCTTTAAATATTTTTTACGGTCATCGATTCCAAAATCATCGCCTGCTTCTTTAAACTTGTACAATTGCTTATCGGCCCAGTACTTCCAGTTTTGTGCATTGGTGATGGAAATGATATTGCAAATGTTTGAATACTTGCTCCACATCTGCCTTGCCACCTTACCATGCAATTGCGAAACACCATTGGCCAACTGTGCAAAACGTAATGCGGCTAATGAATGGTTAAACTGATCCTCCGGCATTCCGGTTAATGTCTTTACTTCATCAACTGACAAGCCGCAGAAGTAACTCATCTTATGACACAGATAAATATCATGCTTTTCGTTACCTGCTTCTTCCGGAGTATGTGTTGTAAACACCAATCGTTTACTTACTTCTTCAATATTGTTGTTAAACTTTTTGTAGAGATAGAATGCAGCAGATAAACCGTGTGCTTCATTTAAATGATATAACTCCGGATTGAAATTTAATAGATCCATCAACTTAGCACCGCCAACACCCAACAATATAAACTGTGCTACTTTGGTAGCAACATTCGCATCGTATAACCGATGTGTAATTGTTTGCGATACATAATCATTTTCGGGAACATCTGTTGACAATAAAAACAACGGAGCTGTTTTAAATGTTTCGGGATTTAGGTACAACACTTTCACCCATACAGGATGCTCATGAATTGTAATCTGGAATCTTATGCCAGTATCTTCTAAAAAGCTATAGCACTTTTCGTTCCATGCAACATCCAGTGTCTGATCCTGATTTCGTTCCTGATCATAATAGCCTTGCTTCCACAATATGCCAATGCCAATAAGATTTTGCTTTAATTCATAAGCACTTCGTAAGTGTGAGCCAGCTAAGAAACCTAAACCGCCACTGTATATTTTTAAAGGCTGATGAGTGGCAAACTCCATTGAAAAATAAGCTACTCTTTTTTTGTACGTTTCTTCAATTGGATACGGAACAGAAAATTGGGTAAAATTCATACAGTGTTTTTTTTACACGAAGCCGCAAGATAATAGTTTATCGCCATTTTGACTACGCTATTGATTTAGAAATATTTGATAATTATGGCGAGCAACAAATTGGTTGGCTATTCCGACTGGAATACGTGGAAAGATATAATTAATTGTTTTATTTGTTATTTCGATTTATTAACAGACTTACTAACTTTCTTTTTTGCAAAACTTCCATCGAAAGAACAGTTTACTCCACGTCTTGATCCACATCCTTCTATTTCTTTTAACGTAACTGAAGAAGAGGAAAAAATAATCTTTAACTGACAAGGATCTCCATCAACTTGATACACAGCTGTATTGGGAGTCTTCATTGTTGCTTCGCCTTTTAATTCCCCAAGACAAACTCCATTGCTTTTTTCAAAATGAATAAAAAAACTAATTTTTCCATCTTTTCTTCCATCTCTTACTGAAACAAGGTTCATTTTATCATTGCTGTAGTCTCCAGCATATTTACTCTTTCGTGGAAGTGTATCAATCGGATTTATTAGTTCTGTTACTTTATCATTCAGCGCATCTGTCATGATAAGCATAAAGCTTTTTGCTTCCCTATTCAACACATACACATCTTTGCCTTCGCTTAATGTACCATCAGCATTTTTCAGCATTACCTTTTTAGTAATAGAATATTTTCTATCCATACTTACCGATTGCTCGGTAGAAGATTTTTGATCGGGCCTGAGTACTGACATGCCGGCTATAAATTTCTGCTCTTTATCAAACCCGAGAACAAAAACTGCTTTCTTATCGCTGGTGATGGTTTTTACAAAGAGATATGTTTCTGCTTTTGGCACACTCACTCTTCCCAGTACATAAATTTTAGGCTTCGCCCCTTTTGCATACACTTGCTGCAAAACAGAATCTGGTACGAATAGATTGAAATTCTTAAGGCTAATGAGCAATGAATCGTTTTCCTTTTTAGCTCTTAGCAAGTTGGTATCAGTAAATTGCAATGGCAAATCAAGGGGAGTAAAAAAGTCAATAAAGTCATTAACTGCAACAGTGTCTTCCCCAGCGAGGCTGATCTTTTTCTTCTGTTTGCAACCAGCCAAGCTGGTTACTGCTACTAAAATCATCAAAAACTTCCTGATGCCTTGCATTCCTGTGTTTTAATATCCCGAAAATAGGTATTTCAAAATTAGATTTATACTTAGTTTTGAATTATTGTTAATTAAATTTAGATTTGCCTAAATTTATTTTTAGCCATGTTGAATTATACAACCAGCGAAGAAAACTATATTAAAGCTATTTACCATCTACAAAAGGTGGACGGAATGGTTACTACCAATGAATTGGCTGCTGAGTTGCAATCGAAGCCTGCATCGATAACGGATATGATGAAAAAATTAAAAGCCAAGAAATTGCTGAACTATCAGCCTTATCAAGGTTTCCGTTTAACGGCTGATGGAACTAAAGTGGCGTTAAGTATAATAAGAAGACACCGGCTTTGGGAGTTTTTTTTGGCAGAGAAATTAAAATTTACCTGGGATGAAGTGCATGAAGTGGCAGAAGATCTGGAACATGTGAGCAATAAAAAACTGATTGATAAGCTGGATGAATATTTAGGTTTTCCAAGAGTAGACCCACACGGCGACCCCATACCCGATGCAAACGGTAAAATTGAAAACAGTAAAAAAATCTGTATTACTGAATTGCCGGTAAACACTATATCAACAGTAGCAAGTGTAAGTGATCAATCTAGTGAAATACTGGAATTGCTTGAGCATAAAAAAATTGCCATCGGTACTAAAGTAGAAGTGAAGAAGAAATTTGAATTCGATAATTCAATGGAAATAAAAATTAACCGGCAGCCGGTAATAACAATCAGTGAACAACTGGCGAAAAATATTTTTGTGAACTATGGCTCGTAAACATGATAACTATGCTTCGTTAAGTGAAGTGCACCAGAGTGTTGATACAACCAGCTTGAAAAGAACAGGATGGAGAAAAATACTTTCCTTCTTCGGACCTGCTTACCTTGTTAGTGTAGGTTATATGGATCCTGGCAACTGGGCAACCGACCTTGCAGGTGGAAGTCAGTTTGGTTATAAACTCATCTGGGTTTTATTGATGAGTAACCTGATGGCTTTGGTGCTTCAAAGTCTGTCGGCAAGATTAGGCATTGTAAGAAGACGGGATCTGGCACAGGCTAACAGGGAAACATATCCGAAATACATCAATTATGCACTTTACGGATTAGCTGAATTGGCTATCGCAGCAACTGATCTTGCTGAAATTTTGGGAATGGCGATTGGAATACAATTATTAACCGGACTTCCATTGATCTGGGGTGTATCAATCACTGTATTAGATACATTCTTATTCCTGCTTCTGCAACGATTGGGCATGCGGAAAATGGAGGCATTCATCATAGCATTGATTGCCATCATCGGAATCTCTTTTTTGATTGTAATTATCATGGCCAAACCTGTATTGTCGGAAGTAGCTACAGGCCTTATTCCATCAATGCCTAATAATACTGCCTTGTTCATTGCCATTGGTATTATTGGGGCTACGGTAATGCCGCATAATCTTTACTTACATTCTGCACTGGTGCAAACAAGAAAAATAAATAGAGATGATGCCGGCATAAAGAAAGCATTGAAATTAAATTTTATTGACAGTGCCATTGCGTTAAATCTTGCCTTCTTTGTAAATACAGCTATTCTTGTATTAGCGGCTACCGTATTTTTTAAAACTGGCAGAACAGATGTTGGCGAAATAAAACAAGCCCATGAGTTACTGCAGCCCATGCTGGGATCGAAACTTGCACCCATCCTTTTTGCAGTGGCCCTCATTGCAGCAGGACAAAGCTCAACAATAACTGGAACACTAGCGGGGCAGATTGTAATGGAAGGATACCTGAAACTTCGCATAGCGCCATGGATGCGGCGATTGATGACAAGGTTGATTGCCATTATTCCGGCCGTTATAGTAATACTTATCAATGGAGAAGAAAATATTGATAGCCTGCTTATTCTAAGTCAGGTATTGTTAAGTCTTCAATTAGGTTTTGCTATCATCCCATTGATACATTTTACCAGAGATAAAAAAACGATGGGGAAGTTTGCCATCAAGCCATTGACCATTGTAGTAGCTTCTCTTATTACAGCAGTACTGGTTTATCTGAATATATGGATGGTATGGGAAGAGGCTTCTGCATTTTTTGTATCCTCAGATAATCTCTTCTGGAAGATAGTGATCATACTGGCCAGTATATTTTTTATTGGCTTACTGATTGTTGCAACTGTTTATCCGATGCTAAAAAAGAAAAAAATAAGCACTCCTGCTCAGTTGCATCCTGAAGCCAGCTCACTTCAACAACTTAATATTCCCACATACAAAAAAATAGCAATTGCTCTTGATTTCGGTAAGAATGATCTGAATCTTATTACACATGCAATCGGTCAGGGTAATGAAAAAACTTCTTATATATTAATACATATTGTAGAAAGTGCTACATCCAGAATTATGGAAAAAGAAACAGATGATCTGGAAACCCGAAAAGATCAGGAACAATTAAACATTTACGTTCAACAATTAAAGGAAAAAGGAATTGAAGCAACCGGATTATTAGGCTTTAACGACAGAGCAAAAGAAATAGTAAGAATAATAAAAGAAAATGAAGCTGATATGCTTGTAATCGGTGCACATGGTCACAGCGGTATTAAAGATTTATTATTCGGCCAAACCATTGATGCCGTTCGCCATAATTTAAAAATACCTGTATTAGTAGTTAATGTGTAATTGACTTTAGCTTTTCAGATTTAGCATGGTCTTTTATCAGATGTTTGAAACGGCTAAATGTTTCGGGCTTGATATGTAAAAAAGAGGCAAGAAATTTTTGAGGCACTCTTTGCATTAATTGAGGATTCTTTGTAACAAAATTCAGGAATCTTTCTCTGGGTGTCATCTTCACCATTTGCAATTGCCATCGGTCTTTAATCACCATGGTGTAAGTAATTATCAACCTGGCCAGATGCTCCGTTTTTTTTGAACTGGCAAAAACATTTTCCAGATCATCATATTTTATACTAATAACAGTACTGGGTTCAATAGTTTCAAGTGTATATTCAGAAGGCAGTCTGCTATGAAACGATTCCTGACAATGAATGATATGACCTTCACTTGAAATTTGTGTAATAATTTCCTGAGTACCCTTTTTATAAAATTTACGAATCAACCCCTTTACAATAAAGTTGAAATAATTCTCCACTTCGCCGGCTTTGGTCAGTTTTTCCTTCTTTCCAAAATCTCTTGTTTTTATTACAGGAAGCAACACCTGATCAAACTCTGCATCTGTCAGTTTAACAAACTTGTTCAAATATTCTCTAAATACATTGATTTGTTTCATCGCTTGAATTATTAAAAGGTACAACTTTTGTCTTGATTTGAATCAATGAATTTTAAAATAATGAAGAGTGGAAACCTATGAAAGTATATCAGTGCCGGAATTAATCAGATTTAATAATATTGTAAATTTGCACACTTAGCTGATAATCATCATATTTTAAAAGAAAAATTTAAACAATAACTTATGACGAAAAAGATTGACGTAGCCAACCCGGTAGTAGAGCTGGATGGTGATGAAATGACCCGCATTATCTGGAAATTCATTAAAGACAAGCTCATCCTTCCCTATCTGAATGTTGATATAAAGTATTACGACTTGGGAGTAGAATACCGTGACGAAACAAATGATCAGGTTACCATAGATGCTGCAAATGCGATCAAACAATATGGTGTTGGTATAAAATGCGCCACCATTACGCCGGACGAAGCAAGAGTTACAGAATTTAATCTGAAACAAATGTGGAAAAGCCCGAATGGCACTATCCGTAATATTCTTGATGGAACTGTTTTCCGTGAGCCCATTGTTATCAGCAATGTGCCAAGATTAGTTACCAACTGGACTGCACCAATTATCGTTGGCCGTCATGCTTTCGGCGATCAATACCGTGCAACAGATACAGTTATCAAAGGAAAAGGAAAGTTAACCATGACATTTACCCCCGAAGGTGGTGGCGATGTGCAAACTTTTGAAGTGTACAACTTTAAAGGAGATGGTGTGGCGATGAGTATGTATAATACTGACGAAAGTATAATGGGTTTTGCAAGAAGCTGTTTCAATATGGCGTTAAGCAAAAAGTGGCCGCTATATCTTTCTACAAAGAATACCATTCTAAAAAAATATGATGGAAGATTTAAAGACATCTTTGAAGATATTTATCAGAAAGAATTTAAAACCGCATTCGAAGCAGCAGGTATTGTTTATGAACACCGACTGATTGATGATATGGTTGCCAGTGCTTTAAAATGGAACGGCAATTTTGTTTGGGCTTGTAAAAACTATGATGGTGATGTGCAGAGTGATACGGTTGCTCAAGGTTTCGGTTCGCTTGGTTTAATGACTTCTGTATTAGTTACCCCTGATGGCGAAACAATGGAAGCTGAAGCAGCCCATGGAACAGTTACAAGACATTACCGTGACCACCAAGCTGGCAAACCAACAAGTACCAACCCCATTGCTTCCATCTTTGCATGGACAAGAGGTTTGGCTTTCAGAGGTAAGTTAGATAATAACCAGCCACTGATTGATTTTTGTAACGCATTAGAAGCAGTTTGTATTGAAACAGTAGAAGAAGGAAAGATGACGAAAGACTTGGCTGTTTGTATACATGGCAATAAGGTAAAACACGGCGATCATTATTTATATACTGAAGAATTTTTGGCAGCAATAGATGATAACCTGAAGAAAAAATTAAATTAAACCATCACAGTTTACAAAAGAGTCCAGCTTATAGTTGGACTCTTTTTTGTAAAGGAAATAATCTGGATTTTCTAGAAAATAAATAGTACAAAGAAAACGACCATTCCGAAAATCGAAATGGTCGTTTAAAAAATTTATATAATAATACATTAGATTCTGAAGTGCGCAAAAGCTTTGTTAGCTTCAGCCATACGGTGTGTATCTTCTTTCTTTTTAAATGCAGCGCCTTCACCTTTTGAAGCTGCTACGATTTCACCAGCTAATTTATCAGACATGCTACGACCGTTTCTGTCGCGGCTGAAACGAATAAGCCATTTAATGCTTAATGAAACTTTTCTATCCTGTCGAACTTCAGCAGGAATCTGAAAAGTAGCACCACCAATACGACGGCTGCGTACTTCAACACCTGGAGTAACGTTGGCTAAAGCTCTTTTCCAAACTTCATATCCATCTTCACTCGTCTGCTTCGTTACTTTTTCCAAAGCATCATAAAAAATAGTGTAAGCTCCGCTCTTTTTCCCTTCCCACATAAGGTTGTTTACAAAACGAGTAACCAGTTTGTCGTTAAACTTTGGATCTGGAGCTAAAGGGAGTTTCTTGGCTTGTGCTTTACGCATGACTTATAATTTCTTTTTTATTTATTTTCTTTATTCCCTTTTAGAGGCCGCCCGGATGAACTGTCGGACGGGTATAGGGGCTTATTTTTTAGCTTTTTCTTTCTTAGTACCGTATTTAGAACGGCTTTGTTTACGGTCTTTAACACCGGCAGTATCCAATGAACCACGAACGATGTGGTAACGAACACCTGGCAAATCTTTTACCCTTCCACCACGGATCAAAACAATTGAGTGTTCCTGCAGGTTGTGACCTTCTCCAGGTATGTAGGCAATTACCTCAATTTTATTAGTTAAACGAACCTTTGCTACTTTACGCAACGCAGAGTTTGGCTTTTTAGGCGTAGTAGTATATACTCTTGTACATACACCACGACGTTGTGGACATTGGTCCAAAGCTCTTGATTTACTCTTGGCCCTGATAATTTGTCTTCCTTTTCGTACTAATTGTTGTATTGTAGGCATTCTTGACCCTTATTTTTGGGAGGGCAAAGGTAACGGGGAGAGGCTTAATCTCCAAAAAAATGATGAGTGAATTTTTTGATATTGAATGATTTGGGGATAAAATAACTCCGGCTTTGTTCCGGGGTTAATTACATGCCTATAAATAACTTAAAATCAATCGGTTAAACTTTTTGCATCCAATTGTATTTATCCTCTCTTCTGCCTTCACGAATGTCCGTCAGCCATTTTTTTATTGTAGGACCTGTTTTCCATTTGTCTACATCAAACTCCATCACAAAGTCTTTGTAACGAAGTTCCTTTATCATTGAGATGGTTGCGGCTGTTCCAGTTCCAAAAACTTCATACAGCAAATTAGCTTTGTAGGCTTCTATTATAACATCTATACTAAGCCTCCTTTCTTCCACGTTAAAGCCCATTTCCTGCAACATTGTAATGGTACTTTGCCTTGTAACACCGTTCAAAATAGTTCCTTGCTCCAATGAAGGAGTAATGGCCGTATTTCCAATAATAAAAAACACATTCATGGTGCCACATTCCTGCACATATTTATGTTCAAAAGCATCTGTCCATAAAACCTGGTCATATCCTTTTTTCTTTGCTTCGGCAGTAGCATACATTGCCGCTCCATAATTACCGGCAGCTTTTGCATAACCAACACCACCCGGAACAGCTCTAACATATTTCTCTTCTACATAAATTCGCATAGGTGTACTATAGTAAGGACCAGTTGGACTTAGTATTATCATGAATTTATAAGTGTCTGATGGACGGACACCAATCAATTCATCTGATGAAAACATAAATGGACGTATATATAAAGAGTGGTCTGGTTTAGATGGAATCCAGCTTTTATCCAATTCAACCAATTTCCTCATTCCTTCCATAAATAAATCTTCCGGCACAGCTGGCATTTGCATTCGTTCTGCAGAGATATTAAACCTGCTAAAATTATCTTTTGGTCTGAATATGTATGCGTTACCATCGGCATCTTTATAGGCTTTAATACCTTCAAAAATTGCCTGACCATAATGTAATGCGGCCAATGAAGGGCTTAATAGCAAAGGTTGATAAGGCTTGATTTCAATATTCTTCCACTCACCGTTTTCATAATCGGCTTCAAGCATATGATCTGTAAAATACTTTCCAAATGAAAGATTTTCCAGGTTCAGGTCCTTTAGTTTGCTCTGTTCTGCTTTTCGTATTAAAATGTCCATTGCTGCGGTCATAAACGTTTATTTTTACAGGCCAAAGAAACGAAAAAAAACTAACACCTATTCGTATAAAATATTATCCGGCATATGGGAATAAATAATATTGATTTACCAGCAATTGTAATAGAACAATTGTATAATTCTTCTCTTATTGAAGATAATATACATGCTGAAAAAAATAATGCTGTTTCCTCCCCAATAAAAACAGAAACAACACTTATAACAGAAGATAGTTCAACTCAGGAATTAAAATCATTGGGCAGTAATAAAAAAAAGATATTAATTCTTGTAAAATCAGAAGAAGCTGTTCATTTGCCTGAAAATCAACTAACCTTTCTCACTGGTATTCTAGGTGCTTGTAATCTTAGTCTGGCTGATGTAGCAATTGTAAATACAAAAAATCATCCTGACGTATCGTATAAAGAGCTAACTACATTCTTTTGTTCAAAAATTGTTTTGCTTTTTGATATTGAGCCGGCTGCTTTCGGCTTGCCTATGAGTTTTCCTTTTTACCAGATACAAGCCTTTGCAGGAAACTCCTTTTTATATTCTCCTTCCTTAAAAGATCTTGAATATGATAAAATTGAAAAGAGCAAATTGTGGGTTTGTCTCAAAAGACTTTTTAATTTATAAAGCCAGTTTTTATAATTAGTATATTAAGTTTGCCCTGCTATTTCAGGTGCACAAAATTTAAAAAATTTGAAACTAATATTTGCAACAAATAACCAGCACAAGGTAGAAGAGATCAGAGCTGTTCTTGATAAGGGATTAAAAATTGTAACATTGAAAGAATCTGGGATTGATATTGACATCGCTGAACCATTTCACACATTGGAAGAAAATGCCTCGGCTAAAGCAAAAACGATTTATGAAATGACAACCACTAGTTGCTTTAGCGAAGACACCGGACTGGAAGTTGCAGCATTAAATGGCGAACCTGGAGTAAAAAGTGCTAGGTATGCTGGCGATAACCGATCATTTGATGCTAATATTGATAAGCTTTTGATTAATTTGGCTGATAATATAGACAGAACTGCGCAGTTCAGAACTGTTATATCCCTTATTATTGATGGAACTGAAACGCAGTTTGAAGGAGTTTGTAAAGGAAAAATAATTGAAAACAGAAAAGGTAGTCAGGGATTTGGGTATGATTCTGTATTTGTTCCCGAAGGATCTACCAAAACTTTTGCCGAAATGGACACAAAAGAAAAGGGCATTTTCAGTCATCGCCGCAAAGCAACTGATAAACTGGTAGAATTTTTGAATAAACTATATTAAATAATTGATTTTGACTCCAGAAAGCAACCAAAATATTCCCGAAAGCGACCTAATTACTGGATGCATTGAAGGCAACCGGCGAATGCAGGAAATATTGTATAGCCGTTTTTCTTCGAAAATGTATGGCGTTTGTCTGCGATATGCTTCTAATGCTGCTGAAGCTGAAGACATATTACAGGAGGGTTTCATTAAGATCTTTAAAAAAATAGATACTTTTCGAAGCGAAGGTTCATTTGAAGGTTGGGTAAGGCGCATTTTTGTGAACACTGCTATTGAACATTTTCGCCGCAGAAAATATCTGATGCCTGTTACAGAAAAAGAAGAGAATACAATTGAAGGGAAATATACTTCTGTACTTGATGAACTGGCAGAACAGGATATTTTGAAACTGGTACAAGAATTATCACCAGGGTATCGAACAGTTTTTAATATGTATGTGGTAGAAGGTTACACACACAAAGAGATTGGTGATATACTGGGAATAAGTGAAGGAACAAGTAAATCACAATTATCGAGAGCAAAAGTGATATTGCAGGATATGGTTAGAACTTTTATTGATAAGCATAGAGGTGCAAAAACAAAATAATGAACAGCGGATTTCAAAATAGAATGTATGACTACGAAGTTACTCCACCAGCAGGAGTGTGGAATAAGATTGCTGTTGAATTAGATGACTCGGCTCTTTCTAACAAATTTCCTGCTACTCTTCAGGACTTGGAGTTAATGCCTGCCAACCATGCATGGAAAAATATTGCATTAGCACTTGACGAATCTTTATTGGTAGATGATTACTCCGCCAAATTATCCGGAATAGCAATACTTCCACCGCCAACTACATGGAGCAAAATAACAAACAGTCTTGATGCTGAATCTGTGATTTCTAAATCGGAAAAAAGAAGAATAGCACCATTTATCCGCTATGCAGTTGCGGCTGCAATAATCGGACTTATTGCCTGGGGAGGTTTTTACCTGTTTAATAATAAATCTGGTGACACACCAATAGCTAAGGAAGAACCTGTTATTTCACCTACACCTAAAACAACGCCGGAAATATCTAAAGTTACTCCTATAGAAAATACTGATATTGAAGATATAAATTCATCTATTCAAGAGGCAAGAAATGATGCAGCTCTTGAAGCTAGTAAAAAAACTTATGCAAAACTTGATATAACAGTTGCAAAAAGTAAAATCAAAAATGCTGCCGACTTTTATTTTGTTCCTGAAATTACTGAACCGGGCGTAAGAAGTTTAGGCAATTGGCAACCGCCAATTGCTAAAGAAGATCTTTCTAATCGCTATTTCACCTTGATGACACCTGAAGGGAATATAATCCGCATATCTAAAAAGTTAAGCGATATAGTTGGCTGCGTAGCCGGAGCAGAAAAAGATCAGGAATGCCTTGATCAATTGAAAATATGGAGACAAAAAATGGCTAATCCATCATCAGCACAATCCTCTGCAAACTTTATGGAAATACTGAATCTTGCAAATTCTCTACAGGACAAATTATAGTTTCATCTCTTTCACTAATTTTATTGCAAACACTCATAAATGGCAAGAATTAAAATAGCTGTACCAGAACAATTTTCGTTTTCCTGCCAAATACCTGTTCGCATTACTGATATTAATTACGGAGGCCATGTTGGCAATGACACTATTCTTACAATTGCTCATGAAGCAAGAATGCAATTCTTAAATAGCCTTGGCTTTACTGAAATGAATTTTGGAGGACCAGGAATGATAATGGCAGATGCCGCTATCGAATTTAAGAATGAACTGTTCTATGGAGAAACAGTTATTGCTTCTGTGGCTGTTACAGCTATTTCAAAGATCGGTTTCCATCTGATTTATAAACTAGAAAAAGAAACAGAGGGTAATACAAAGATTGTAGCAATTGCTAAAACTGGAATGATTTGCTATGATTATACTACAAAAAAAATTACGGCCATTCCTGAAACTGCTCTGGCAAAAATATCTACCTAATTAGCTATTCCATATTTTCCAATTCTCTTCTGCCTGTATGGCAAGCATATCTGCCCCATTTTTAATTGTAGCACCATGCTCCTCTCCTTTTTTCAAAAAAATTGTTTTTTCAGGATTATAGACGAGATCAAAAAGATAGTGCCTTGTTGTAATACCAGTGTAAGGAATTAAAGGAGATTCATTTACCGAAGGGAAAGTTCCCAATGGCGTAGTGTTTATAATAACAGTATGCTCCTTTACAATATTTACTGTGAGATCAGTATAAGTAAGTGTTGATCCATCGTGTATGTTACGGCTGACGATTTCATAATGAATGTCAAGCTTCTTTAAAACAAAACAAACAGCAAGAGCAGCGCCACCATTGCCTAACACCAACGCTTTTTTATGATGTGATTTTAAATTGCCAACAAAACTTTTTTCAAAACCTACCCAATCTGTATTATAGCCGGTTAATTTATCCTTATCAATTTTAATACAATTACAGGCCTTCATCTCAGGTGGAATTTCTGTCGCTGAGTCAAGAAATTTTAAAATCTGTTGTTTATAAGGAATTGTAACAGCCAGCCCTTTTAATGAAGTGTAATGCTCCTTTAGAAGACTATTCAGTTCATCTATTGATTGAATAGGAAAATTCTCAAACCTGCAGTTTGTGAATCCTTCTCTTTCAAATTTTTCTACAAAATATTTTTTTGAAAAAGAATGTGATAGCGGATAACCAATCAACCCATAAAGCTGCGTAGCCTTATCATCAACTGCCTTGTGAAAAGCCTCATGCATTTTCTTTTTTATCAAGATATAAGTCGAATGTATCTCCACGAAGTCCGATGCGCATTGTCTCCAATGGAATTACCTCTGAAGGTGCAATATTCCCAAGGTTTACATTGCATCCGACTAATTCAATAAAATATAGTTGCTGTGCTTTTTGCGGAGCTTCCCAAATGATTTTTTCAGCAGGTATCTGCGTTAATATTTCCTGTACCAACCCTTCTCTTACCTCTCCACTGCCTCTGTAAATTCCCACATTACCGGCTTCTCTTGCTTCTGCAATTACATAAGTAGACCCGGCTTCCAGTTCTGCCTTCATCAATTCTATCCATTTGTATGGAGGGATTATGTGCGCTGCATCTTTACTTCCCACTTCGCTTAATACAATGCCATGTTTGGTTAATTTTTCAATGTAGCCACATTTTTCAGCATGAGGAATTGTAATGGAACCATCACTTACTTCCATATAACTGATGCCATAATCTTTACAAACTCTTATATAATCATCGAACTGATTCCGGATTAAAAAAGCCTCAAATAAAGTACCACCAAAATAAATTGGAATATCATAAGAACGATACACTTCCAGTTTTTCTTCCAGGTTTGGAGTAACGAACGAAGTTCCAAAACCTAATTTGATAATATCAACATGGGGATGCGATACACTTAAAAAATTCTTAGCTTCCTGCACACTAAGTCCTTTATCCATCACCATTGTTAATCCTGATTGACGTGGCTTCTTTACTCTATCGGGTATTTGAGACAAGTTAAAATTCATCTTGATTTTTTTATACTGGAATAGCTTCTTGAACGGCGGCAAAAATAAGGAAGATTGTGCAGAGTAAAACTGATGCTGCTTCCATCCAAAACCTATTCATTATACAGACTTATTTCTCTTGGATCTTGCAATAACATCAACCACCTGCTGATTTTGTAATATTGATGGATTTAACTCTACAAATCGTTTCAGCAGTTTGGGAGCTTGTCGCATTGCCTCTTCTAACTGCAAAATGGCCTCTTTCCCTTTATTTAATGCGAACAATACAGCAGATTTATAAAAAAGAAAAATTGGCTTGCCCTTGGTTATTTTCAGTGCGGAATCAGTTTGCTCCAAAGCATCTTCGAAAGAGTTTCCGCTAAAAAGACAACGTATTAATGCCTCCCATCCTGCCATACTTTTTGGCCGCACCCGAACAATATTAGAGAAATATTGTGCAGCATCTTTAAACAAACCCAATTTCATTTTACACTCTCCTGCCAACAAGTTGTATTCCGGCTGTAGCCGCTGCATCTTCATAGCTATTTCTAATTGTTTGAAGCAACTTTGCCATTGTCCTTCATTATAATATGTGTAAGCTATTTTGTAAATTAGCTTGCTATCATCCTGTCGCAAATGCGATGCTTTACGATATTGTATTCTTGCCTGTGCATAATTTTTCATTCGGTCGTAACAATGACCTATCGCTTCAAAAATTACATCTTCAGGCTTTGCCAGTTCATTCACTCTTTCTAATGCTTCAATTGCCTCTTTGTATTTTCTCAGGCGAATAAAAGCATCGGCCATATTACGATAAGCATAATCAAATTTTTCTTCAATCGTAATGGCATATTTATACGCATCAATTGCTTTTTCATACAGTTTCAATCCCTGATAGGCAGCTGCCAAATTAAACCATGCTAATTCATTATAAGGATATTCATCAATGATAACCTGGTGGAGACGTATGCTTTCTTCATTTCTTCCGGTGAAGTCTGTCCAGAAACAAATCTTATATAATGCTTCTTCATTATTAGGCTCATCATCTAGCACCATCTTCAAGCAGTCGAATACTTTATCAAAATCCTCATAATCGTCATATACATCTGCCAACTCAAACAGCATTTCAATCTTTTCATCTCCTTCAAATAAGGATAATGCTTCTTCCAATAACACAACTGCTTTTTCCGGCTGATCTAATGCGAGATAAGCATCCGTTTTAAGTATGTAAACATTGATATCTGCACCATCTAATAATGAAGCATGTTCCAAAATATCCAGCGCATCCTGATAACGCCGGTTGGCCAGCAGAATATCTGCCTTTTTAATAAATAGTCTTGATGAGTAAGAAAACTGTTCGCTACCGATTTCGGCTGCTTCCATGGCCTTTGCGAGGTCTTCGTTTTCCTGATAGTAGTCAATTATTTTTTCAAATGCATCTTCTTCAATAAATGAATGGTTTCTTCCATTTTTAAAATTTTCATATTGCTTCAATAGTTCCCGTAGCTGTTCCTTATCTTCCCGGAATGGGTTGTTTTCTTTCATCTGGCGGACTTTTAGTGAGCAAAGCTTGTTAAAGAGCCGGATCAGACAGCAAAATCCCTTTGCCCCCTGAAAAGTTTATTTCCAACAAGTTAAGCGAAAAAATTGAGCTCGAAAAGGAGTTTCTTATCCCCATATGTGCAAAATAGCCACAAATACAGGCAACCTGATGTAACAATTTGCCCTCTTTTACGTTAAGGATGTATTAAAATTCTTGATAAACGGTTGCTTTTATATTAATTTTTGTCTTTACTTTTGCAAACAATGAACCTCACCAAGTTGACTATACCAAAATTTTATATTGGCAAGAAGCTGGTTGCGACTATTTTAATAGCTGCAACTACTATTGCTTCTTTTGGTGCATTAGGTGATGGCAATAAAAAATCAGATTTCCCGAAAAAATTTCCATTCCTTTCCGGTAAAACATATTCTCAAAATTCATTCTCGTTAAGATCGGGTTACACCTACCGTGGTAGCCGTGTTTTACCTACTCAATCGAATAATCAATATATTAACCTTAATACTGTTGTAACACATCAAAGAGGAAATACAACATATATAGTACCGCTTAAAAAGAAGGTAATTCTTGATAAGGTTAAAATCGAATTAGGTAACAGACAATTCCAAAGGAATTAATCTCCACCATTTCCTTTACTTTCTTCTAAGGTCATAACCCTATAACCAGATTTTGGTAATTCAAACTTTGCCTCTGCTACAGGATTAAAATTGATATTACCAACTGTATACGTTACCATCATTTTTCCTAGTGTGGCTTCATATTGCATAGCCAATCCTGGTAAGTTCTTATTCAAATACTGAAAATCTTTATTTACAGGTATAAGATCTCTGGTAAAATAAACAGTAAATGTACTGCCATCAGCTAATGTACCAATGGCTTTCTGGCAGACATAACCTTGTATAACTTTTGTTTCATCCTCATATTTAAAAGTAATTCCCTCATATTTTTTATTCGATTGCTTCCAGTCAACAGGTGTCATCTTGATCAAATACTTCTGGTCACCATATTCTTTTAGTACGGTAACATTTCCTGATTTTCCATCGACAACAGTTGCCTGTATACCTAAGGAACTTACCATTTCTGAACGGCTTGAGTTTCCTTTCAAATAAACAATACTTGTGGCGCCATCTAATAAATCTGCACCCTGAGGTTTCTGATTACCAGTATTAATTATAATATCATAGGTAATAGTAGCTTCTGTCAATTTTCTTTGTGCTGCAAGATCCGCAGAGAAAAATAAAGCAGTCAATCCAAGTAATATGTATGTAAACTTTTTCATTTTAATGTAACTGTTTAATATATCTAAAAGACGTGCCAAATTAGCCATTAAGTTGCGTAAAATAAAAAACCGGGCTGACAAAGGTCAATCCCGGTTTTTGTTATCATTTTTTTAACAGAAATCAGCGTTTATTCTTTTGCTGCATTTCTTTCATTTTTTTCTGTTGTTCCTGCATCTGTTCCATTCTTTCCTGCCATTTGGATTTTGTTTTTGGCTTTTTACGATTCTCTCCAATTTTGGCTAAAATCTTTTCATGGTCAATAATGTAATTCTGAATAATGTACTGAAGAATCAACGTAATAATGTTTGATACAGTGTAATACCATGTAAGAGCCGATGGAAGCCTGTTAAAGAAGAAAAGCAGGAATACAGGGAAGATGTATGGCATATACTTCATAACCGGGTTACTTTGATCCGGAGTCATGCTCATACTGTACAATGATATGAGGAAACTAGTTATTACTGCGGTAATACAAAACAAACTTAAATGACTTCCTAATAAAGGAATATGAAAACCAAATTTAATCGGATCATCAAACGCAGAAAGATCGGTAGACCATAAAAAATTTGCCCCTCTTAAAGCTACCTCCGAATTAAAGTAACTAAACAAGGCAAAGAATATTGGAATTTGTAATAGTGCAGGAATACAACCGCCCAATGGGTTTACCCCAGCTTCTCTGAAAAGCTTCATTTGTGCCATGCTCATTGCCTGCTTGTCATCTCCTGTCTTTTCTTTTAGTTTAGCAATTTCTGGTCTTAGTGCTTTCATCTTTGCACCGCTTAGATAACTTTTATATATAAGTGGCGAAGTAAGCAATCTGATAAAAATGGTAAGTAAGGCGATTACAATTCCAAGGTTACCTGTAAACCCTCTTAAAAAATTAAAAATCGGCATGATGATGTACTTATTGATTGGGCGTACAAACGAATACATACCCTGACCAAGGTTCACCAGTTTTTCAAATTTTAAATCATACGATTTTAATACTTTATAATCAGAAGGACCATAGTAAATACTAAATGGAATAACTGTAGGAGAACCGGCTTTTACCGGCACTTTCATATTTGCAATTGAGTGGACTACCGTTTTAGTTGAATCATCTGGAATAGTCCATTCCATTTTGCCATCAGAAAAATTATCTTTTGCTACGAGAATAGTAAAGAAGAAACGTTGTCTTACTCCTACCCATTTTACATTCTCATCAAATGTTTTACTGCTTTTTCTTCCAATGGTATGATAATCAAAACTACCGTCTTCAACATATCCTATCTGTGTGTTTTGCTTTTCAAAAGCAATATCTGACTCTTGTTGTGCGGCTGCGTATTGCCAAGACAAATTCATTACTCCCTGGTTCAACATTTTATCAGCACCATTCATTTTTACATTGAAGTCAATCATGTAATCATCAGGCTTCACAACATACTCATGTGTAATATAAGCTCCACTGCTATCTTCTGCCTGAAGTGTAAATGAAATGACCATATTGCCATTCATTGTACTTGAATCAATCTGTGGGAAAGATAAATTAGCTGTTTCTTCGCTACTGTTACCACCTGTATTGATTCTGTAACTTATTTTATCAAACTCAGTGGCAGCCAATTTTACCAGACTGCTATCATGCTCTTTATAATTTTTAAGCTCTACCTGCTTCACTTTACCGCCTCTGCTGGTAAAAGTTATTTTCATCAGGTTATTTTCTACCACAGTAAGTTTTTCCGTGCTATCCAACGCCCTTCCAAAATTTCCAACGTTGGAAATCTTAGTTACCGAATCCATAACTTTTTTGGCTGAATCTTCAGCAGGTTTCCTTAGTGCAGTAATGGAATCCTTCTTAGCATTTTCAATTTTTGCAGCTTCCGCTTGGGTTTTGCGGTATTCACCTTGTTGTTTATTGGTAAAATAAAAATAGCCGATAAATAAGACAGCCAAAACTGTAAAACCAATGACGGTATTGCGATCAAACTTCATTCTTTCTTTTTTTGGAGTGGGCAAAGATAACGGTTTCTGATTGCCATGTGCCGGTTTCAAAAACCTTATTACTATCAGCTGATTCCAAGGGGTTTATACAAGAAATTCAGCTCACTAATTTCTTGAGTTTTTACAGCTTAATTCATTTCGCTTTGCAAGAGAGGGCTTTTTGTTTCCAACTTCTTTTCTGCATAAGCTCTGGCAGCTTTTATAAAATGAACAAATATTGGTTGAGGGTTTTCAACCGTACTTTTCAGTTCGGGGTGATATTGAACCCCGATGAAAAATGGATGTTTTGGGAGTTCAATTATTTCAACCAAATCAGTACCCGGGTTTTTTCCGCTGGCTACCATTCCGGCATTTTCAAATTGCTCAAGATATTTATTATTGAATTCCCAACGATGGCGATGTCTTTCATTAATTGACCTGCTGCCATAAATAGTTTCTGCAAGAGAGTTGTCTTTGATAGTACATGGATAAGAACCGAGCCTCATCGTTCCACCTTTTATGGTAACAGTATTCTGCTCTTCCATCAAATCAATAACAGGCTCTGTAGTATGCGGATCCATTTCGGTTGAATGTGCATTTTTTAATCCTAACACATTTCTTGCAAATTCAATTACCGCCATTTGCATACCAAGACAAATTCCAAAGAATGGCAAACCTTTTTCCCTTGCATATTTAACTGCAACGATTTTACCTTCCACCCCTCTGTGGCCAAAACCTGGAGCTACTAACAATCCATCCAATCCACTTAGTTTTTCTGTTACATTCACATCTGTAATAAATTCACTGTGAATATTGATTATCTGCACCTGGCATTCGTTCATTGCCCCGGCATGTATAAAAGATTCAAGGATTGATTTATAGGCATCCTGCAATTCAAGATATTTTCCAATCAACCCGATAGTTACCCTGTACTTTGGATATTTAAGTTTATCCAAAAATTCTTTCCATTTAGAAAGTTCTGGTTCTTTGGTATTTTCTATTTTTAATTTCTTCATACTAATGATATCTAACTTTTCTCTCATCATCAGTAACGGAACTTCGTAAATAGTCTGCGCATCGGCGGCTTCGATTACAGCTTCTAATTTTACATTACAGAACAAAGCAATTTTTCTTCTTAACTCCGGTGTAAGTTCTTTTTCTGTACGACAAACAAGTATATCCGGATGCACTCCTTCCTGGCTCAACATTTTAACACTATGCTGTGTAGGTTTAGTTTTTAATTCTTTGGCAGCTTTTAAATAAGGTATTAATGTAAGGTGAATTACTAATGTATCCTCTTCGGGCAGTTCCCATTGCAACTGACGAACAGCTTCTACAAATGGCAAACTCTCAATATCACCAACAGTTCCGCCAATTTCTGTAATTACAATATCATACTCGCTGCCTTTGCCCAATTGAAGCATTCTTCTTTTTATTTCATCAGTGATGTGAGGAACTACTTGTACTGTCTTTCCAAGATATGCGCCTTCTCTTTCTTTATTAATTACAGTTTGGTAAATACGGCCTGTAGTAACATTATTGGCCTGCGATGTAAATATGTTCAAAAATCTTTCATAATGTCCAAGGTCAAGATCTGTTTCAGCACCATCTTCCGTTACATAACATTCGCCATGCTCATAGGGATTCATTGTACCTGGATCAATATTAATATATGGATCAAATTTCTGAATAGTAACTTTCAGACCTCTGGCCTGTAATAGTTTTGCCAACGAGGCAGCAATGATTCCCTTGCCTAATGATGATGTAACACCTCCAGTAACAAAAATATACTTCGCCATACAAATTGCTTATTTGTTTAGATCAATTGCAAAAAAACTTGTGTAAAAACCCAGTCCTAATGACCAGCAGAAGTGTACTTTAATCAACTTTGTACAGCATAACTCCGTGAGGTCGTGTAAAAGTAAAAGAAAAATTCTTTCTGGTAAAATTTCATATCCACAGATACGATTTTTCGGGGTGGAAAAGATGATTTGCAGTTACACATTATTTACCAGTAGCATATGGCTGCTTCAGTTTTTTGATATAAAGGCGGCAAGCACCTGCAGGAACACCATCTTCCTCTTTATTCCAAACGTTCATTTTCTCAATTTTGATCTCGATATTGCCGAAATAAACTGGCTTGAAGCTATTGCCGCCCTGTTTTGTAGAATCGATTTATATACCTGCTTCATTAAACAATAAAAGGGAACTCAGTTTTAAAGAAGTAAATGATTTTATTGCCGCAGACTTACCATACCCACTCTTGAAAATCCTGAAGCAAAAAAAGGAATTTTTCTGACTTTTGAAGACTTTAAGAATAAAAAAATTTTGGTCACAAATTTTAAATTTACAAATGGCAAAGTAACAGACGAACTCTATCTTGTTAATAATGGGAAAGATGAACTACTAACTGATTTCTGGGGATTTAATGATGGCAAAAAACTGTTTATTAAATTGGGCTTCAATATTTTTCCTGCAGTGCCGCAACAAAACACTTTTGAGGTTTTTGGTGCAAAGCATATCAGTAATTACCATAATAATCCAAAACAAGGAGACATAAAAATAACTTCGATGGACCTAGACTTAAAAATCCTGCAGCTCAATATGGAAACAGGGAAATTCTTTTAGCTATCTTATTCTAAAGCTTATAAAAAGAGCCGCAGCTATTTGATTAGCAACGGCTTTTAAAATTCATTTAATCAAAACTTACATTTTCATGCATGCCTCTGTACAGGTATGTCCTGCATCGCCATGCGCATACACATGGTTTGCACCACCTGTACATTTATCTGTACAAATGTGGGCAGTGCCACAAGCTTCTGTGCAAGTGTGACCTACATCGCCATGAGCATACATATGAATGCCATCTTTGCAATCTGCATTGCATACATGAGCTACGGCTGCTCCCATTACGGCTGTGGGGCTGGCAGGTGATGCAGGAGTTTCAATTTTTTCAGTTCGATCAGCTTCTGTTTTGTCTGTTTTTTTATCGCTGTCGCAGGCCACAAAGCCTAAAGCGGCAATAATTAATAAAGAAGAAAGCAATTTTTTCATATTAGCTTTTTATTTGTTTGCCTGTAAGATAAAGCAAATGATGTAGCCAGAAAAATGAAATGCATAAGTCGTTGTAAATTAGTTAATATAGCAATCAAAACATATTACGCAAGCCTAATAATTTTAATATACCTTACATGGTATAAAGCCTAATTATTTCCAAAAACTTTTAGTCCGTAGTGGCCGACTGTGGTAAAAATAGCACATCGAGTAACCACACCAATGCAGCACCAGGTAATTAACTTTACGACAGAAACATTAAAACTATAACCAACCGCAATGCTAATGGGAGCACCAACAGTAATGGTTCCCAGAAAGCCCAAGCCAATAACGCCATACTTACCCCAGATGCGATAGATGAGTCCGGTTTTTGGTTTTTCTTCTTTTGGCTTTTTATACTTTGCAAAAAAAGCTTTAATCCTATCACCTAAAAAAATGGTAACATAGACTCCCACTATACCACCCGTTAAGCTTGCTAAAAAAATGACCCATGGAGACAGCCCAAAAGCTAAACCAGCAGGAATGGCTGCATATATTTCAAAAGTGGCTAAACCTGCCACGGTCAAGATTTTTAATAACATTGCGCAAATTTAGTTGAAGAGGCATTCCAAAACTCATAATGATAATGTATTGTTTGCTTGAATTTTGATGAATTTTTTAAATAGTTTTATTAGCCCAACTTCCAAAGAAACCCTTTTTGTCGTTTAGAGGGTAGGCTGGATTTATTTTTGGAGAAAAAAACCCTTCAGTAGTTTTCCTATTATATAATTATTCATTTAATAAAACTCTCGGAAGGTTTGCAATGATTCAGAATTTCCTATTCAGTATTCCCTATCCACTACAACTTCACAATCTTTTTATAACTCGCTACCAACCCTCTTATTAATGATGAGCTAAAACCCTGGTGCTCCATTTCATTCAGCCCGGCAATGGTGCAGCCCATGGGTGTGGTTACTTTATCTATTTCCTGCTCGGGGTGTGTTCCTTTTTGTAATAATAGTTCGGCAGCACCATTTACCGTTTGTGCGGCAATGAGTGAGGCCGTGGCTGCATCGAATCCTATTTCTATTCCGCCTTGTATATTGGCCCGAATATACCGCATGGCATAGGCCGTACCGCATGCACCAAGTACGGTGGCGGCATCCATTAGTTTTTCGTTGATGATAACTGTTTTTCCTAACTGATCGAAAAGCTGTTGCATATAATTTATTTGTGAATCAGTGGCGCCATTGTGTGCAAGGCAGGTCATGCTTTGCTGTATGGCGATGGCAGTGTTGGGCATTGCCCTGATAACTGGAACTGATTTGCCAATGGCTGCTTGCAACTGCTCTATCCACACACCAGTGATAACAGATACTACTACATGCTTTTTGGGATTGAGTACGGTTTTTAAATCTTTTACAATCTCTGCATAGTTATAGGGCTTTACTGCAAGTATAATAACCTCGCTATCCCGCACGGCTTTTTTATTGTCACTGTGTACCATACAACCCATTTCTGCAAAACGGTTAAGGGAAGCTGGCTTCCGGCGAGTGATGGTTAATTCAACCGGACGGCTGAAATCACTGTTTATTAGTCCTTCTGCAATGGATGCACCGAGGTTGCCACCGCCGATAATGGCTATTTTCTTGCTCATATACTTGCTTTTGGTAAAGATAATGACTGCGGGCTGAGGATGTTTTTAAATACAGAAAGGTTCTGCTGCGCAGAATGGTTATTGGCCACGAATGACACGAATGGCCACGAAAATTAAAGACGAATAAGGGAGCTGCTTGCGCAGTTTTTTTATTACAGGGTCACAGATTAACACCGATTGAATGGATTAGCACAGATTGATTCTGCTGCGCAGAATGTTTTTTTACCACAGCCTGCCCTGCGGGCTGAGGATTTTTGTGTAAGATTTGTGGTAGACTTCGGGTAATGATTAAACAAAAGGAAGAAAAAATAATTAATTGGAACAATCTGTAAACAATGGCTTGCCGTATGTGTTGTTCTATAAATCAACTTAAAAAATGAATAAAATTATGCAAAAGAAATTTTTCTCGCTGTTAATAGTAACAGCTTTAGTAAGCACAACTTTTATGGCTTGCAACGATGAAAAGAAGACAGAAGAAACCAAGATGGAAGATACATCTATGGACAAAATGGACAAGATGGAACCAATGAAAGAAGAAGGTGTGATGGTTGGTGGTGCGATGATGGTTCCTTCAAAAGACATAGTGGATAATGCCGCTGGTTCTGCTGATCACACTACATTAGTAGCTGCTGTTACAGCTGCTGGATTAGTAGAAACATTGAAGAGTGCAGGACCTTTTACTGTATTTGCTCCTACAAATGCTGCGTTTGGTAAATTACCTGCAGGAACAGTTGATAACCTGGTAAAGCCAGAAAACAAAGCTGCGTTGACTAACATTCTTACTTATCATGTAGTGTCTGGTGCTTTTAAATCTACCGACTTAAAAGACGGACAGAAAGTAAAAACTGTACAAGGTGAAGAACTAATGATCGGCTACAAAGATGGTAAATGGACAGTGACTGACGCTAAAGGCGGTGTTGCTAATATTACTACTGCTGATGTTATTTCTAGCAACGGTGTTACTTATGTGATTGATGCGGTGTTGATGCCGAAAAAATAAAAGCCTTATTCGAATGTTGTAATTTGAAGAAAAGGGAGTGACGAAAGTTGCTCCTTTTTTTTTGTTGCAGGACCATACATTAGTGTAGGTTGATTCTGCTGCGCAGAATGTTTGTTGGCCACGAATGTCCACGAAAATTAAAAGCAATTTAGGGAGCTACTTCGCAGTTCTTTTAATACAAGGACACAGATTTGCACAGATTGAACGGATGAACACAGATTTTTTCTTGCCCTTCGGACAATGAAAAGGAGATGAACTACCGATGCATGGACCTTTTTTTTGTAGGCAGCAAAAGATTTGCCGGGAAGATGGGAAGGAATATTTTGAAATTAGTATTTTTCTTACTGTCTTTTTTTCTTACCAGCAAAAAATGGTGAGGTTTAATAATAATTACTTCCTGTAAGAAAGTTCTTTACATAGTCTGCAATACCTTCTTCTAATGAATAAAAAGATTCGTTGTAACCTGCATTCCTCAATTTCTGCATATCAGCCTCAGTGAAGTATTGATATTTATCCTGGAGGTCTTCGGGCATATCAATGTACTGGATATTCGGTTCTCTATTTAGTGTGGCAAAGATGGCAGTGATCTGGTCTTTAAAACTTCTGGCTTGGCCTGTCCCGAGATTATATAAACCGGAATCAACTTTATTTTGCATTAGCCAGTAACAAACTTTGGCTATGTCTTCTACATAAATGAAATCCCGAAGCTGCTCGCCGTCTTTAAACTCCGGCTTATGCGATTTAAATAATTTCACTTCGCCTGTTTTCTTTATCTGGTTGTAACCATGAAATATCATACTGGCCATACGGCCTTTGTGATATTCGTTGGGACCATATACATTGAAGAACTTAAGACCTGCCCAGAAAGGTGGTGTTGTTTTATTGTTCGTGGAGACACGAACCATGGCTGTATCGTCATGAACCATGGCTGTATCGTCACGAACCATGGCAAGGGCCCATTTATCAAATTCGTTTTTAGAAACACCGTAAGGATTCAGCGGTTGTAATTGTTTTACAATTGCATGATCGTCTTTGTAACCTAGTTCTCCACTGCCGTACGTAGCGGCAGAAGATGCATAGACTAATGGAATACGTTTCTCCGTACAATAGTTCCAGATATTTTTTGAATATTCTACGTTCAGTCTTTCATGAACAGAGTAATCAAACTCGGTTGTATCTGTTCTGGCACCAAGGTGAAAGACAAAGTCGATGATAGTATTATTTTCTTTTAACCAATCAAATAATACTGACCTTTCTATTTTTTCAATAAATTGTTTATCATCAAAGTTGAACCACTTGTCTTCGTTATCAAACTCATCAACAATGATTATGTTGGTGTAACCTTGTTTGTTTAAAAAACCAAGTAGATAACTGCCGATAAAACCAGCCGCACCTGTTAATAAAATCGTTTTATTCTTCTCCATTATATTGAGCTCAATGCTGCCCCTGCTTCTTCTTTTATTAGATAGTTTTCAATAGCGGTATCATATTTTTCACTCCACCAATCAATTGTTCCCCAGAAATCTCCATCAACAACAATTTCGCCACTTGTAACCACACCCACTTTTTCAAACGGAATATCTTTTATTGAAGCTTCAAACTCTTTGACGTTATCTAAAGCAACAGATACTACCACACGGCTTTGTCCTTCTCCAAACAACGAAGCATCCTTTCTTATTCCTCCGGTTGTGATGACAGAAAATCCAAGCTCTCTGTTGAATCCGCTTTCGCACAGCGTAACAAATAATCCGCCTTCGCTGATATCATGTGCAGAAAGTACTAACCCTTTTGTTATTAACGATGCAACAGTTTTTTGTAGTTCAAATTCATTTTCCAATTCAAAATGCGGTGCATGTGAATATTCTACTTTGCAAAGTTTGCACAGGTATTGCGATGAATTAATATCGTTGGTTATTTCTCCCAGCACATAAATAATATCTCCCTCCTTTTTAAAGTCTAACGTCATTCTTTGATCTACATCTTCCAATAAACCCACCATACCAATTGTTGGTGTTGGATAAACTGGGCCATCAGGATTCTGATTGTAAAAACTAACGTTACCACCTGTTACCGGTGTATCAAATTTTCTGCAGGCCTCTCCCATTCCTTTTATTGCCTGTACAAATTGATAATACACTTCTGGATCGTAAGGATTTCCAAAATTTAAACAGTTGGTAACTCCTAACGGCAACCCACCACTGCAAACAATATTTCTTGCTGCTTCGCTTACTGCTATCATTGTTCCTTTGTATGGATCAGCATAAACATATCGGCTGTTACAATCGGTAGTTATAGCCAATGCTTTTTTTGTTCCTTTAATAATTACAATCGGTGCATCTGTTGGCGCATTGGTAGAAGTGTTGTTCGTTCCCACCATACTATCATACTGATTGTATATCCATCTTTTTGATGCGATGGAAGGAAGCTGTATTAATTTTTCAGCAACAGCTTTTAAATTCTCAGGCACTTTTATAGAAGATGGATCAAACTTTTTTATTTCTGCTAAATAGGCAGGTTCTTTGTATTCTCTTTCATACTGAGGGGCGCCGCCACCCAATACTAATTCATACGCCGGCAACGAAGCTTCTAGTTCTCCGTTCATATAAAAATCAAGATTGCCATCATCTGTTACTTCGCCAATTACAGAACAAGGCAAATCCCATTTAGTAAACACTTTCATTACTTCATCCTCTCTTCCTTTTATGGCAACGAGTAACATTCTTTCCTGGCTTTCACTTAATAAAAGCTCCCATGTTTTCATGTTGTTTTGCCGGGCAGGAACTTTATCCAGGTCAATCCGCATACCAACTTCACCTTTGGCACTCATCTCTGCAGTTGAACAAATAATGCCGGCAGCTCCCATATCCTGCATACCAACAACTGCACCTGTTTGTATTACTTCCAAACATGCTTCTAATAATTTCTTTTCTTGAAATGGATCACCCACCTGCACGGCTGGTAAATCCTGTGCACTTTCTGCTGTAATATCTGCTGATGCGAAAGAAGCACCGCCAATTCCATCTTTACCCGTTGCACTGCCTACAAACATTACAGGATTTCCCTTTCCCAATGCAATGGCGGAAACCGTTTCTCCATTTTTTAATATACCAACACTCATTGCATTTACTAATGGATTGGTATGGTAGCATTCATCAAAATATATTTCGCCACCGACAGTAGGCACACCAAAACAATTACCATAATGACCAATCCCATGTACAACACCTGATAATAAATGCTGGGTTTTATCTTCTTCAATATTTCCAAAACGTAAAGAATTCAATGCAGCAATTGGCCTAGCACCCATCGTAAAAATATCTCTGTGAATACCACCCACACCTGTTGCCGCACCTTGAAAGGGTTCGATAGCAGATGGATGATTGTGTGATTCTATTTTAAAAACAACACCAAGTCCATCACCGATATCCATAAGACCTGCATTTTCTTCGCCTGCAGCAACCAGCATTCTTCCTCCATCTCTTGGTAATGTTTTTAACCACTTGATAGAGTTTTTATAGCTACAATGTTCGCTCCACATACCGGAGAATGCACAGAGTTCATTGAAGTTGGGAGTTCTGCCCAATTTCTGTTTGATCAAATCAAATTCATCGGCTGTTAATCGTAGCTTTTCTGCTGTTTGTACTGTTACATCCATCGGTATATAATTAATGTTTATTCAGGCTGCAAATTTAATGGAACTCAATTTCAAGAAACGTATTACTTGTCAACTTTGTGCTGACAATCACAGCAATATTGGCTATTTTGTGTCCGTAAAACCATCACCTTTTGGAATACATATTATTTGTAGCCTGGCTTATAATTTTTGCATGGCTAATAACCAAAATTAAGTTCTTCACCAATACTGGCCTAAGCAAGCCTCAGTTAATTATTATTTTTCTGTTGAAGGTAATGGTCGGTATCTTTTATGGTTGGATTGGTATTTATTATGGAGGATTAGCACAGATGCAGGATACATGGGCTTATCACTTCAGCAGCATACAAGAGTATAATCTGTTATTTAATAATCCACATGAATATTTCACTAATTTATTTAATGACCCGTATAATACAGGTGTAGATAAATTTTTGGCTGGCAGCGATTCATATTGGAATGATCTGAAAGGGAATGTCTTTATAAAAGTGCTTTCCATTTTTGATATTTTCAGTTTCGGGCATTATTATGTCAACCTCATTTTTTATTCTTTTATCACTTTATACGGGCCATTAGCAATCTACAGAGTGATGACAGATGTGTTTCCAGGGAAAAAGTTGTCAATCATATTAGCAACAATACTTATTCCATCCTTTTTATATTGGACCAGCGGTCTTCATAAAGAAGGATTAATTTTCACCGGCATTAGTCTTGTTATTTATGCGATTTATTTTGGCTTAAAAGAAAAACGTTTTGGTGTAAGAAGAATTCTCAGTTTGCTGATTGGCCTGTTGCTTTTACTCGTTCTGCGAAATTTCATTATTGTTATCATCATACCTGCCATTGTTGCGTGGTTAGTCGCTAACAGGAAACCAAAATATGGATTAGCAATTTTCGGTTCGTTGTATCTATTATATATCGTCCTTTTTTTTACAATAAGATATATTAGTCCGCAACTGGATTTTCCGCAAGCAGTTGTAAACAAGCAACAGGATTTTATAAATATTAAAGGCGGCAATTCTACAATTCCCACTAAAGAATTAGAACCAACTGCTATAAGTTTTTTAAAGAACACACCCCAAGCAATTAATCTATCAATATTAAGACCTAACCCTGGAGATGTTCGTCATATACTTTCGCTGGCTGCGGCACTGGAACTGACAGGATTATTTTTTCTATTTGCCATTTTTCTTTTGATCAGGTCTAATGGCTATGAATCAAAAAACCTGATTTATTTCTGCATTTTCTTTTCATTTTCCCTACTTCTTGCCATAGGATTTAGCGTAAATAATCTTGGTTCAATTGTCAGGTACAGGAGTGTTGTGATTCCTTTATTGGTCATTCCAATGGCTGCAATGATCGATTGGAAGAGGCTTGCCAAAGTGTTTTCATCAAATATTAAAAATAACAATAATGTTTTGGATTCATGACAACTTACTGTAATTTTTATACTGTTTAAGCCTTAATTTACATTTATTTTCCCCATTCAACTATATTTCTCTACATTTTTATGAAAAAATTGTTTTTTATACAAGAATGCCATTGTTTTGCTAAAAATTAAAAACAATGTCTTTACGTTTTAATGCAATTAAAAATTTAGCCACAAATCAAGAAGCCAGGGTTGAAAGCTCTGATAAAATCACTAATTTTTTTGGAAGCAATGTCTTCACAATAAAAACCGCCAGAGAAGTTTTAAGTGATGAAGCTTTCAAAAGTCTTCTTTCTTCCACCAAATCCAGCCAAAAGATTGACAGAGCAATGGCCAACCAGATTGCCAGTGGCATTCGAGCCTGGGCAGAAAGTAAAGGTGTTACTCATTTTACACACTGGTTTCAACCACTTACCGGTAGTACAGCTGAAAAACATGATTCATTCTTTACGTTAAAAAGTGACGGCACAGCTATTGAACAGTTTGAAGGAGATGCGTTAGTACAACAAGAACCAGATGCTTCTTCATTCCCTAGTGGTGGATTAAGAGCAACGTTTGAAGCAAGAGGTTATACTGCCTGGGATCCATCTTCTCCTCCATTTATAATGGAAATCGGAAATGGAAAAACATTATGCATTCCTACCATCTTTGTTTCCTACACTGGTCATTCTTTAGATTATAAAGCTCCCTTATTAAAAGCAACTGAAGCTTTAAATAAGGCAGCAGTAGATGTTTGTAATTATTTTGATAAAAATGTAAATAAGGTTACTGTTACCTTGGGTTGGGAGCAGGAATATTTCGTTGTTGATGAAGCCATGTTTAATGCAAGACCAGATTTGGTAATGACCGGCAGAACTGTGTACGGACATTCATCTGCAAAGAACCAACAATTAGAAGATCATTACTTCGGTTCTATTCCTGAAAGAACTTATGCTTACATGAGAGACTTTGAAACTGAATCATATAAGTTAGGCATTCCTTTACGTACAAGACATAATGAAGTAGCACCTTGTCAATTTGAGTGTGCCCCAATATTTGAAGAAGTAAGTCTGGCTGTTGATCACAATTCATTATTAATGGATGTAATGGATAGAGTTGCCCGTCGCCACAATCTCAGAGTTTTATTACATGAAAAACCATTCGCTGGCATTAACGGCAGTGGTAAGCATAACAACTGGAGTATGGCAACAGATACAGGAGTAAATCTTCTTGCTCCGGGAAAAACGCCAAAGACCAACCTGATGTTCCTTACTTTTTTTGTAAACACAATCAAAGCGGTTCATGACTATGCAGACTTGCTAAGGGCAACTATAGCAAGCGCAGGAAACGATCATCGTCTTGGAGCTAATGAAGCACCACCGGCAATCATTTCTATTTTCATCGGTAAATATTTAACTGATGTGCTTGAGCAGGTAGAAAAAAGAGTAGGCGGAAATTTTGACGAACAGGATGAAGCTTTGCTGAAATTA
>JBDSUW010000168.1:0-6207 GCA_039927535.1 Chitinophagaceae bacterium | reverse complement strand
CTACAAAACAAATAATCCCAACAACGAAGAAAAAAATATTCTTACTTACGACAAAGTTCACCTGAATACAAAAGGCAATCAGCTTGTGGCTGATTTGATGGGGAAAATGGTGAAAGAAATTAAATAAGATTCCTTTTTTAATACTAATTTGTTTGCATTAACCTTATATCAAAGAAATGCAAACTGTAAATTTTTCAGGAAATATAGCTAGTGGATACGGCGATGGGGCTGCCACCAAAACCCAATAACTGCCATGCAGAAAATAACTCAATTTTTCAGACGCCATCAAAATCTTGTGCTGGCACTGCTTTATTTTGGTATTATCTGGCCATTGTATGTTTACATCAATCAACTGGAACTGCATCAACATTTTAAAAAACATATCTTAAAAATATGGCTGGATGAAGTCATTCCTTTTGAGCCGATATGGGTTTTTGTGTATGCCAGCATGTATGCTGCAGTTATATTACCTTTTGTTTATGTAAAAGATAAACTGCTCTATCGCCGTATGTTTTATTCATTCTCACTTATAGGATTAATCGCCTATGTTGTTTTTCTTGTATTCCCTACATTTGATATTCTAAGGCCGGTCACCAATCCTTTCGACTTTGACCGCTTCTTTCTGGCTATTGATAATGCCCATGATTCTCCCTATAATTGTTTTCCATCTCTGCATGTTGGCTTTTCAATGACGGCCGGTCTATGGACATATTATGCCGACCGCAGCCGCTTCGGCGCTGGCTTTCTTATTTGGTGTGTTTTGGTTTCTATATCTGTTTTATTTGTGAAGGAACATTATATTGCCGACCTGTTGTTTGGTGCTGTACTTTCTATTACGTTGTTCCTTATTTTTTCCAGAAACCTTCGTCATAAAATCCCATCACTGCGAACCCAACTGCTGAATAATAGATTGTGGGTGCTGATACCTGTAGGTTTATATCTTATAGAAGTTGGTTATGTGCTGATAAAATATTGGGACAGGTTCAAGACTATTTTCGAATGAGTTTCCGCAATACATATCAAAGAAGACTTTGCACTTTGACCGTCTCCATGTTGTTTGTCATCATCGCAATGGCGCAACACCCTGTTGCCGAAAAAGGAGTGATAGACTTGCGGCACTATTCTTTTGAAATGAATAGACCGGTTGACCTGAAAGGGGAATGGGCATTTTATTGGCAGCAATTATTTTCTTATAAAAGTGAAGTTTCTGATTCACTACAAAGCTTTATGCGGTTGCCGCAACTTTGGAATGGCTTTAAGTGGAAGAGTCAATCATTAAAGGGCGATGGGTATGCTACTTTTCAACTGAAACTGCTGCTGCCTCCAGAAAAAAAACTATACAGTCTTGACGTTCCTTATATGTACACTGCCTACCGTATATATGTTGATTCGTTGTTGGTGGCTGAAAATGGTAAAGTAGGAACTTCTTCAGCAGAACATATTTCAAAGTTTATGCCTAAGCCGGTAAATTTTCAATCACAGGGCGGTGAGGCAAATATCTTTATAGAAATTTCCAATTTTGACGATCCTAAAGGCGGCATCTGGAAAGTGCCGCAAATTGGTAGCCCGGATAAGGTATCTTTTGTGAGAACAAAAAGGCTGGCACTGGAGTTTTTCATTATTGGGGCATTGATGCTGATTGGTCTGTATCAGATTGGGCTATCTTTTATTCGTAAAGAAGATATTTCTTCGCTTTACTTTGGGCTATTCTGCCTGGTAATGGGAATTAATTCTTTGTTTGTCGGCAGTGTGTTTATAAATTATATTTTTCCGGGTATGAACTGGCAATGGGTGTCCAGAATGGAATATATCTCCATGTATGCGATGCCGGTTTTATTCTTTTTATTTATTAATGCGTTGTTTCCGGGATATGTTCGCAAAAGCATTCCAAAAATATTTTTAGCAATTACTATTGCAGCTTCATTGTTTATATTGGTTACACAGAAAAAAATATTTGGAACGCTGCTTGAGGTTTTATTATTGCTGGTGATACTTATGGCATTCTTCACTTTCAGTATAGTAATAAAAGCGATAAATGAGAAAAAGTACGGAAGCCGTAATGCTCTCCTCGGTATCATCATAATCGTTGTTTTTACTTTGAATGATATTTTTTATGGGATGGAGTTGATTAAGACAGGGACCTACCGGCAGTATGGACTATTGATTTTTGTAGTGATCCAGTCGCTCAACATCGCCTATATCTTTAGCGAAGCGTTTAATGATGTGAAAAAGCTGACAAAAAGTTTAAAGCTTACCAACGTTTCTTTAAGCAGGTTTGTACCAGCAGCTTTTTTACGTTTTCTTGGAAAGCAGGATATTCTTAGTGTAAATCTGGGCGATCAGAAAAGAGCAGAGATGACGATTCTTTTTGTTGACATTCGTTCATTTACTACCATATCAGAAAAGTTATCGCCCAAAGAAAATTTCCATTTTATTAATTCTTACTTGAGTAAAGTAAGCCCGGTAATACGACGCTGTAATGGATTTGTAGATAAATATATTGGCGATGCCATCATGGCTCTCTTTCCCCAAAAGCCAGACGATGCAATTCTTGCATCACAAAGCATTCTCGCTGAACTGCAGCATTATAATGAAGTGCGGATAAAAGAAGGCTTGGCAGTCATTCGGGTGGGGATGGGCCTGCACACCGGCTCAGTAATGCTTGGTACTGTTGGCGAAGAAGAAAGAATGGATACCACGGTAATATCTGATACAGTAAATCTTGCTGCACGACTGGAAGGACTTGCTAAAATTTTTGATTTACAAACTGTAACAACGCTTAGTACAATAGAGGGTTTGCATGAAAAGGAAAATTTTGAATACCGGATTATTCATAAAGGAAAAGTAAAAGGAAAGGATGAAGCTGTAACATTGGTGGAAATTTTAAATGCTGATACCGATCCATTATACCTGCAAAAAATTAAAACCAGTAAACTCTATGCAGATGCAATGGCCTTATACCAGCAGGGAAAAATAAACGAAGCGTTACAATTATTTTCTTCTGTGGCAAAAGAGCTGCCCGACGATAAACCTGCTTTGTATTATATTAAATTATGCCAGCGGTATGTAGAAAAAGACTTGCCCGAAAATTGGAATGGTATTGAATCGCTTGATGTACGGAGTGTTGAATTTTGATAAGAATTAATAAAAATGGAATGCATCCTTAATTTCTATTGCAATATCATCCTGGATATTGCAAAGAAGAATGAATTACCACTTGTGGATTTAAGAAAAGAGTTTGGCAACTATTACAAAGCAAATAATCCTAACAACAAAAAAAATATTCTAAACTATGATAAAGTATACCTGAAAACAAAGGTTAACCCGTTGGTGGCTGATTTGATGTGGAAAGCTGTGAAATCATTGAATTAATTCTTTAAGAATAGGACTTATCTCTTCATGCTGGTCTAATGTCATTACATGTTTTCCGCTTTGTATAACATAGTCTGCTTTTACAAGACGAAAAGGCAATAATATATCTGCTGTGCCATGTATATGTATAATGTTTGCTTTTTTATCTTCACTTTTCCAATGCAGTATAGAATGGATTCCCCATCTTACAAATTGTGGATCTGTATCGGCTACAATTTGTCGTAATACTTTCTTTTGTTCACTTCCTTTTGCACCAAAAATTCTGCTATAAACATTTTGGCTTCTTTTCAATAAAGAAAAAGGCACCCAATTGTACAGCGGCAAATATTTTCCAATTCGTAAAAAAGATGGGAACTCTTTACTGTTTTTATTACTTGAAATGATAATTGCTTTTACTCCACACTCTGCCCTGGCCATTTCTGATGCCAGCATGCCACCAAAGGACATTCCAACAACCATTGGATCTTTATCTGGTATTGTTTGCCGGAGTCTTAATGCATATTGCTGAAGTGATTCTCTTTTTTCTGGTTTTATCCAATCCACAAACAAAGGTTCACAAAAAGATAAATCAAGAAATGAGAATGCTCTTTTATCCGCTCCGAGTCCGCTGATGAAGTAAACTTTTTTCACATTTTTAGTTTCAGATAATTTTCACCAAATAATAATTCTTCTTTCCTTTTTGTACAAGCAAGTATTTATTGTGAAGTAATAATGTTGTTTCAATTTTCCAATCAATGTCCTCTATTTTTTTTCTGTTGATACTTACGCCGCCACCTTGTACTAATTTTCTTGCTTCGCCTTTGCTGGGAAAAATTGTTGATTCAGCCAGAAAAGTAACAACATCAATTCCAGCTTCAACCTTTTCTTTTGGATAATCAATTTTAATAACACCTTCCATAGCTTCTAAATCCTCCACGGCAAGGCTTTCTGCAGGAGCAGTTTGATCGGCAAATAATTTTTCAGTAGTGGTAATAGCATCAGCTAATGCCGCTTCGCCATGCACAAACTTTGTTATTGCCGAGGCCAGTTTCTTTTGCAGTACTCTTTTGGCTGCATCTTTTTTGTGTTCAATAAGAATTAAATTTATTGCTGATTGATCTAAAAAAGTAAATATCTTAATCCATTTTTCTCCATCAGCATCACTTGCATTCAACCAGAATTGATAGAATTGAAAAGGAGTTGTTCGTACCGGATCAAGCCACACATTGCCAGTTTCTGTTTTGCCAAACTTGCCTCCATCTGCTTTTGTAATTAACGGACAAGTAAAAGCAAATCCTTGCCCTCTTAATTTTTTTCTGATCAATTCAGTACCGGCAGTTATATTTCCCCATTGGTCGCTGCCACCCATTTGCAGTTTGCAATTTTGGTTTTCATACAGCCACATAAAATCGTAGGCCTGCATCAGAATATAATTGAATTCGGTAAAAGAAATCTCCTGATCCTGAGCCATCCGGTCTTTTATAAACCCTTTACTTAAAAGATAACTTACTGTAAGGTATTTGCCTGCATCCCGCAAAAAAGCAATGGTTGAAATATTTTTAAACCAATCTGCATTATTAACCAGCAATGCAGGATTCTTGTCTGAATGAAAATCAAGAAATTGGCTGAGTTGTTTGCGGATGCACTCTACATTATGATCGATATCTTCTTCACTCAAAAGTTTTCGTTCTTCTTTTTTTCCAGATGGGTCTCCTATTAACCCAGTAGCGCCGCCAACCAATGCAATGGGCCTATGACCGGCTTGTTGTAGGTGAACTAATAGTAAGATTGGCACAAGACTACCAATATGCAGGCTGTCCGCCGTTGGGTCAAACCCAATATAAGCGGAGGTCATTTCTTTTTCAAGTTGTTCTTCCGTTCCAGGCATTATGTCTTGAATAAGGCCTCTCCATCGTAATTCTTCTATTAAATTCATGTCTAAGTCAGTGATTTGCAACAAAAATAAGGCAGATTTTCCACGATGCATTGATGGGGCAATATTTTTCTAAAGAGTTCGTTTTCAAGCATTATTCTTTTTGTGCTCCATATTTATGATTTTACAGTACTAAAGTCTAATTTTACAGGTGATCCGTACGTATAAAAGCTTGTCTTAATCAAACGCTTATCGAAAATTGTCCGAATGAAACAATCCACACTCTTATTGTCCATCTTGACATTTGTGCTATCTATTACGGCTAATGCACAATTCAGAAAGTATTCCAACGAATTTTTAAACATTGGCGCAGGTGCCAGAGGTTTAGCTATGGGCAGTGCACAAGTAGCATCTGTCAACGATGGTACTGCTGGTTATTGGAACCCCGCAGGTCTTGTGGGAGTAAAAGATCATCCTCAGATTAACCTCATGCATGCTGAATATTTTGCCGGTATTGGTAAATATGATTATATCGGATTTGCATTACCAACATCAAATAATAAAAGAACAATTGGTATCACAGGACTTCGGTTTGCTGTTGATGATATTATGAATACGTTGTTTCTTGTAGAGCCAGATGGTTCTCTTAATTACAATAATATTCAGGCATTTTCTTCAGCAGACTATGCATTTATTTTTTCATTTGCACAGAAATTAAAGGAGAGTGAAAAGAAAAATGTTCATTTCGGACTGAATGCAAAGGTGATTCACCGTAGTGTGGGAAAATTTGCGAAAGCCTGGGGCTTTGGCTTAGATGCCGGGATACAAATATTTCAGAATAAATGGAAATTTGGTGTTGCAGCAAGAGATATTACCAGCACATTCAATGCATGGTCGTTCACCTTTACAGAGAGAGAGAAAGAAGTTTTATATCTTACAAATAATGAAATTCCAGTTAAGTCAACGGAGTTAACGGCTCCCCG
>JBDSUW010000167.1:0-8249 GCA_039927535.1 Chitinophagaceae bacterium | reverse complement strand
ATTGCAAAGCAACTTTCCATTTCCGGTGCTGAGGTGATTATCCACTACAATGCGAACAAGTCAGCGGCTGATAAATTGAAAAATGAACTTCAATATCCAAGTTTTACAGCGTCATGTGATCTTTCGGATGCTGAAAAGGTGAGGGGCTTTATTCCTCAACTTGTTCAAGAATATGGTCCGATATCCGCACTGGTAAACAATGCCGGAATTTCCCCAAGTGCAGCAGATTCATTGCCAACGGATGAATGGTTAAAAATTTGGGACCAAACCTTTTCTGTAAATACAACGGCTGTCGGGATTTTATGCAAAGAATTTGTCGATCATGCCAAAACTCAGCAGAATGGTCGAATCGTAAACATATCCTCACGAGCAGCTTTTCGTGGTGATACAACAGATTATATAGCCTATGCCGCTTCCAAAGGGGCGATTGTAAGTCTCACCCGATCAATTGCCAGACATTACGGAAAGCAAGGAATCAAAGCATTTTTGATCGCTCCCGGATTTACCCGGACGGACATGGCCAATGCTATCCTGGAAGAATACGGTGAGGACTTTGCTTTGAAAGACATTGCGCTGAATGAACTTACAACTCCGGAAGATATTGCACCTATGGTTACCTTGCTTTGTTCTGGATTGGCAGATCATGCAACCGGAACGTCGATTGATATGAACGCCGGATCATACGTTCGGTAAAAAACAATCAGCCTGAAAAAGGAAGTGAATGGTGGGAAGTAAAAACCAATATATAAACACAACTAAAGAAATAACATGGATATAAAAATCACCAAAACAGAAAACTCCAAACTGAAAGATATAGACTTCAATAATATTCCTTTTGGCAAGTATACTTCTGACCATATGTTTATGATGGATTATGCCAATGGTAATTGGAGTGATTTCAGAATTGTACCCTATCAAAGTTTACAGCTAGACCCACAATCGAAAGCACTACAATATTGCCAGTGTATTTTTGAAGGCATGAAGGCTACCATTGGTGCAGATGGAATTCCAAAATTGCTGCGCCCCGATTTAAATATTGACCGCTTTAATCTTTCAGCGGAACGTATGTGTATGCCTACGGTGCCGGCCGAACTGTTTTTAGCAGCCTTAAAAGCAATAACCCGGTTAGAAATAAACTGGATTCCGAAAGCTGAAGGCAGTGCGTTATACCTTCGCCCCACCATGGTAGCCACTGAAAGTTCGTTGGGGGTGTCTCCATCAAGTACTTACACTTTTTATATTTATGCTGCTCCTGCTCAGCCCTATTTTTCAATACCCATAAAATTAATTACAGAACAAACATTGATAAGAGCTGTACCGGGTGGAACAGGCGAAGCCAAAACAGGAGGCAATTATGCAGGTTCTTTAAAGGCTGGTCAGTTAGCAAAACAAAAGGGGTTCGACCAGGTTATCTGGCTTGAAAGCCCTGCATTTAAAAAGATACAGGAAGCCGGTATGATGAATTTGTTTTTTGTTATTGGTAACACCGTATTGACACCAGCACTTAGCGGCGCTATTTTAAGAGGGACCACCCGTACTTATTTTATTGATATTCTTAAAGTGAAAAATATAAAGGTGGAGGTAAGAGATATTTATATTGATGAAATTATAGAAGCCTACCGACAAGGAAATTTAAAAGAAGCTTTTGGTTCGGGCACGGCAGCGGTGGTTTCACATATTTCAGCAATTACACATGGCGATACATGTATGACATTTCCAAACGCTAAAGAAGCTGTAATCAGCAACATGTTGTATAAAGAAATCAATGGGCTAAGAGCAGGAATAATTGAAGACAAAAACAATTGGTTAGTGCCGGTTTATTAAAATGTTTAAATCATTAAAATCAAACAATAGTTATGCAGAAAATTAATTGGGCTGATGTACCCGTAGAACAAGTAAATCCAAAAATGAAAAGACAATTCATTCATGGAGAAAAAGTAATGATTGCAAGGATGGAATTTGAGGATGGATTTGTAGTGCCATGGCATTCACACGACAACGAACAAATTACCGAAGTGCAGAAAGGCGTCCTTCGTTTTTGGTTTGATGATGAAGAAGATAATTTTATTGAGCTATTAGCCGGTGAAGCAATTGTTATTCCGGGTAATCGCAGGCACAAAGCGTTAATGATTGGTAAGGTGATAGAAACCGACACCTTCGCCCCACCAAGGCAAGATTGGATTGATGGCACGGATAGTTATTTAAGGAAGTAGTTGATAAAAATGATTACTCAATAATAAATTATACAAATGGATTTAGGAATACAAAACCGGGTAGCATTAATCCTGGCATCAAGCAAAGGCCTGGGTAAAGCTGTTGCAATTGAATTAGCAAAAGAAGGTGCAAAAGTTATTATATGCGGAACAGATGCAGCGGCATTGACATTAACCAAAGCGGAAATTGAAGCTTTTGCGCCTAATAATGTGGCCTCGTTTGTTTGTGATATTACAGATGAAGCCCAACGTAAAATCCTGGTAGAACAAAGTGTAAAAGCTTTCGGTAATATCGAAATTTTAGTAACCAACACGGGTGGTCCTGCAGCAGGTGCATTTGAGCAGTTTAATTTAGATGACTGGAAACACCTTTATAATTTATTGTTCTTAAGCGCTGTTGATATTATCAAATATGTGTTGCCGGGTATGAAAGAAAAAGGTTTCGGACGTATTTTAACCATAACTTCTGTTGCGGTTAAACAACCTGCCGATAACCTAATTTCATCTAATGCTGTACGAACAAGTTTATTGGGCTTGGTAAAAAGCCTGTCTAACGAAGTAGCTATTCATGGCATCACAGTAAATAATTTATTACCGGGATACACTCACACCAACCGGCTCGAAAATCTTATTGAGAAAAATCCGAAAGTAAAGGAGGTAAAAGATACCATCCCGATGAAACGGTTTGGAACACCCGAAGAGTTTGCTGCTGCTGCCGTTTTTTTAGTAAGCGAACGGGCAAGTTATATTACAGGTCAGTCATTGGCAGTTGATGGAGGATGGATTAAGGGGCATTAAATTATTGTATTGCTGAGTTCACTCACAATGGCACATTGATACGGTAATGATCCTGGTTCGGATATGCAGCAAGGTCTATGTTGTTGCTGTCTGCTTCGATACTTATTGGGGTGGTAATCGTTATTATAGCTTACCGTATCTAAAGTCGGTACATGGCCTTACAAATCTGAAAATGTTTTAAATTTGAAACTTTAAAAAATAAAAATATGAGCAAGCAAATTTTTATAAACTTAGCTGTTACCAACCTTGAAAAATCAATGGAATTTTATACGGCTTTAGGATTTTCTAACAATCCACAATTCTCTGACGAAACAGGAAAATGTATGGTTTGGGGTGAAAGTATTTTTGTAATGCTTTTGACACACGAAAAATTTTCTTCTTTTGCAACGAAACCCATTGCCGATACTAAAACTACTGTAGCGGCTCTTTTTTCACTATCGATGGATAATCTGGAAGCCGTAAATAAAATGATGACTGCTGGTTTAAAAGCAGGTGGAACAGAACCATCGGAAATGAAAGATTATGGTTTTATGCAACAGCGAACTATAGAAGATTTTGATGGACACACCTGGGAAATTTTCTTTATGGACATGGCACAATTTCCACAAAAACAATCCCAAGAATAAATAAAAAATAATACGAAGGCATTTATCAATCCTCACATAAACTTCAACGGAAATGCCAAAGAAATCAAGGTTATCATACACAGCCAAACTGTATGAATAGTGTGTTGTTTGTGCAAGACGCATTAAAAGTTTTATATGGCAAATGGAAACTAACGATTATACTGCCTCTATCATTGGGGACAAAGCGACAGAAAACAGTTTTTTTCGACATACAGCTATGAAATAATCATGATTATAGTTAGCTTTAGCTCTTGCTAAAATGAGACAAGTACTAATTATAATTTTATTGGGAGTCTTATTATTTATTTCCTGTCAGAAAGAATTTTCTTATGAAGGTGGAATAAAGAATATACCTCCTATTGCTAAAGCAGGAAAGGATGCTTTCATAACATTGCCAACAGACAGCACACTCCTGGATGGATCTAACTCCACTGACCCTGATGGCACCATAAGCAGTTTTTTATGGAAAAAGATTTCTGGGCCTGCAACATTTGTTATTGCTAACATAACCTCAGCAAAAACAAATGCAAAAAGCCTGGTAACCGGTATTTATCAGTTTGAATTGAAAGTAACGGATAACGGAGGGCTTTCCGGAAAAGATACTATGATGGTAACGGTTGATGCAGTGCCTACCAATCATCCGCCGGTTGCTATTGCTGGGAGTGATACCACTCTTATACTTCCTGTAAATGCTGCTTTGCTCAATGGCAGTGCTTCCTTTGATCCGGATAATAATATAACTAGTTATTTATGGACTAAGATTTCTGGTCCTGCAGCGGGCAATATTTCAAATGCAAGTGCTATACAAACTCAAATCAACAACCTTGTATTGGGAATTTATTTTTTTGATTTGAAAGTGACGGATGCAGGAGGATTGTTTTCCAGGGACACTGTAAAAATTACGGTAAGACTGGTGCCCAACAAACCACCCATAGCCAATGCCGGAACTGATATTACCGTAACCTATAATTTACAGAGTTGCATGATGGAGCCTTCCTTTATCAATTTAGACGGAAGAGCTTCCTATGATCCTGATGGAACTATTGATGTTTACCAATGGACACTGATTTCTACTGATAATGCTTCTCCAATAATTCTAAATTCCAATTCAGCATTTGCTTTAATCAATAATCTTGTTCCTGGTAATTTTATTTTCAGATTACAGGTAACAGATAATGATGGAGCAACGGATGATGATACAGTGAACGTAAACACCGTTTATACCAGCAGACCAGAGATCAATGCCAGATTAGTGCCAGTTGGAAATTTGTCGCAGAGTAGAACGGTCAGCACGGTTGCTACTGCAAATGGCAAAATTCTTTTTGCCGGGGGTCTTGCACCTGCAACAGGAACACCTGCTCCTCCGGGTCCCAATTATTCTTCCAGGGTAGATATTTTTGATATTGCTTCCGGCACATGGAGTACAGCCGAGTTAAGTATGCCAAGATCAGATATAACATCAATATCGCTGGGGAACAATATTTATTTTGCCGGGGGATCCAATCGTGGCCCTACGACCAGAGTTGATGTGTACGATTCTTCAAGAGATTTATGGACTACCATGGAGATGCGCCAACCTGGTTCAAAATTAGCCTCATTAGCGTTTGGGAATAAATTATTCATAGCCGGTGGAGATTATCTGAATATTTTTGATGGACAGACTAAGGGATGGTCTGCAAAAAAATTAAGCCAGTATCGCCATTCAATTACAGCGTTGTCCTATAGAGGCATCTTGTATTTTATGGGTGGCGTGCAAAGCAGTTATAACGGAATACTTTCTTCAAGGATTGACGTTTATGATCCTGTGGCAAATACCTTATCAACAGATGAATTAAGCGAACCCAAATTCGGAATGATAGCATCGGGGAAAATAATGGCTGGTGGTACAACAGAAAAGGGAATGATAAATAGTGTTGAAGGCATTGGCGGCTGTTTATTTCAACCTAATTCTTTTTCTCATCACAGTTATGGAAAACTAGGAAATAAAATTGTGTTTTTCATTTGGGATGGAAAAGCAAAAAATAGGTTTGACATCTTTGATCTTACTACAAGTATATGGTCAATCGGTGTGTTGGACCAGGCAATAACTCCTTCATTAATTATTTCTGTCAATAATACAATCTACGTAACTGGCGACTATGGCAATACTAACGGGTATTATAAACAAGTATGGAAACTGGAGTTTTAGTTTTATGTTACAACATATAATTTATTAGAAATTCCGCAAAAGCAGGTTTTTTTCACCGACTACATTCATCACCAACAAGTCCTTTCGTACTTAGCCGAGTATATTCTCTTAACATTCTTTTTGTAGACTTCGCAGTCCACTTTCCGTCATAGCTATATTAATCACTTTAAAAACGTACCACTATGAAAAGAATTTTTTCATTATTAGTTGCAATAGGATTTCTTGTTGCGGCTGATGCCCAACCAGCAACCCGGAATAGCCGAAGCAGTGTTGGTGCAAATGTTTCTGTAAACAACCGACCAGTTCAAAACAATCAATTTGCAGCAGACCGGAGATTACGGGAAGAAATTGTTCGGATCAACATTCAATATGATCGTAAAATTTATCAGCTAAAAAATGATTATTATATGAATCGTGGCCAGAAGTTGTATACGGTTCGCAAGCTGGAGCAGCAGCGTCAGTTTGAGATCAGAAGAGCTCAGCAACATTTCTATCAAAACGCAAACCGGTATAGCAACCAGTATGGCAGCAGAAACAATTACCGTTATTAAAAAATAAAAGAAGAAAACGTAGCCACCATATACCCCGTGTAACAGCGGGGTTTTTTATTTCCATTTGATATTACAACCGATACTTGGGCGTTGTTCGGTTGCTACTGGCTGATCGTTAATTAAATTGTCCAAGGCTTTTCTGATATCATTACCAGTAACAGGTATACCATTACCAGGACGGGAATCATCAAGTTGTCCGCGGTAGACTAATTGATTATCGTTGTTATAAATAAAAAAATCAGGTGTGCAAACAGCGCCGAAGGCTTTTGCTACTCCCTGTGTTTCATCATAACAATAAGGAAAAGGATAGTTTAATTTTTCCGCCATAGCCTTCATTTTATCTGGCCCATCCCCAGGATGGGTAACAATATCGTTGGCACTGATGGCGAGAAAACCAATTCCTTTTTCTTTATAATCGTTTGCAAGCTTTACAAGCTCTTCATTTACATGCACTACAAAAGGACAATGATTACAGATAAACATGATAAGGGTTCCTTTATCTCCTTTTATATTTTCAATTGAAATCAATTTTTCCGAAACGGTGTCGGGTAATGAAAATGGAGGGACGACTGTGCCTAATGCTATCATTTCTGAATAGGTTCTTGCCATGGGGTAAAGGTACAATTGTACTTCTTCAATATTAAATTGATAATTATCAATAGAACTATGAAAGGCTTATATTTAGCAAAATCTTAAAAAAATATGTCTTCTGTAAAAGCTTATGCTGCCCTCAACAATAAATCTCCCTTAGTACCACAAACCATCGAGAGAAGAGACCCAAAACCACATGATGTACAAATACAAATTTTATTTTGTGGTGTATGCCACAGTGATCTTCACTTTGTAAAGAACGATTGGGGCATGAGTAACTATCCATTAGTGCCCGGACATGAAATAGTTGGAAAAGTAACAGCTGTTGGTGATCATGTTAAGAAATTTAAAGTGGGTGACCTGGCGGGTATTGGTTGCCTGGTAGATAGCTGCCGTGAATGTGATAATTGTAAGGACGGGCTGGAACAATATTGTTCAAATGGGATGGTAGGAACCTATGGTGGACAGGAAAGAGATGGAAGCGGCGCCACACATGGCGGTTACAGTAAATCAATACTGGCACATGAAGATTTTGTATTAAAGATTTCAGAGAAACTAGACCTAGCAGCTACTGCGCCATTACTATGTGCAGGTATTACCACTTACTCACCGCTGCGCCATTGGAAAGTGGGTAAAGGAACAAGAGTTGGTGTGCTTGGCCTTGGCGGTCTTGGGCATATGGGTGTAAAAATAGCTGTGGCGATGGGTGCAGAAGTAACCATGCTTAGCCACACTGCTGCCAAAGAAACTGATGCGAAAAGATTAGGAGCCCATCAATTTGTATTGACAAGTGATGCAGAACAGGTGAAAAAAGTAACGGGCTATTTTGATTTTATACTGGACACGGTTTCAGCAGATCATGATTATAATTTTTATCTTGGTTTGTTGAGAACAAGTGGTACTATGGTTTGCGTTGGATTGCCTTCTACACCGGCACAAATTCCTGCTTTCAACCTGGTATTTGGAAGAAAAAGTATTGCTGGTTCATTAATCGGTGGTATCCCAGAAACGCAAGAGATGCTTGACTTCTGTGCAGAACATAATATTGTAAGTGATATTGAACTAATAGCAGTGAAAGATATTAATACTGCCTATTAAAGATTAGAAAAAAGTGATGTGAAATACAGGTTTGTGATTGATATGGCTACTTTGTAGTTGGTGAGTGGTCAGTAGTGAATAGGAAATACAGTTTAAGCAATTAAAAAAAAGCCGCTTCTTAGTGAGGCGGCTTTTTTGCAGGAAGTAATACGGGTTGGTAGTTCTACTGCTTTTTCTGAACAGG
>JBDSUW010000166.1:0-19599 GCA_039927535.1 Chitinophagaceae bacterium | reverse complement strand
TTCTTGTATTTCCCTCCTGTTCAGCAATGAACGGAACCCTGAACGGAGCGTCGCAACTTCAGCTGATCAGGGAACAAAAGTTGGCATTAAAAATTTTTTTATTATTCTTGTCCTAACTTGCGGCGACTGAAAAGCAGTTGTACTATATAATATTGTATCCTTTATGGCAAAGAATTTACTGATAGTTGAGAGTCCGGCGAAAGCGAAAACGATCGAGAAGATACTTGGGAGTGATTTCCAGGTGAAGAGCTGTTTTGGGCATATCCGTGACCTGCAGAAAGCCGGAATGGGCATTGATTTAGAGAAAAATTTTGAACCTACTTATATAGTACCGCCTGAAAAGGAAAAGGTGGTTGCAGAACTGAAAAAACTGGCCAGCAAAAGCCAGGAAGTTTGGCTGGCAACGGATGAGGACCGTGAAGGTGAGGCCATTAGCTGGCATTTGTGTGAAGTACTGGGTCTTGATCCGAAGACTACCAAACGTATCGTTTTCCATGAAATTACTAAGCCGGCCATTAAAGCAGCTGTAGAAAATCCACGGCTTTTGGATATGAATTTGGTGATGGCACAACAAGCCAGAAGAATTCTGGATAGAATTGTGGGTTTTGAACTCAGCCCTATCCTCTGGCGCAAAATGAGTATGCGGAATAACCTGAGTGCAGGCCGTGTGCAAAGTGTGGCGGTACGAATTATTGCTGAAAGAGAAAGAGAGATCAATGCATTTTCCACCGTAAGTACATTTAAAATAGAAGGCTTATTTACAGCGAAAGACGTTTCGGATAAAGCTGTAACTTTTTCTGCCGAAGGCAAAAAACAAAGTGCGGCTGAGGATGCGGAAGCATTTTTGAAAAGTTGTATTGGTGCCGATTATAAAGTAAATGATATACAAGTGAAGCCGGGTAAGAGAACTCCTGCCCCTCCATTTACTACTTCTACTTTGCAACAAGAGGCTTCGAGGAAATTAGGATACGGTGTTGCCCGTACCATGCAGATTGCTCAAAAGTTGTATGAAAATGGATATATAACTTATATGCGTACTGATAGTGTGAACTTAAGTAACACTGCATTGGGTGATATTACTAATACGGTGAAAACTATGTATGGTGAAAAATATCACCAGTTTCGCAAGTATAAGAACAAAAACGAAAATGCACAGGAAGCCCACGAAGCTATACGACCTACTTATGCAAATAACCCTTCAATTCCTGAGCAGGAATGGGTACGATTGTATGAGCTGATCTGGAAAAGAACAATGACCAGCCAGATGGCAGATGCAGAATTGGAAAAGACGACTGCGAAAATTTCTATCTCTACAAATAAGGAAGAACTGACAGCATCCGGCGAAGTATTGAAGTTTGACGGATTTTTAAAAGTGTACAGAGAAGATAAAGATGAGGATGAACTGGAAGAAGATGCGAACGAAGGAATGTTGCCACCATTAACGGTTGGTCAGCAGTTGCCATTAAAAGAAATGAAAGCTACGGAACGATTCAGTCGCCCACCAGCAAGATATACAGAAGCCTCTTTAGTAAAAAAATTAGAAGAGTTGGGAATTGGAAGACCTTCTACGTATGCTCCAACTATTTCTACCGTATTAAAAAGAGGTTATGTAGAGAAAAGAGATAAAGAAGGAAGTCGGAGAGATTTTCGAGTGTACAAATTGCTGAAAGATAATGTGAGCAAGGTAATGGAGCAGGAAAATACCGGTGCGGAAAAATCAAAACTATTTCCCTCAGATCTTGGATTAGTAGTTACCGATTTCTTGAAACAGTATTTCGACGACATCATGGATTATAGTTTTACGGCGAGGATTGAAGAAGAGTTTGACGAAGTGGCCGAAGGGAAAATGAAGTGGAACAAAATGATTGATGATTTCTATTTACCATTTAAAAAAGATGTTGAGAACACAATCGAAAATGCAGAACGTATAAAAGGTGAAAGAGAATTGGGGGTTGACCCTGATAGTGGTAAACCTGTTGTGGCAAGAATGGGAAGATATGGTGCCATGATACAAATTGGTGTTGCTGATGATGAGGAAAAACCAAGATTTGCTAAAGTACCCACTGGACAAAGTATTGAAACGATCACATTTGAAGAAGCGATGAATCTGTTTGGTGCACAGGGTAGCATGGGATTGTATGAAGAAAAAGAAGTGTCGGTAAATGTTGGCCGCTTTGGTCCTTATGTAAAATGGGGCGATGAATTTATTTCTTTGCCAAGAGGGACAGATTTACAAACAGTAGATCTTGATACAGCAATAGAACATATCAAGCAAAAACAAATTGCGGATGCACCCGTTGGTACCTATGATCAAAAGCCAATCACCAAAGGCAAAGGAAGATTTGGGCCGTATATAAAATGGGACGGAATGTTTATCAATGTGCCTGCAAGATATAAATTTGAAAGCCTGACCCAAGCTGAAATGGATGAACTGATTGGTGCCAAAGTAAAAAAAGAAGAGAACCGTTATATCCATCGTTGGGAAGATGAAAATATTTCCGTGGAGAATGACCGCTGGGCTCCTATCATTAAGTTTGGTAAAAAGAAGATTCGCTTACCAAAGAAGAAAGATGATACTCGTTACACTCCTGAAGAAGCTGCAGCATTTACATTGGAAGATGTAAAAGGATTTATTGAAGCGGAGATACCGGGAGCATTTGCGAAGAAGAAGAAGAAAGCACCGGCTAAGAAAAAGGCGGCTACGAAGAAGAAAGCGGCGAAGAAGAAATAATAACGCTACATAAATTACTTTAAAGCCAGAATGGTCTGACTTTTTCATTTTGATTTATGAACCACACATTTATCAACATGAAATGCTTCAATAAAATTTTGTAACTTTCCTGAAACTTGTTTTATGGATATTGCAAAACATATAAAAATCAATCCAAAAATAATGATGGGTAAACCTGTAATTAAAGGCACCCGGATTACCGTAGAAGCCATATTGGAAAAATTATCAGCTGGAGAAACTTTGGAAAATATTCTTGAGGCACATCCTCATCTCACAAAAGAAGATATACAAGCTGCTCTCAGGTTAAATGTTATAAGAATAAGAAAATTATAAGGAAAATATCCTATTGCGGGAAATAGCACCTATTTTACCGTGGCAAAATGAATTGTTTTTTTATTTGTAAATTGCTTACATGAAAACAATCTCCAAAAAAGAACCACATTATCTCACAGACAAAAAAGGCAAAAAATTGTCAGTAGTTATTTCAATTGATGAATATGAAAAAATGCTGGATGAATTGGAAGAACTGGATGATATACGGATGTATGATGATGTAAAAGCTAAAAAAGAAAAATCAATTCCGCTTACACAATATCTGCAACGCCGAAAAAAGAAAAATGCCTGAGTACCAGATTCTCATTACTAAAACGGCGCAAAAACAATTAGACAGATTGCCTGATTCTATTGCAGGACTACTTATCGAAACAATACAGGAACTTTCTGTAAATCCCCGGCCACATGGTTCTAAAAAATTGAAAGGAAGAAAAGGTTATAGAATCCGAAAAGGAGATTTCCGGATTATCTATGATATTATAGACAGGATTCTTACCGTGGAAGTTATTGCAATCGGAAATCGTAAGGATATATATGATTAACTACAATACATGAAACGATCCTACTGGGAAAAAATAGCACCTTCTTACAGCGAAGAAATCTTTGATGTGCTGCATAATGATAAGAAAGCTCTAATCCGTTCTGTAATTAAAAAATATGCTTCCAAAAAGAAAACTGTAATTGATATTGGTTGTGCTATTGGCAAATGGCTACTTGTGCTCTCCCCTGCTTTTAAAAAAGTAATTGCTGTTGATATCTCGGCAAAGAATCTAAAAATTGCTCAACAACTTTATCCACAATACAAAAATGTAGAATATCTGAGGGCAGATATGAGTGGCGCTAAAACTAAAGTGCCGCAATGTGATTTTGGAATCTGCATTAATGCGATTCTTACGCCGAGTTTAAAAGACCGAACGATTTTTTTTCAATCCTTGTCAGCCTGTGTTAAAAAAGGAGGCAGAATTGTTATTACAATTCCTTCATTAGAATCATGGCTGCTCACCAATATTATCCAGCAACAATATAAAATTGATACTAAACTTTTCCCAAAAACAAAAAATGGAAAAGATGCTTTCTCTAAGTGGAATAATATTAAAAAAGGTAATGTTGAAATAGATGATGTGCCGCATAAACATTACTTGAAAGAAGAATTACAATTGCTTTTATCCAAAGAAGGATTTGTTGCAGAAGAATTTCAAAAAATAGAATACAACTGGGATACAGAATTCATTAAATCACCCATATGGTTGAAAGAACCAAAGCCCTGGGATTGGATGGTTGTAGCGAGGAAGGGTATCCCCAACCCCACAGCAGGAAGGGCTTAAGAACTTAATAATTTTAATATACTTTCTATTTTCAAAGATAATAGCACACATTTATTCCATAGACTCTAAAAGCCCCTTTAGGGGTTGGGGTTTAATTCACCAAAGCGTAAACAGCAAAACTCGCCAACCAATGCTCTCCTCCATACTCACCGCTTACCACATGTGGTAATGCAGTAGATAGGTGGTTGACGGATGACCGCAGCAATAATTTTTTCCTTGCATCTCTTGCTGGTAATACTGCAGCTAATCCTTTCATACACCAGCTGCGGCTAAAACTCAAACCATCAAGATGAACGATTTGTAAATCTGTTCTGTCAGATACAACTGGCAAAATGCTTAGGTGCTTCAGGCTTTGTAAATTAAAAAACTGGTTAAACCAGGGTATAAATTCTTTTGTTGATAATACTCTTCGCATTAAATCTGCTTCTTCTAAACTTGGTGATAAAAAATCTGCCCCATTAGGTTCCCAGGAAGCTGGTGCATTTTTATCTTTGCCATAAATCTTTTTTGCGGAAGCAATGATTGCATTTTCAAATGCTTTATCCTTTTCAGTTCTTGCATAATCCAAAGCAAACACTAATCCAAATGCTGTATTAGGGTGTACACCGGTGCGATTTGGATAAGTTTGTTTGGGCAGAAATTTTGTCCACAGTTCAACAACTTTTTTTGTTAATGGTTGCATTGCTTCATGCCAACGTTTTGCATCTACGTCACCCCAGCTATATAATTCTTCGTCCAGTTTTAGTATCCATGCCCAACCGTATGTTCGTTCCCAGGATGCAGTGAGTGGCATACTGAAATACTTTACTTCATTAATGATATTCTGCTTTGTAATTGTTTTATTAAGTATTTCTCTAATCAAATTTGCTTCCTGCATTTGCGGAAATAATTTCAACAACCGTATCAGCATCCAATGCCCATGCACAGATGAATGCCAGTCGAAGCAACCATAAAATGCCGGATGTAATTGTTTAGGAAGAAATACATGGTCGCTGTCTGTATTAGAAGTGTGATTTGTTTTATTGGGAAACTCTTGTAACACACATTTTAATGGTAATGAAGCAAGATGTGAAGCACCTTTTAAAGTGAGTTCAAATCCTGAGCTATCTTTTTTAACCGTAAACAAATCAGATACCTGAGATTTTGCCATGGCTGACAGCAATAAAAATATACTTACCAATAGTTTGACTTTCATCTATCAAACATAAAACATTCTCTTAATAGTAAGCACCCTAACAGGAATGAAGTATAGACAATAAACTTAAAATCACAAATTGTATCCCCACCTGTGGAAAAGTTTAGCTATTCTATTCCATCTGCATTAAAGATATTGTGTCCGAATCATCACCTTGGAAACAAACAACGAAATATCTGCTCTGTTTACATTGATCGACGATCCTGACGAGGAAGTGTTTGGATTGGTGTCGAATAAGATTGTTGACTATGGTAAAAATATTATTCCCAACCTGGAACATCTCTGGGAAACCACTCCCAATGAAGAAATACAAACAAGGATTGAGTTACTGATTCATCGGCTTCATTTTACTGACCTTACAGAAGACTATCGCCAATGGAATATTTCCGGTCACCATGATATGAAGCTTGGTGCAATGCTTGCCTGTAAATTTCAATATCCCGATATTTCTACTACACCTATAATGCAGGAAATAGAAAAAGTAAGACGCAATATCTGGCTGGAGTTGAACAACTATCTCACCCCATTGGAACAAATTAATATTGTTACCAGCATATTATATACCTACTATGGTTTGAAAGGCGGAGAAACAAACTATAAAGAACCGGGTGAATTTTTATTGAACAAAACATTGGAAGCAAAGAGAGGTAACCAGATTAGTAATGGTATTCTATATTTGATTCTTTGCGAGTTACTTGATATTCCTGTAAGAGCAATTAATATTCCCAAGCAATTTATCATAGCTTATTTCAAACCTGGTTATTCCGAAGAGAATCTTCCAAATCCAATTCATAAAATAGAATTCTTTATTGATGCCACCTCCGGGCAGGTGTTTACACAGGATGATGTAGATAGTTATTTTAAAAGAATTTCAGTGCCGCCCGTTGGCTCATATTTCAAACCGCAATCAAACAAACAGGTAATTCAGCAATTGCTGGGGGAGTTCAGCAAATGCTTTGACAATGAAAAAGAACAGTATAAAAAAGAAGAACTGGCTAACTTAATTAAATTACTGGATGCGTAATTGATTTATTTTTGTTCCATAATCGGAAATCTGTACTTATTTTTTTTTATTATCCATCCCATTGTCTGATAATAAGCTTTAGCAATTTTCACCAAACTATCATTCACTTTTACATCGATGCTTTGCCCCGATTTTAAATCTATTTTATATTGGTTTACCTTTTTAGGAGGCATCTGCACTACTAAATCATTATTTGTTAAATATCCCAATCCCTGATAGGTGCTGATCAATGCCCTGTCCTTTCCTTCGGGATAATTAAAAATATCTCTACCATAGAATTTTGATTTATAACTCAATTTCAATAAACCAAGAATAGTCGGTACAATATCTATTTGAGCAGTTAGCCTTTCAAATTTTTTGGGTATTAAAATATCAGGAGCATACATAATCATTGGAATGTGATAGCCATTTACCGGTAACTCTACTTTTCCTGCTGCATTGGCACAATGATCTGAAACGATTACAAAAATTGTGTTTTTAAACCAAGGTTTTACAGAAGCATCTTTTATAAATTTACCAATCGAGTAGTCTGTATATTTTACTGCTCCTTCCCGAGACTGATCATCTGGATTATAATCAATTCTTCCTTTTGGGTAAGTGTAAGGACGGTGATTTGATACGGTCATTATCTGTGCAAAGAATGGTTGTCCAGTCTTGTAATTCTTATCTAATTGTGTAAGTGTATAATTGAAAAGATATTCATCAGCTACGCCCCAGATATTAGCGAAATCTACAGTTGATGCATCAATCGAATTTCTATCAAATACACTGTAACCATTATTTTCAAAAAAGTATTTCATATTATCAAAATAACTGTACCCACCGTACATATAACTTGTATTGTAATTATGTTCTTTTAAGACAGCGCCAATAGAGAACAGATTTTCATTATTCTGCCTCTTTACAATACTTTGTCCTGGCAGCGGAGGGATAGACAGTGACAAGGCTTCAAGTCCTCTTACAGTCCTGTTTCCACTGGCATATAATTTTGTGAACAATATGCCTTTATCCGCCAGGCTATCTAATTGAGGAGTGATATCAATAGTGCTTCCAAATTTTTTCATAAAAGATGCACTAAGACTTTCCATACTTATTAATACAATGTTGTATTTTTTTTCTGGTTCAGCATAGCTGATCATCCTGTCAAGATTATAAATATCATTACTCAAAAATCTTGAACCAGGAGTTTCCAACTCCTTTCTCATGATATTAAAGGCTTCTTTGTCAGGCAACGTTTCATAGAATTGGTAAAAATCCAGTTCATTTTTAAAAAATGCTGTACCAAATTCGTAAATACCGTTTCCTGCTAATTCATTTGCATAGGTGTTCTTGCTAAAATTCTTTAGTCTTTCGTTTATAAAAAAGTAAACTAAAATAGGCAGCACTAAAATTAAACAAGCTATCAATGATCTGTACTTAAAGGATGATGGGGCATCCACTGATTTTGCAATCTTCCTCCGAAACGGCCACCAGCATAATATTGCTATAAACATAACAATAATCACTATCCATACAACCGGATATGATTCTTTTATATTACCAATTACTTCGCTTGTATAAACAAGATAATCAACTGCTATAAAATTATACCTTGAGCCAAACTCATCCCAGAAGAAGAATTCGCTGACAACATTAAAACACAGGATAAATGCGACTATAAAAAACCCTAATAGCAGAATTACTTTTCTCCAACGAATACGAAATGTCTGCCCTGTAAATAAAAGCAAGAGATAGATGGAAAATCTAAAACACAGAAGACCTAAAAGAATAAGTACCAATGCCCTGCTGAATTCTTTTGGAATGATATTGGTAAATAAAAGAAGTGAAATAGCAGTCAGATAAAGACCGATCACCACCCATCTCCAGGGATTTTTATAAATTCTTTCTCCTGTAAACCAAATATGCAGAATAAATGGAATCGAAAGAAATAACGCAATGCAGATATCATAAAATAAACCAATAGAGAAAATTCCGAGTAACGTTTTTAAATCTAAATCAACAGATTTTGAAGAATAAATCAACAACCCAATACGAGTGATAAAACTTAAGAGTAGAAAAATAAGTAATAAATAATAAACAGGTTTAAATCGGTTATTCTGCCTTTGTAAGTGATACAAAAATGACATTTATTTGTTTTAGACATGCAAGATGAATTCAATAATGTTATTGAATATTAAAGAGATAATTTCCAACCATCCCTATATTCTCTTTTCACAAATTGATTTGCTTCATCAAAGTTGGTGACCTTCATATTTTTTGCATCCCACAGCAATTTCTTTCTTCCCAGATATTTATCACCCCATCCTTTCAATTTTGGATTTTTGAGCATCCAGCTTCTGATGGCAAGATTTCCCATCAAAATACTTTCTGTAAATGGTCCGGCGTAAGAGAAAGGCGAACTTGTTTCTCCTTTGCCATAACCTGCTATGCAGGCATTCACCCATTGTATGTAATGTCCTTCAGGAACTCTTTTAATCTTTTCTACCGGCATTGCCTTATCTCTCATCAACTTCGTTGGCAACAATCTTGGGTTAGCTCCATAACAATCCAACAATAATTTTCCTTTAGTACCAATAAACAAAACACCTCCGTCCCAATTACCAAATTCTTCTTCGGGTAATAATTCATCAGGACGTTCTGGTAACAAGCCTCCATCATGCCAGGATACTTTAATACTTCTCTTCTCATTTTTAACAGGATAGTTAAGATGAATAATGGAAGCAGGCGGGCAAGCATCTAAGTTTTGCGTATCATTCCACATTTCTTTCCATATAGTTGCCACACTACATTCAGCAGCATCCGGATAATCAATCGGAAGAATTCTGAAGATCGGGTCCATAATATGACAAGCCATATCACCTAATGCTCCTGTTCCGTAAGCCCACCAACCCCTCCAATTAAAAGGTAGGTAAGCAGGATTGTAATCAATAGCTTTTGCAGGGCCTTGCCAGAGATCCCAATCCAGTTCTTTTGGTATATCATGTTTTCCGGTTGGAGTTGGAATTCCTTGCGGCCAAACAGGCCTGTTTGTCCATGCTTTTGCTTCCGTTACTTTACCGATCATTCCGGCATCAATCATTTCTTTGGCTTTGCGTACACCATCACCAGAGCCACCTTGGTTACCCATTTGTGTTACCACTTTGTATTTTAATTCAGCTTGAGCTAATGTTCTTGCTTCATAAATATTATGTGTGAGGGGCTTCTGTGTGTACACATGTTTGCCCAATTGCATAGCTGATAAAGTGGCAATGGCATGTGTATGATCAGGAGTAGAAATGCTCACTGCATCAATATTGTTTTTTTCTTTTGCAAGCATTTCTCTGAAGTCACGGTAATAAGGTGCTTTTGTATATGTTTCCCTTGCTTTTTTAGCTTGCCTGTCATCCACATCACATAGAGCAACAATATTTACTTTGGGGCTTTTTGCAAATTCAAACAAATCGCTTTGACCTTTACCGCCAACGCCAATACCGGCAATATTTAATTTATCACTTGGTGCAATAAACCCACGACCCAACACATGGCGGGGAACTATAAAGAAACCAGCACCAACCATAGCAGTATTACGAACAAAATTTCTACGGGAAATCGAGGAATGTTTTTTTTCAGGCGTCATAATCCGTAATTTTCATCAAGTTTACAAAAAAAATATAAGATGACCATCAATTGGAGTGATTTTGAAAAAATAGATATGCGATTGGGGACAATTATCAGTGTGGAAGATTTTCCTAAAGCGAAAATGCCTGCATTCAAGCTTATCATTGATTTTGGCGACGAGATTGGAATTAAAAAATCATCAGCACAAATAACAGCACATTACACTAAAGATGATTTATTAAACAGGCAAATTATTGCAGTACTAAACTTTCCTCCCAAGCAAATAGCTGATTTCATCAGTGAATGTCTGGTGCTGGGAGTGTATGATGAAAACAATGCCGTAATTTTATTGCAACCTGAAAAAAATACAAGCAACGGAATGAAGATCGGCTAACAATGTCTGTCACCACAACATATTATCATTCTCCAGTAGGAATTTTAAAAATATCCGGCACTGAGCAATGTATAAGTGAAGTAACATTTCATGATACATCGCAAAAAGCAGAAGGAAACAAAAAACATATTTCTCGGATGCTTATCAATTGTGTGGAGCAATTGATTCAATATTTCAATGGTGAAAGAAGGCAATTTGATTTTCCAATGAATCAATCCGGCACAGCTTTTCAACTGGATGTCTGGAATCACTTACTCACAATACCTTTTGGAAGAACCATAAGTTATATGGATTTGGCAAAAATGACTGGTGATACAAAAGCTACTAGAGCAGTGGCCAATGCAAACGGGAAAAACAATATCGCCATCGTAATTCCTTGTCATCGTGTAATTGGTTCTAACCGGGATTTAACAGGCTATGCTGGCGGGCTATGGAGAAAGAAATGGCTGCTGGAGCATGAAGCAAAAATTGCTTACGGTGTGCAGACACTTTTTTAGTTTATTTGGTCGATTCTTTTCGTTTAAAGATATCTCTCTTAGTAAAATAAATTGTTGAGTCCCCGTAATCATAACTCTGCCTGCTACTTACCTGCATCATGTTATTTTCAAGTTTTTCAACAACGTAGTAAAAATTATAGTTTGACCCTATTTCTAATTTTAGGATTTTAATTCCATTAATAGAGTCTGACACAAAAAATAATCCACTATACTCATTAAAAACATCAGCAGCAGCTAAGTTATAGGTGTAAGTTCCATCTTTTTTAAGATTCAGGATGCCTGATTCATATGGTTTGGATAATCTTTTTGTGGACCCATTTGTAGAACTATCTATTTTCCAAGTACCCAAAAAGATTGATGGTACTTTTTTTTTACACGAGACTAAAAACAAAAATGTAGCTATAAAAAATACTATTTTCATTTTATTTCTTTCTATGACTCGAATAAGTCAAAAGTCCATAAAATAAACTATATCAACTCATCACTGGTAAATGCAAACGGCAACAGGTTTTTTACGGTATTAATTATAAATACTTTCCCTTCTTGTCCACTTAAAATTATTCGTATCGGTTTATCAGTTCTGGTTTCGTATTCGAGCAGTGCCTGGCGACACATGCCACAAGGAGAAATAGGATGATCGCTTTTTACTTCTTTACTATAATAGCTGATTGCCATTGTCTTTATTGGGACATTGGGAAACTGTGTAGCAGCAGATCCCAATAAAACCCTTTCTGCACAAATGCCAACCGGATAAGAAGCATTCTCCTGATTAGTGCCAGCTACTTTTTCACCATTTTCTAATATTGCCACAGCACCTACATGAAAATTTGAATAAGGTGCATAAGCATCTGCTGTAACCTTTCTTGCTTCATTTAAAAGTAATGCATCCGCTTCATTGAGTTCGCTGCTATCATTAAACGCTGAGTATGAAAATTCAAATTTGTTGTCTGCCATTATACATGATTGGATTAAATACAAGAAGAGGCAGTCCCAAAAATCGTCATTGCGAACGAAGTGAAGCAATCTCAATAAATGATGATAGTATTCAGGAGATTACTTCGGTCGTTCCTCCCTCGTAATGACGATTTTCGTTTTTGACACGGCCTATTTAAAGTTACATTTATTTTACGATGTTGAAGAACCTTTTCCATCTTGGTGATCCATCATAACTGAACCATATCATCCAAGCCTTTCCAACAATCCTGTCTTCCGGCACAAAGCCCCAAAATCTTGAATCCTGTGACTGATGGCGATTATCTCCCATCATCCAGTAATAATCCATTTTGAAAGTGTAGCTGGTTGTTTCTTTACCATTGATAAAATATTTGCCATCTTTTACAACAAGATCATTCTTCTCATACACTCTTATCACCCGTTGATAAATGCTGTAAGTACTATCATTCAATATTAGTGATCTTCCTTTTTTAGGAACCCATATTTTACCATAGTTGTCAACCGTCCAATTATTTTTATAAACATAATCTTCGAATGCCGCATTGTAAGCTGGCAATGTGTCAACAACAGGCTTTATGCTTTTAATCAATGGAGATCCTTTCATTTTTTCAACCGATTTAGCAGTTAGTAATAACCGATATCTGTTATTATTCATTGCCATACTTTCTTGTGGATTGAAAATATCTACATCAAATTCACTTTTTGCAAAATCCCCATCTAATGGCTGCGTAGTTGTAACATCGTAGTCCAACTGTGAGTAAGGTGGTAATTTTTGTTTTTCTCCGTTTAAATAAACATCACTGTTAATTATCTGTACGGTATCACCAGCAACAGCTACACAACGTTTGATATAGTTATCAGTTTTATCCACCGGATGAATTGCCAGAGGATACTGTTCAGGATCATTTAAAATAATTTGCCTTCCCTTATCAACATCCCCATTTCCTAATTCACGGCATAGCTGATAGTAAGGATGTTTTGATTGATAATCATCTTTGTTGATGACCGTATCACCAGCAGGAAAATTAAACACCACCACATCGCCTCTTTTTGGCAAAGTGCCAAACCATCTTGTGTAAGGAATTTTTATTGCTTCAGAATATGATTTTCTGGAGCTTCCCGGCAGATAATTATGTACAAAGGGAACGGACAATGGTGTGTTTGGAATTCTTGGTCCGTAACTCAGTTTACTTACAAACAGAAAATCTTTTATTAATAAAGTTTTTTCCATGGAACCAGATGGAATGGTATAAGCTTCAAATACAAAAGTTCTTATTAATGTTGCAGCTACTATCGCAAAAATGGCAGCATCTACCCATTCTCTCCAGCCCTTTTTCTTATGTTTCTTAACAGCCTCTGGCCCGATGAATTTAGGATCTTCTTTTATGGCCAGGTATGGAAAATAAACTGGTGCCGCTAAAGCGGTAGCCGTATGATGACCTAAGCCAAACTTACCGAACAGTTTGACGAACTCAATAAATATTCCCGGGCTAATGAACCATCCAACAACCGGAATAAACTGCCAAAACACCCAATGTTTTGGACGCTGGGCTAAGTCCTGCATCACCCAGGTATTATAAAAAGGAACGTAAGCCTTCCAGGCAGGAACGCCAGCCTTTACAAAAAGCTTTGCAAGTCCAAAAGATGGAAGAAAAACAATGAGTGTTCCAATAAGATAAACTATAAAAAAATGTGTAAGGGGCATGAGCTTATTTTAGTGCAGGCAAAAATATCGTAAATATGTGCTTATCAAAATATTAAGCTTAAAAGTTTTGTGAAACGGGTGTCAATAGCACATTTTTACCGGTTAATGGAGTAAAATAAAGATCGAGGTCTGCAAAAAAGTTATTTCGGCATTACATAGCTCTTTACATCTTCCGTGGTAATATTCTTACCGGACAGAATAACCAGTCTTTCCACTACATTTCGAAGTTCCCGTATGTTACCAGTCCAGTCATATTCCTGTAATAGCTTGATGGCATCTTTATCAATGGGCTTTTCTGCAATTCCATAATCGGAACAGATATCGGTAAGAAACTGATCTACCAGCATTGGAATATCATCTCTTCTTTCATTCAATGAAGGAACATGAATCAGAATTACACTAAGGCGATGATAAAGGTCAAGCCGGAAGTTTTTTTCTTCCACTTCTTTCAATAGATCTTTATTGGTGGCGGCAACAACTCTTACATCTACACTTATGTCTTTCTCGGCACCAACCCTTGTTATTTTACCTTCTTGTAAAGCTCTCAGCACTTTTGCCTGAGCATTGGCACTCATATCGCCAATCTCATCCAAAAAAAGTGTGCCGCCATTGGCAGTTTCAAATTTCCCTATCCTTTGTTTTATCGCAGAAGTAAAGGAGCCTTTCTCATGTCCGAAAAGTTCACTTTCAATTAATTCAGATGGAATAGCGGCGCAATTCACTTCTACAATGGGGGCAGAAGCTCTGTTACTTTTTTCATGTATCCATCTTGCCACTAATTCTTTACCAACACCATTATCTCCGGTAATTAAAATTCTGGCATCTGTTGGAGCTACTTTTTCAATTGTCTCTTTTATCTTTTTAATGGGAGCTGATTCACCAATCATTTCCTGTACCCTGCTCACCCTTCTCTTCAGCACTTTGGCTTCGGAAACCAATGTGCTTTTATCCATTGCATTGCGTATCGTAATTAGCAGGCGATTAAGATCTGGCGGTTTGGAGATATAATCATAAGCTCCTTTTTTTACAGCATCTACGGCTGTTTCAATATTTCCGTGTCCGGAAATCATAATAATCGGGACATCAGCATTTACTTCTCCAGCTTTTTCTAAAAATTCAATGCCATCCATTTTAGGCATCTTTATATCGCAGAGAACCAGATCAAAAGTTTTCTCCTTAAATTTTTTCAACCCTTCTTCGCCGTCGGCAGCTTCATCAATCTTATACCCTTCAAACGTTAGAATTTCAGTTAACGTTTTACGAATCGCCTTTTCATCATCAATAATAAGTATATCAGCCATTGGAAAATATTTATGCGTAAAAATAAACGATTTGAGTTGAATGAGGTTTTTGCAGGAATTTACAACTTAGAATTAATTCTGTAAAGAAGGTACCAAAAAAGTAGAAGCCGGGTAGAAACCCAGCCTCGTTTTTAAAATCCAATATCCTATGAAAAACCGAAACGAAGATATAGTTTAAAATTTAAAATGTTGCATGATAACCGTACGTAATTTTTATTTTTTTTGCTTCATGCATAAAAAACCCTGAAAATTCTTCAGGGTTTTTAAAAGTTCATACAGTATTATTATTTCTGGAGATACATCACTTCTTTTACCAATTTCACAGTTCGGGGAACATCCGGTAATGCTGCAGCAACAAGATTCGGGGCATAATGCAAAGGTGCATCAGCTGCAGTAATCCGGCGAATGGGTGCATCCAAATAATCAAAGCCTTCCTTCTGGATTCTGTACGTTATCTCCGAAGAAACAGAAGCAAACGGCCATTGCTCTTCAATTATAACAAGGCGGTTCGTTTTCTTTACACTTTCAAGAATTGTCTTCCAGTCTAACGGACGGATGGTACGTAAATCTATAACCTCAGCACTAATTCCTTCTTTTTCCAGTTCAGTTGCGGCTGACATTGCTACTTTCATCATTTTATTGAAAGAAACGATGGTTACATCCCGACCGGCCTTTTTAATATCTGCCTTACCTAATTCAATATAATATTCCTCTTCAGGAATTTCCATTTTATCACCATACATCTGCTCACTTTCCATAAACATTACCGGGTCTTCTTCATAGCGGATAGCCTGTTTAAGCAAGCCTTTGGCATCATATCCATTGCTGGGTGAAACAACTTTTATTCCTGGAATATTAGCATAAAGAGCTTCAAAAGCTGTTGAATGCTGTGCACCCAGCTGACCCGCAGAACCATTACCGCCTCTGAAAACAATCGGGCAAGAAATTTGTCCACCGCTCATTGCCAACATTTTGGAAGCGGTATTTAATATTTGATCTAAAGCCAATACTGCAAAATTCCAAGTCATGAATTCAACAACAGGTCTTAATCCGTTTTGGGCCGAACCAACTGCTACTGCGGTAAATCCTAATTCAGATATAGGAGTATCAATTACTCTTTTGGGTCCAAATTCTGCCAGCATACCCTGACTTACTTTATAAGCTCCGTTGTATTCTGCTACTTCCTCTCCCATCAGGTAAACCCTATCATCCCTTCTCATTTCTTCATTCATTGCTTCTTTCAGAGCATCCCGAAATGCGATTGATCTTGCCATTTTTTAATAACTTTTTTGGTGAGGCAAATTTAAGCGGGAATGCGGATAATACCTAAAAACGATAAGCCTGAACTTTCGAGTTCAGGCTTATAAAAAAATAAAATTCTTCAATTTTTATTTAAGGCAACCTGGAGCATATTTGGTGGTAAGACGATCAATATCTGCATCATTTAGCTTTGCGGCCTCCTTGATGTCAGGATACAGACCTTCAATTTTATCTAACATACAGTCACAATACCTTTGTGAAATGCTACGGGTTTGCCCGGCTTTTACAGCTTCCCTTACACAATTTGTTACAAAAGCATCTCTTTCAGATTGCGGCCATTCGCTGTCGTCCTGACCATTTATAGATTCAACATCCGCCTTGTTGTTTCCATCTTCATCCAGTTCATCTTTATTGCCATTATCTTTTTCTTTGTAATCAGTCTCTGTTTTTTCAGCGTTGTCTGTTTTATCAGTTTTATCATCCATACCCTGATAATCATCTTTCGTTGTGTTTTCTTTCTTGGTTTCTTTTGAATCGCCTTTACTCTTGCAAGAAACAAGAAGACCGAATATCATTAAAACGATTATTGTTTTTTTCATAACTGAGGTTTTGGTTATTTTTTGAGACAACAAAATAGCCAAAATTATACAATTCAAAAAATATTAGTCCAGTATTAAAAACTTTTCTCCGGTGGGTGTTGCTCTGTAAAATTTATTCCCATCAATCAGCAACCCTTCTGAGTGTCCGCCGGCATGATGAACATCAGTGTTAAATAATTTTCCATTATATAAAACACTAACTGTATCGGCTATAACCGTATGGCCGGTTGCAATATGTTTTACCTTGTAAGATGAAAGGACATGTTCAATCTGATCAATTGAGGGTTTTTCCTTACCATAATATCCCCGGTACCAGAATGGACCTGCATCACTATACAACATTTCTACTTTGGAACTATTATATTTCCCAGAAGTATTACCGTAGCAAGGTCTCACTAACTTATTAATTTTGCTAACAGACATATCCATTTCATTTATTTCGGTTGAAATTCCTGCATGCATGAATAAGACGTTTCCTATTTTTTCGATAACATTTTTCGTCCGAAACCAACGTCCCAACTCTGTATGTTCACTGTAGAGGTTAAGATAGCTTTCATTCATTAATGCAGCACTCTCTATATATTTCGGATGTACATAACGTAAATCATTGTTGAGGTTCATTATTTCATGATTTCCTAAAATAAAATGAACATGGCCTCCTGCTGCTTTTGCTTTTTCTTCTAAAGAATAAATGAACCATAAAACTTCGGTAACCCGGTTGCCTCTGTCAACAAAATCCCCGGTCAGCACCAGATGACCGTTGCCAAATGTCCAATTGAATTTATCGTCTATTATATTGTTGCCTTGTAACAATTCTCTGAATGCTTTGAATTCGCCTTCAATATCGGAAACAACAAACATTTTGGTTACTCCTGAAAAATCGGTCTTTTCGTTTTGAAGATCTTTTTTTAATGCCACTTCGAATGATATATCCTCTCTATCTGTAGCTATAGTTAATTTAATGCTTTCCTTTTGCGATAGCGGTACTGTTAGTTTTAACTTATTAGTTCCATTGTCATTAAGAATATAATTGACATGAACTTTATCTTCTTTATAGAAAACATAAGGCCCATCGGTTTGATTATTGCCGGGTTTATAATCCAGCGTTTTATTCGACATAAAGAAAAATGCTAAAGTAAAAGGAATAAAAAAGGCGATTAATCTTTTCATACTATCTATTTTTTAATGAACAACTTTCAGACTTTAGACTAACATTCGGCAACGGTTGGTTGCTTTACTATCCCTCAAATTACAAAAATCTTCTATAATATCTGACAATTGGGGTTGCTTATTATCAAAACAGGTAAGTGTAAAAGCTTAATTTGATAAATTACATTGTATAAACAAAGTAATATATTTTGTAAACACATTTACAGGCATTAACTTGACCTTGTAAACAAATTTAAATATTTGATTTATCTCGAAAAGAATGCCTGTTTTTACAGGCATTTTTAATTATATGTATCCTTAAAAAAAATTCTTTAAATGTTGAACAAAAGTCACTACAATATCAGCAACTCTGAATAACAAGCTTACTAGTTATCGTAGTCTTGAATAAATAATACTATCATAGAATTTATCCTTAAAATAATACTCTTCTTTAAGATATCCTTCCTGCACAAAACCAGTTGCTTCAAGAATCCCAGCTGACGGCCTATTATCAGCTTTTATTCTTCCTTCAACACTATGAAGTTTCATATCATTAAATCCGTAATCCAAAACTTGTAAAATAGCTTCTTTCATTAATCCTTTTCTCCAGTGATCCGGATGAAGTAAATACCCTATTTCAGCTCTATAATGCTGCCGGGCAATATTCCAGAAACAAATAGTTCCAATTATCTTAGCCGGAGCTGATTTGAGGGCAATTCCCCACATTATTGTTTCTGCATGCTTAATTGATTCATTTATTTTATTCAACAGCTCCCCCACCTCTTTAATATCTTTTGCCGGCTCCTTTCCAATTAACTGAAGCACATTTTCATCTGTACGAAGAAAAAATAGTTCTTTAGTATCTTCCTCTTTAAGTTGTCTGAGAACTAGCCTTTCAGTTTCTAAATTCGGGAAAATTGAAAAGTCAAGATTCAGCATTTTTAATTTAATTGAGTATTTTGATTATTTAAGTGCTACAACTTAATTTAGCTACAAACCACCTTATTAGCTCAAGACTATTTTCCAATTTAATTTTCTCATATAAATTTCATTATTGAGGAGAGAGTTCAGCAACAAAGTTTATGGTATCTTTTGGCCCACCACATTCAAGCATTGAGTTGCCATATTTTGGATCTTTTGTACCGAGATATGGATTACGAACTTCAATTGTTTTGCTCAACCAGTTGCCCGGTCTGTCACCATCAAATGCCATGGGGCATTCCTGCCAGTAAACTTTTGCACCATCATATTTTACAATTACCAGAAGGTTACGAATATTATCTGATAGAATATTTAACGAGCCCCTTTTTTCAGCAAGTGATGGATCGGCAAGAATAGCTTCTAATTCGTTTTTTGCATTGTTGTAAGGATCAAGGGCAGTTTGATAAATCAATGTGTCTTTTTTTATTTCTTCTAAATTTAAACTGTCGAATGCAAATTTTAAATTACCCCCCGCCTTGCTTATAACTACCGTATCCCAGTTTACAAATCCTTCCGTCATATCATAATAAGCCGATAGCAGTAAACCCATAGAG